>DASYBR010000041.1:0-106432 GCA_036500645.1 Mycobacterium sp. | reverse complement strand
GGCGGCCACGGGGTGCGGGTCAACGCGATCGCACCCGACGTCACGGAATCCCTTCAAGTGCCCTACTCGCAATGGCTGTCCGCCGACGAGCAACGGCAGTGGCCGCAATGGGTCCCGGTAGGACGGATGGGACTGCCCGAGGATCAGGCTCGCACGATCTTGTTCCTGGCTTCCGACATGTCGGCCTTCGTCACCGGCCACACCATCCCGACCGACGGCGGTACCGGCGCGGCAGGCGGATGGTTCCGCTCGTCGCGCCGGCCCGACCGTGAGTGGACGAATCGGCCTATCGCCCCCTGAGTGTTCAGGCGTAACCCAACGCTGCATTCTCCGCCCGGATTCGGACGTTGAGCACCAGCGCGTTGGCAATGCTGAACACGATCGCCGTCAGCCATGCTGAATGAACCAGCGGGAGCGCAGCGACCTCCGCCGCAACCGCGGTGTAGTTGGGGTGACGCACCCATCGGTACATCCCGCCGGAGACCAACGGCGCATTGGGGATCACGATAAGCCTTGGGTTCCAGTGCCTGCCCAGAACGCTGACGCAGCGCCAACGAACGAAGGTGCTGAGCGCCACGACGGCGAGCATCGGCCAGCCCAGCCATGCGATGAACGGCCGGCCCAGGGCCCAGGTCTCCACGACGCAGGAAACCAGCAGCAGGGTATGCATAATAACCATCGCCGGGTAGTGATCGCGGCCGAACTCTTTGCCGCCGTGAGCCATTGACCATTTGGCGTTTCGTTGCGCCACCGCCAGCTCGACCAGGCGTTCGGCACCGATGGCGAGGACGAACAGGTAGTAGTACATGGCTTTACCCGCTTACCACTGCAGGAGCAACAGCTCGAAGCAGAAACCCGGACCCATCGCGAGCATCACCCCGACAGCGCCTTCGGCGGGCGGCTCGGCGACCGTCCGGCGCAGCACGTCGAGCACGGACGCCGAGGAGATGTTCCCATTCTCCCGCATGGAGTTTCGGCTGTGGACCAAGGCTTCGGGTGACAGACCTATGACATTCTCGATCGAATCCAGCACCTTCGGGCCGCCCGGGTGGCACACCCACGTCGAGATGTCCGCGATGGTCAGGCCGTGATCGGCGAGGAAGCCGTCGACCTCTGCCCGCAGGTACTCGTCGGCCATCTTCGGCACGTCGCGTGACAAGACGAGCTGGAACCCGCTGGAGCCGACGTTCCAGCCCATCACGTCGACAGTGTCCGGGATGACGCGGCTGCGGGTCGCGAGAACTTGAGGACCCCGGGTACCGTTGCGGCTCAAAGCATTTCGCTCCGCTCCGGCGACGACTACGGCGGCGGCGCCGTCTCCAAACAAAGACACACCGATGAGAGCGGGAATCGACGTGTCCTCGCGCTGCAGTGTGAGAGAACACAATTCGACCGACAGCAGCACGGCGACGTGCTCCGGGTAGCCGCGCAAGTAGTCGTGGACCCGCGCCATCCCAGCGGCGCCGGCCACGCAGCCGAGCCCGAACAGCGGGACGCGCTTGATGTCGGGCCGGAAACCGACTCGCGTCATCAGCCGCGCGTCGATGGTCGGCACCGCTATTCCGGTGCTCGAGACCATCACGATGGTGTCCACCTCGTGAGGTTCTATGTCAGCCGCGGCGAGCGCCGAACGTATGGCCTGTTCGCCGAGGTCAACGGCGACCTCGAGGTAGGCATCGTTCGCTTCGGTGAAGCCGCTCAACCCTGGGTAACGCGACAGCGGTAGCGCAAGGCTGCGATTGTCGACCCCGGCCGTCTGCGCGAAGCGCATAAAGCCCGGATCGGTGAACTCGGTGAGCTCACGCGCGACTTCGTCTTGGTTGTACCGGTGCTGCGTGAATGCCACCGCGGTGCCGGCGATCTGCGGAGCACCGCAGCCTTGCCGGCCACCATCGTGCCGGGATGGGGAATACGTTGTAACAGTCATGCTCGTGGCGACGACGGGAACCCCGTAAAGAGTTCATCGGATTCGGCGATGGTGAACTAAAACACAGACCGGCTCGTCTTAATTGCTAGCGGCCGATATGCCTTGGGATTTGGCTTTCCTGCGGTGCTCGGCCGCCAGCCGCTGTAACGTCAGCAACATCTGCTGTCGTTTTGAGGAGATCAGATGATTGGGTGGCAGCGACCCGCGGCCGCGGCGGCGATCGTGGCGATGGCGCTTACTGCCGTTCCCGAAATGATCGCCGTCACACAGCCTTCCGGAACCGCACTCGCCGATGTGTGCGTCAACGCCGGCCGCCGAATTTCGGTGAGCGGGTGCACGAACGTCGCCGATGCGGTCGCTCCCTACGCCCCGCCACCGGGGGCGTACGCCCCGTTGCCCGAGGACTATCCGCCTCCGCCACCCCCACCGCCGAACGTCAACGTGTGCGCTAATGTCGGCCGCCGCATCAGCGTCAGCGGCTGCCTCTAAGCACCAGCCCCGGAGTCGAAGCGCTTAGGCGGAGCCGCCGATGAAGCGCCGGTGCAATTCCCCAGTGAGAAGCTGGATTTGCCGAGTCAACTCTGTGTTGGTTTTCAGCTCCAGCTCCTGAGACTGAAAGTCGTGGTCGGCTTTGGCCTGCTGGAAAGCTGCCTGGCGGTTTTGGCCGATCATGACGAACGTCGACAGGAAAATCGCCTCGAGTGATACGACCAGGGCCAGTATCGGCCACGGGTAGGTCTCCAACAGCGCGATCCACACCGCGAAAAGGATCACGTGAAGCCAGACGAAGTTCATCGAGCCGGCGAACGCGGTGATGCGGTCGGCCAGCCGCAGGTGCACTGTTTCGCTTCGTCTCTTGGCCTCTTCCAACACAGCTGGATGGTGGATCTGGCTGTCGCGCACCAACCGATGGGGAATGAGTTGGGGCATGCGCCGATCGCGCTTCGAAGGTGAGGTTGGCATGTTGGTCCTTCCAGGACGGTACGGCTTCAGCTGATCGTCACCGGGATGCCGTTGAGCGCACCGTTGCCGGACGGCTCGTCGATGAACATCGGCGGCGACAGCACGTTGGTGTTGGCGCCGGGTGAGTTGTTGGCCACCGACATGCGAGTCCCGGGCTTGTCATGTCCCCAGCCGTGCGGCATCGACACCACGCCGGGCTTGATCGCATCGGTGACCTCGATGGGCACCCTGATCTCGCCGGCCTCCGATTTCACCGTGACGACGTCGTTGTCCGAGATGCCGAAGCGGGTCGCATCGTCGGGATGGACCAGCAGCGTGCAACGGTCCCTGCCCCTCATCAGCGCGGGCACGTTATGCAGCCAGGTGTTGTTCGAGCGCAGGTGCCTGCGGCTCACCAGGACCAGCGATTCGGGCGGCCGTTCCAGACGCGCGGCCAGCCGCGGCAGGTCGTCGAGCAGGTACTGCGGGGCCAGCCTGATTTTCTTGTCGGGCGTGCCGAGGAGGTCGGGCAGCTGCGACACCATCGGGCCGAAGTCGATTCCGTTGGGGTTGGCCTTGAGCATGTCCAGGGTGAGCCCGCCCGGATTCTTGCCGTACTGGTCCCCGAACGGCCCCGTTCGCAGGGTGAGGTCCAACATCCGCTCGGGACCGCCCCGGTCATAGAGCTTGCGGATCTCCGCGCCGTCGACGCCGTGAGTGAACGCCAGATAATCCAAGAAGCCGTCGTCGATCGCCGCGACGTCGACGTCCTCGGCCGGCGTGCCGGTGCACAGGCCGGTCAGCCGGATCAAGATCTCCCACTCGTGGGGGCGATCGCCAGGATCGAACACCGGCGCGGAGTAATTGGCGATGCTGCGGATCGCGAACAGCAGGATCAGGTCGTCGTGGTGCGGCTGTTCGAGCGGCGACAACCCGGGCAGAATGACATCGGCGTGCCGCGTCGTCTCGTTGAGCCAAAGATCAATGGAGATCATCGCTTCCAGCATTGGCAGGACCTCGTCGAGCCGGTCCCCGCCAGGGGTGGACAGCACCGGGTTACCCGCGACCGTGATGAGCGCCTTGAGCTGCCCCTCGCCCGGCGTGGCGATCTCCTCGGCCATACACGACACCGGCGCCTGTCCGAGAACCTCTTTGGCACCGCGCACCCGGGTGTGCCAGCGGCCGAATGCGGGGACCCCGCCCTCCAGACCGGGCAGCGGCTGCGTGGTGATCGACCAAGCCGCCGGCCTGGGGAACATCGCCCCGCCCGGGACGTCGAAATGGCCCGTCAGGATGTTGATTACGTCGACCAGCCAGCTGGCTAGGCTCCCAAACTCTTGATTACACAACCCGATTCGTCCATAGACCACGGATCTCTCGGTTCCGGCGAGATCACGAGCCAGCCTTCTGATGGTGTCTTCGTCGATGCCCGTGACGCCGCTGACGCGCTCCGGCGGCCAGTCCGCGGCGATCCTGCGCATGGTGTCGACCCCGTCGACGTGAGGTCCCGGGTTGATGAGGTCTTCATCGAAGAGGGTGTGTGCGACGGCCAACAGCAGCGCCGCGTCCGTGCCCGGCACGATCGGCAACCATTCGTCGGCGCGTGCGGCTGTCTGGGTGCGCACGGGATCGATGACGATCACCTTGCCCCGTTTGCGGATTGCCCCGATCAGGCCCATCACATCCGGTGCGGCCAGCAGGGAACCCTGCGACGCGGCCGGGTTGGCGCCCATGATGACCAGCAGGTCGGCGCGTTCGATGTCGGGCACCGGAAAGTTCCACCACAGGCCGTACATCAGGTGCGACGACAGGTTTTTCGGCCATTGGTCGACGGTGCCCGGCGAATACGTGATCGGCATTCCGGACATGCCCATCAACACACCCGCGTACCGGGCCAGCGAAAACGAATGCGCCAGGGGGTTCCCGGTGTAGGCGGTGACCGCGCCGATTCCGTACTTTTCTATCACCGGCGTCAGCAACTCGGTGCAGCGACGAAAGGCCGCGTCCCAGCTGACCTCCCGCCAGTGACCGTCGACCTTGATCATGGGATGGCGGATGCGGTCCGGGTCGTGGTGGACTGCCCCTAACGACACGCCCTTGGGGCACAGGTGCCCGCGGCTCCACACGTCGTCCCGGTTACCGCGGATGCTGGTGACGTGGGCGTTTTCGGGGCCGCCTTCGACGTGAATCTCTAAGCCGCACATGGCTTCACACAAGGGGCACGTGCGCAGATGCCTGCCGTTTTCGTCGGTCGTCACCCAAACACTCTATTCCGCTACGCCCGGTAGCGGAAGGGCGAAATTACAGGCCGCCGTCAGGATGCCCAGGGGCCCACGCCGCCGACCTTGTCGATGCGGATGCGGGTCAGAAATCCGGGCGGTGCGCCGTCCGGCGGGAATTTCGAGGCCGGGTCGCCGAGAACCGGGTTGAGCTCCTTGAGCAGCTCGGGTGCGCCACCCTCGACGATCCGCGCTGTTCCGGTGATGGACAGGTAGGGCCGCATCGCGCCGGCGCCGTCGAGCGACAAAATCGTCACGGCTACCCGGGGGTCGTTACGGACATTGCGAACCTTCTTGTGTTCGCTGAGGTGCGCGGTGACGAGTTCGTCGCCATCCGGTGTTGATTGCAGAGCGGCCCAGACCACGCTCACTTGGGGGCTGCCGTCGGGATTGAGGGTGACGAGGGTGGCGTCGGCACCCTTGCCGATGAGGTCGCGCGCGGCGTCATTGAGTTTCATGCGTTGTTCTACAGCCCGGCACGCCGATTCATTCCCGCTGCGTGTCGACAACGAAGATGCTGGCCCGGTCCCGCACGGAACCGGGCCAGGCGTTCAGCGTTCGCTATTGCTCGGCTTTTTCTCGGGCCTCGTTGACATCGGCAGCCTTTCGGGCGCTTTCGGCCTCGGCTTCCTTCTTGGCGGCGTCCCGTTGCGCGTCGGCTTTGTCCTGCTGCGCCTCGCCTTCACGCTGTAGGTCGTCACGCCCGGTCACCGCACCGGCGACCTCCTTTGCCTTGCCCTTCACTCCCTCGACGATGCCCTCGATGGCTTCTTCGGGACCGCTCTTGTCCGACATACGTCCTCCCTCGTGTCATGCGTCGCGCGTTTGGCGCGTCGAGCAGCGTGGTCCGCTCGCTCCCCCTATTTCCCGGACGGCTGAATCTGCAAACACGGCCGGCGAGTCGCTCTCGCCACATCGACAATTCGACCGCGGGCCCCTACCGCAAACTCAGCAGTTGATCCACGGAATCTCTGGGCAGTTCGCCGTCGACCACTGCAGTGACGATGGCGCTCTGCAGCGTGATAGCGCCGTGGTGGTTGTCCAGGAACGCCGCGTCGGCCGCATCTCGGCCAGTGGCGATGCGCACTATCGACTGCCGCGGCGCAAGGCAGGTTGCATCGACGACGCGCCACACCCCGTCGACGAATGCCTCGGCCACCGCGTGAAAATCCATCGGGGCGCACCCTGGCGCGTAGACGGCCGCCAGGCGGGCGGGCACGTAGAGCGCGCGCAGCAGCGCGATGACCAAATGGGCATAGTCACGACATACCCCCGCGCCCGCCAATAAGGTGTCCGTGGCCCCGTCGATCGGATCACTCGATCCCGGAACGTAATTCAGGCGCGTGCCCACCCACGACGATACTTTTTCCAGCAACGTCAGCGAGGTCCCATACCGTCCGAATTCGGTGGCGGCGAAGCCAAAGAATTTGTCGGCTTCGGCGTATCGGCTGGGACGCAGATAGGTGATCAGGTCGATATCCCGCACCGGCGCGGGGTCGGCTTCTCCGACCACCGTTGCAGAGTAGGACAGGCGCACGACTCCCTCGTCCGCCCACACCGTATGCACGCGCGTACCATGCTCCCCCACGATTTCGCGAGGCTCAATCGTCTTACCGTCCAACGTGATTGCCAGCGACTCGCTGACATCAATGCCGGGCACACGCGCGACGGCGATCTGAAAATCCAGGATCGTTGTCGCGCAAACCTCGACTTCAATTTCTGCGCCGACATTGCGTTTGAGATCACTTGTGGTAATACCGGTCCCCCTGCTCCCTGGCCACACGTCTGTGTGGGATTACATACCCGCCTACCCTGTCAATCCAACACAACAAACCGTCGCGCCGCAGGGCGCACGACGGTCCGGGCGAGGAGACACGACAGTGGAGATATGGGAGTTGGTCGCCCGCGAGCGAATTCGGGACACGTTGGCGCGGTACAACTGGTCGGGTGACGCGGGCAGGCTTGAGGGGCTCTCGGAAGCGTTCTGCATTGACGGTGTGCTCGAGATACGCGGATTCCAGCCACTGCGCGGGCGATCCGAGATCGTGAACTTCCTCAGCGGCGTGACCGGGGGAGTCACCGCAGGCGCGAAAAACGGCGCAAACGGTGCCCCGGTCAAGCCGCTCGTCCGGCACAACGTCGCGAACGTGTCGTTCACCCAGGTGGCTCCCGACCATGCGCAGGTCGCCTCGTACTTCACCGTGATCACCAATATCGGGCTCGACCACTGCGGCCGCTATCGCGACATCCTTATCCCCGTCGGTGATACCTGGCTGATCAAGCACCGAAAGGTATCGACCGATTGGGCCGCTCCCGAATCGACCATGGCCCGCAGGCCGGCCGGCAACTGAGGCGTCGTCATGGAGGAGTCGATCGTGCGCGTGTCCGCTGTCGAAGCGGATCGCGCGGTGGCGTACTTGCTGATTCGACTGACCATCGGAACCAGTCTGTTCGGGCACGGTTTGGTCCGGATGCCGAAGCTGAGCGCTTTTCACGCGCAGATGATGGGCGAGTTCAAGACCTCGATCCTGCCCGCCTTCCTCGTCTCCCCCTGCGTCTATGTATTGCCGTTCGTGGAGCTGGCCGCCGGGGTCCTGGTGCTGGCCGGCGCGCTGACCCGCATGGCCGCCGTTGCCGGCGGGTTGGCAATGATCGTGCTGGTGTTCGGCGCGACGACGATCGAGCACTTCAACGTGATCGGCGAGCAGCTGCTGCACGCGATCCTTCTTGCCGTCGTTGTCGCCTTCCGGAGCCATAACAAGTATTCGGTCGATCACCTGCTGACCGGCCGCAGGTCAAAGTGCGACTGACTCCTGCTATTGCCGGAGCCCGCAAGTCCGTGGGGTGGCGATTTCGTTAAATCTACCGGCCAGATGTTTGCCGGAAGCCGCTCACCGGCTACAGCTAGTAGTCACACAAACACATTGCGGTTGCCCTCATGTGTGCGCTTCTGGAGAGCCCTGGGCTGACCGCCGGTCATGTGACCAGCGGTCATAGCCGCGCAATTGAGACGAGTGGAGATGCAGCGACTCAGTGGGTTAGATGCTTTCTTTCTATACCTGGAATCTCCGACGCAGCCTTTTAATATTTGCTGCGTCTTGGAGATGGACCCGGTCACGATTCCGGGTGGCTATTCGTTCGAGAGCTTCCGTGCGGCGTTGTCGGCGCGCGTCGATGCCGTGCCCGAATTCCGGCTCAAGCTGGCCGACAACCGATTGAATTTCGACCATCCGGTCTGGGTGGACGACGACCGTTTCGACCTGGCGCGCCATCTGCATCGCGTTGCGCTCCCCTCACCCGGCGGGCCGAAGGAGTTAGCGGAGATCGGCGGTCACATCGCCGGGCTGGCTCTCGATCGCGATCGCCCGCTCTGGGAAATGTGGGTGATCGAGGGCCTGCACGGCCGCGACGGCTTGTCGATCGTCCTCAAGGCCCACCACGCGATGGTCGACGGCGTCGGCGGAGCCAACCTGCTGGCCCAGTTGTGCAGCACGGCCCCGGACTCCCCGGCGCCCGAACCGGCTGCCCGCATCGGTGGCGCGAACCCCCTGCAGATCGCCGCATCCGGGCTGATGGGGGCCATGTTGCGGCCTTGGCGCGTCTCGAAGGTGCTGCCGGCCACCGTGGCGACTCTGGCGAAGACGGTGGTCCGCGCCCGCGGCGGTGGGCTCACCATGGCGGCCCCGTTCGCGGCCCCCTCGACCAAGTTCAACGGCTCGTTCAGCCGTCGCCGCAACATCGCATTCACGAGCTTGGACTTCGAAGACGTCAAAACCGTCAAAAGCAGATTCGGGGTCACCGTCAACGACGTAGTGACGGCGCTGTGTGCGGGGTCGTTGCGGCAGTTTTTATTGGACCGAGACCAACTGCCGGACAGCCCGTTGGTGGCCAGCGTGCCGGTCTCCGTCCGGGGCAAATCGGACCGCCCTGGCCGCAACCAGACCACGTGGATGCTCTGCCGGCTCGAAACCCACATCGACGACCCGGCCGAACGCCTGGAAAGCATCGCCGCGGCAAACACCGCCGCCAAAGACCATGCGGCCGCCATGGGCCCCACCCTGCTGCAGGATTTGACGCAAGTGGCCGGCCAAACCATGTTCGGCGCGGCGATGAAACTGCTGCCCCGGATACCCCTGCCGGACAAACCGCCGCACAACCTGGTGATGTCCAACGTGCCCGGACCACAGGAGCAGCTTTACTTGCTCGGCTGCAGAGTCGACGCGATGTATCCGCTCGGCCCGATCATCGCCCGCGCCGCACTCAACATCACCGTCATGTCGCTCAACGGCCGCCTCGGTGTCGGCATCATCTCCTGTCCCGACCTCGTCGGAGACCTGTGGGACCTCGCCGATGCGTTCCCCGCCGCACTCAAAGAGCTGCTGAATTGCAGCGAACCCAGGCACGACGAAAGCTGACCGGCCCGCTCAGCGGAACCGCATCCGGCCTCGCCGCCACGGCATGGCAGGGTGACATCCGTGGCAGACACTTCCGAACAGCTCACCGCGACCGACCTGCGTGAGATCAGCACTGAAAAGGGCGCTTTGCGCTACTACGACAGCGGCAGCGATTCCGGTCATGTGCTGCTGTTCTTGCACGGCTCGGGCCCAGGGGTCACCGGGTGGCGCAACTTTCGCGGGATCCTGCCGACGTTCGCGCAACACTTCCGCTGCCTGATCCTGGAGTTCCCCGGTTTCGGAGTCAGCGACGACTTCGGCGGCCACCCGATGATCACCGCATTCGGCGCCGTGCCACCCTTCCTGGACGTGCTGGGAGTCCAACGGGTGCACATCGTCGGGAACTCGATGGGCGGCGGCGTCGGCATCAACTTCGCCACCCAGAATCCGGACCGCGTCGGCCGATTGGTGACGATCGGCGGAATCGGAACCAACATCTTCAGCCCGAGCCCCAGTGAGGGCATCCGGCTGCTGCAGGAGTTCATCGAGGATCCCACCCGGCAGCGGCTGGTCGACTGGCTCAAATCGATGGTGTACGACCAGTCGCTGATCACCGAGGAGCTCATCGAGGAACGCTGGCAGCTTGCTACCGATCCGGACACGCTGGCCACCGCGCGCCGGATGTACGGCAAAGCAGCGTTTTCCGCGATGAACGCCGCGATGAGCGCCTCCGACCGGCCGCTGCCGTGGGCGATGATGCATAAGCTGACGGTGCCCAC
Organism: Mycobacterium sp.; assembly: GCA_036500645.1. Taxonomy (GTDB): domain Bacteria; phylum Actinomycetota; class Actinomycetes; order Mycobacteriales; family Mycobacteriaceae; genus Mycobacterium. Next base: position 96,111 of record DASYBR010000041.1, on the reverse strand, counting down.
CTTGCTGACGTGGGGCCGAGACGACAGAGTGAGCCCGCCCGACATGGCACTCATCCCGATGCGCACCATCCCCAACGCAGAACTGCACATCTTCCCCAACTCCGGGCACTGGGCGATGATCGAGGCCAAGGAGGCCTTCGAGAGCACTGTGCTGAGCTTCTTGTCCCGCGGTTAAGGCGTCCCCGCAAGGCCTTTCGTCAGCAACGCGTGTGCGTCGCGTTCGTCCTCGAGCAGGCGCACCTGTGCCGCTAAGCGTTCGATGTCGGTCCCTTGACTGGTCACAATCGTGCTCCTATCGCTGCGTGGCACCCGCGTCGACGGGCAGGGTAATCGCGGTGATGTAACGCGCCTCGTCGGAGGCCAGGAACAGCGCCGCATTGGCGACGTCCACCGCATCCACCCACGGCACCCCGAGCATGTTCATCGTGCGGGCCGCCTCGGCGAATTCGGCACGGGTGGGCGGCCGGTCCAGGTCGGGACGAAATGCGCTGCTGACGATGTCGTTCTGAATCATCGGGGTGTCGACGTTGGTCGGATGGACACAGTTCACTCGGATATTATGCGGCGCAAGCTCATTGGCCAGGCTACGCATCAGTCCGACCACACCGTGCTTGGCGGCGGTGTAGTGCGCGACTCCGATCAGGCCGCGCAGCCCGGCAATCGAATTCGTCAAGATCATTGCACCCCCGCCGCGTGCGATCAGGTGTGGGGCAGCCGCTCGGCAGGTGTGCCACACACCGGTGAGGTTGACGTCCAGCATGGTCCGCCAGGCGTCCTCGCCGAGTTCGAGTGCCGTTCCGCGCGAGGTGATTCCGGCGGTTGCGCACACCAGGTCCAATCCGCCGAAATTATCGGCGCCGCGGTCGGCGGCGGCCTGCAACGCGGTCAGGTCACGCACGTCGACGATTTCGGTGTGTATCCGGGCGCCGGCTTGTGTGACCAGTGTGGCCGTTCGGTCGAGGTCGGCGGGCGTGCTGTGCGGGATGATCACGGTGTCGACGGGAGCGCACACATCCAGCGCCACGATGTCTGCGCCCTCCTGCGCGAACCGCACTGCCTGCGCGCGGCCGATCCCGCGCGCCGCGCCGGTGACCAGGGCGACCTTGGCCGTCAGGCGTCCGGTCACGTCGTCTTCTGCATCAGGCCGGCATCGATGACGAGCTGGATGCCGGTGATGTAGCGGGCCTGCTCGGAGGCCAGGAACACCACGGCGTTGGCGACGTCGACCGGCTCCACCCAGGGCACCGGAAGCAGCGTGCGCGCCTGCAGCGCCTCGGCAGCGTCGGCGGCGGTCGGGTTGTCCAGGTCGGGGCGTAGCCGCCGAAACATCTCCTCGTTGAGGACCATCGGGGTCGCCACCGGCCCGGGGTGCACGGTGTTGACCCGAATGCTTCGCGGTCCCAATTCGTTGGCCAGCGTACGCGCCAGTCCTACGACCGCGTGCTTGCTGGCGGTGTAGTGGGCGGTGTTGGCGGTGCCGCGAAGACCGTTGGTGGAGCTGATGATTGCGACGGAACCGCCCTGCTCCCCTTCCCGATCAAACATGTGCGGCACACCCGCCCTGACCGTGTGCCAGACGCCGGTGAGATTGATGTCCAGCGTGCGCTGCCACACCTGCGGGTCGAGTTCCCATGAGGGTCCACCCAGCGGGTAGATTCCGGCGTTGGCGACGATCACGTCAAGGCGGCCCAGCTCGGCCACACCGGCGTCGATTGCCGCCGTCAGGGTTTCGAGGTCGCTGACGTCGGCCAGACCCGTCACACAGCGTCGGCCGCGGCTCTCGACTTCCGTTGCGGTACCCCGCAACTCGTCGGCAGTTGGCAGCGCGTCGAGCGCGATCACATCGGCGCCTTCGTCGGCGAACCGCGCGCAGTGCACGCGTCCGGTACCCCGCGCGGCGCCGGTGACCAACACGACCTTGTCGAGCAACCCTGTCATCGTTTGATTAAATCGAAGCCCTTGTAGCCCGCGTCGGCCACCTCTGCGCAGATGTCGTTGTAGGTCGCAAAGCCCCCCACGAACAGCATGAAACCCCTCGGCTTTCCGGGGACGTTGGCGCCCATGTACCAGGAATTCGCCTTGGTGAACAGCGTCTCGTCAGCACGACGGGCGCATTCGGCGACCCAACCGTCGACGCTGTGGGCGGTGGCTTCTATCGCGGCGCACCCGTGGTCGTCGAGATGGGCGATGGCGTCGGCGATCCAATCCACCTGCGCTTCGGCATGCAACACCATGTTCGCCAGCACAGCGGGCGCCCCCGGTCCAGAGATCAGGAACAGATTGGGAAACCCGTCTACGCCCAGCCCCAGGTAGGTGCGTGGCCCATTGGCCCAGTCGTTGCGCAGCGTCGCCCCGCGCCGGCCCACGATGTCGATCTTGGCCAGTGCCCCGGTCATCGCGTCGAAACCCGTTGCCAGCACGATCATGTCGAGGTCATAGTGCCCGTCGCTGGTGGTGATGCCGGTGGCGTCAACCGATTCGATCGGCGTGGCGCGCACGCTGATCAGCGTAACATCGGGCCTGTTAAAGGTCTGAAAGTAGTTGCTGTCCGTACAGATTCGCTTGGTTCCGATCGGGTGATCATCGGGAATCAGCAGTCCGGCGAGTGCCGGGTCGTCGATGACCGCGCGGACCTTCTGCTCGAAGAACTTTCGGGCCTCCTCGTTCGCGGCCGCGTCGGTCATCTGGTCCGGGAAGGTCTTGGAGAACAGCACGCCGCCCAGCTGCCAGCGTTTTTCGAACGCCGCGTGGCGCTCCTCGGGGGTGAACGCAAAAGTCGGCTTCGGAGCGGTGATGTGTGGTGAGCCGCCACCGCTGCGCCAGGACAATCTGCGACGCTCCGCGTAGGTGGCCTTGATCTCGTCGAGTTCGCCTATGGACAACGGCTTGTTGCCGGCCGGGACGCTGTAGTTGGGGGTGCGCTGGAAGACGTAGAGGTGCGCGGCCTGTTCGGCGATGATCGGAATCGATTGGATGCCTGAGGATCCGGTGCCGATCACCGCGACGCGCTTGCCGGAAAAGTCGACGGGATCGTGCGGCCAGGCGGCGGTGTGGTAGATCTCCCCCGCGAAGGAGTCCAAGCCGCTGAAGCTCGGGGTCATGGCCGCCGACAACGGGCCCGTCGCCATCACGCAGAACCGTGCCGACAGCGCCCGATCCGAATCGATGGCGATCGTCCACCGCAGCGTCGCCTCGCCGAACACCGCCGAGACCACTCGGGTATTGAAAGCGATGTCGCGGCGCAGGTCGAGTTTGTCGGCGACCCAATTCAGGTAGCGCAGGATCTCAGCCTGGGTGGCGTACTTCTCGGTCCAACTCCATTCCTGCTGCAGCGCGTCGGAGAACGAGTAGCAATAGTCGACGCTCTGGACGTCACAGCGCGCGCCCGGATAACGGTTGTAGTACCAGGTGCCGCCCAGCTCTGGTGCCGCTTCGAGCACCCGCACCGAGAGACCTTGGGCGCGCAGCTGGTGCAGGGCGTAGAGGCCGGCGAAGCCCGCGCCAACCACTACGACGTCGAGAGACTGGCCTGCATCGTTCACGAGCGCCGACGGTAGGGCCTGCGCCGTCGTGGGCCGCTGAAGGATCCCGGTCACCGGACACCGAATGCGAATCGTCCCGGCCACTGGGCGCGCGGGTCGGCCAACCGGTGTTGATCGGAGACGATCGGCGCATGTCAGAAGTTGCACACGTCGAGGTCGACCTTGATGGTCGGCGACATCGGCTTCGTTGGCCGCGCGGTCAGACCCTCGTTGAGATGTTGCTCGAGGCGGGCATCGAGGTGCCCCACTCGTGCCGCGAGGGCCGTTGTGGGTCGTGCGTCGGCACCGTGGTGCGCGGCCGGGTCGACATGGCCGGCTGCGAGCTGCTCGGACCCGACGATCTACGGGACGGCCTGATTCTCGCGTGTCAGGCGAGGCCTGCCAGCACGAATCTGCATATCGAGTTTTGACCTCAATTGCGTCCGTTGACCGGGATTACCTATGGGACGGGCGCGGACTGCGGTACACCATTACTAAGCCCACACACGTAAGGACAAGAACATGAGCGAGCGCGTAATCGACCAAGTAGTGGCACTGGCGGATCAGTTGCGCGACCAGGCCGAGGAAGCCGAGAGGATCGGCCGGCTCACCGACGACACGGTCAAGCTGATGAAGTCGGCCGGCCTGATCCGGCTGCTGCAGACCAAGCAATACCAGGGCTTCGAGGTCCACCCCCGCGAGTTCGCCGAGACGACGATGGCCACCGCCGCGCTGGATCCGGCCGCCGGCTGGATCGTCGGCGTGGTGGGCGTGCACCCCTACCAATTGGCCTACGCCGATCCCAAGGTGGCCGCCGAGATCTGGGCCGACGACGTCGACACCTGGATGGCCTCCCCTTATGCGCCGCAGGGCGTGGCCAAGCCGGTCGACGGCGGCTACATCTTCAACGGGCGTTGGCAGTTCAGCTCGGGCACCGACCATTGCGACTGGATCATCCTGGGCGCCATGCTCGGTGACGAGAATGGCATACCGTTGATGCCGCCGCAGATGCTGCACATGATCCTGCCGCGCAAGGATTACGAGATCGTCGAGGACTCGTGGAATGTGGTGGGGCTGAAAGGAACCGGCTCGAAGGACGTGATCGTCAAGGACGCGTTCGTTCCGTCCTACCGGACCATGGACGCGACCAAGGTGATGGACGGCACCGCCCAGCGCGAGGCGGGCATGACCGAGCCGCTGTATCTGATGCCATGGTCGACGATGTTCCCGCTGGGCATCTCCGCGGCGACCATCGGCATCGCCGAAGGCGCGTTGGCCGCACACCTCGACTATCAGCGAGCGCGCGTCGGCGCCACCGGAACCGCGATCAAGGACGACCCCTACGTCATGTACGCCGTCGGCGAGGCCGCGGCGGACATCAACGCCGCCCGCCAGGAGCTACTGGCCAACGCCGACCGCATCTACGACATGGTCGCCGCGGGCAAAGAGGTGTCGTTCGCCGACCGCGCGGCGGGCCGCCGCACTCAGGTCCGTGCCGTATGGCGCGCGGTGTCGGCGGTCGACGACATCTTCGCGCGTTCCGGCGGTAATGCGGCGCGAATGGACAAGCCGTTGCAACGGTACTGGCGTGACGTGCACGTCGGCCAGATGCACGCCATCCACGTCCCCGGCACCACCTACCATGCCGCGGCGCTCAGTTCGCTTGGTGTCGAGCCGCCCGAGGGTCCGCTGCGGGCTCTGATCTGAGCAGGAGAACACTGCGATGACTGACCTGAAAAGCCTTGGCTACATCACAATTTCGACGAAGGACATCGGCCGCTGGCGGCAGTTCGCATTCGGTGCCCTCGGTTTCGCGGAAGGCAAGGGCCCGGACTCCTCGGCGCTGTATCTGCGGATGGACGAGCGGGCGGCCCGGCTGATCGTGGTGCCCGGTGAGACGGATCGGGTGCTTACCGTCGGATGGGAGGTGCGCGACCACCAGGGGCTGCAGCGTGTCAAGGCGGCCCTCGACGGTGCGGGCGTGGCGTTCAAGCAACTGTCCGTCGACGAGGCTGAGGCGCGCCGGGTGGAAGAGGTGATCGCCTTCGAGGATCCGGCCGGCACCACGGTCGAGGTTTTCCACGGAGCGGTGCTCGACCACAGCCCGGTCGTCACCCCGTTCGGGGCGAGATTCATCACCGGCGATCAGGGCATGGGCCATGTGGTGGTGCCCGCCATGGATCCGGGCGGGCTGTTCGACTTCTACACCGAGGTCCTGGGTTTCGTATCCCGCGGCGCGTTCCGGGTGCCGTTGCCGAAAGAGTTCGGTCCGGTGCGGGTTCGCTTCCTCGGGATCAACGAACGCCACCACAGCCTGGCGATCGTCCCGGCCGCGCATCAGCGCGACCCACGGCTGGTGCACATCATGGTCGAGGTCGACACCCTCGACGCGGTGGGGCTGGCGCTGGACCGCGTCAACGCCGAGGGCTTCCAGCTGTCATCCACGCTCGGCCGCCACACCAACGACAAGATGATCTCCTTCTACGTCCGGGCCCCCGGCGACTGGGACATCGAGTTCGGCACCGACGGGATGCGGGTCGACGAAACCTATTACACGGCATCCGAAATCACCGCCGACAGCTACTGGGGTCACCAATGGGTCGGTGAGATGCCAGCCGCCATGCGGCTATGACGCCCGACACTGACGTCACACCGATCCGTGCCTCGTCGGTCACCGCGTGGGATCACGAAGCCGACGTCGTCATCGCCGGTTACGGAGTCGCGGGTGCCGCGGCCGCGGTCGAGGCGGCCCGCTCCGGGGTCGACGTCCTGGTTGTCGAACGCACCGGGTCGTGGGGCGGTGCGGCCGCGATGGCCGGCGGGTTCATCTATCTCGGCGGCGGCACCCCGCTGCAAAAGTCGTGTGGCTTCACCGATTCCGTTGACAACATGGCGGCGTTCCTCAACGTGGCGATGGGACCCGGGGCCGACGAGAACCGGATCGCCGACTACTGCGCCGGCAGTGTCGCCCATTTCGACTGGCTGGTCGGCTGCGGCGTGCCGTTCAAAGCCGAGTTCTTTTCCGAGCCCGGCTGGGAGCCGATGGGCGACCAGGGCCTGATGTACAGCGGCGGCGAGAACTCGTACCCGTTCAACACGATCGCGGATCCCGCCCCGCGGGGGCACGTGCCGCAGATGCAGAACAAGAAGCAGGGCGAGGCGAGCGCGGGCTTCATGCTGATGAAGCCGCTCGTCGAAACGGCCACGGCCGCAGGCGCGCGGGCGATCTACGACGTGCGGGTGCAAAGCCTGGTGGTGGAATCCGACGGCCGGGTGGTCGGCATCCGCGCTCGGCAATACGGCACGGAGATGACGATCCGGGCGCGCACCGGCGTCGTGCTGGCGACGGGCAGTTTCGCCTACAACGACGCGATGGTGGCGCGCTACGCTCCCCGGATCGCCGGGCGCCCGGCGGCCTCGATCGAGCAGCATGACGGGCAGGCGATCCGGATGGCGCAGGCGCTGGGTGCGGATCTGGCCCACATGGACGCCACCGAGGTCGCCATCTTCATCGACCCGCAGCAGTTGGTGCGCGGGATCCTGGTCAATGGCCGCGGTCAGCGCTATGTCGCCGAGGACACGTACCCGGGCCGGATCGGGCAACTGACGCTCTACCAACAGGACAACACCGCCTACCTGATCATCGACAGCGATGCGCAGGAAGAGGCGATGGCGTCGTGGTCGCCCAAGTTCATGCTGCGCCCGGCTACCTGGGTGGCTGACACCGTCGCGGAGCTGGAAGGCGAGATGGGCCTGGCGCCCGGTGCGCTACAGGCGACCGTCGCCGCCTTCAACGACGGCGCGGCCCGTGGCGAGGATCCCTTGCTGCACAAGAAGCCCGAATGGCTCAAGCCGATCGGATCTCCGCTCGGCGCAATCGATTTGCGCGAGAACACCGGCGGCTTCACCCTGGGCGGACTGGCCACGACGTTGGATGCCGAGGTGTTGCACGTCAGCGGCGAGCCCATCCCCGGACTCTTCGCCGCCGGCCGTTCGACGGCCGGGCTGGCCGCGTGGGGTTACGCCAGCGGCGTCTCGCTGGGCGACGGCAGCTTCTACGGCCGTCGCGCGGGACGGTCTGCGGCCAAAGGCAAGTAAGCCGCTTTTCGTTCGGCGGCCGTGAGTGTGAACTCCCGGCCGGATCTCTTCCAATGGCGCCCCGGGCGCACGCTCAATGCTGGATTTCTGCTGCAGTGTGTGACAGCAGCCACACCGGTGTGCTACAACAGATATTCCTAATAGGAATATGCCGGCCAGACACGTTGAGCTTGAGAGGCCCCGATGGCAGGAACCGTGAAGACCCTCGAACCCACCACCCCGACTGCCGTCATCGACCGCATCTCACTGGTCCTCGACGCATTCGACGGCCCGGGGCGGCTGACACTGGCCCAGATCGTCCGGCGCACGGGCCTACCGCGTTCGTCGGCGCATCGGATGCTTGAGCGCCTGGTGCAGTTGCGCTGGTTGCGCCGCAGCGGTCGTGACTACGAGCTCGGCATGCGCCTGGTGGAGTTGGGGTCGCTGGCGGTGCACCAGGACCGGCTGGTGCGGGCGGCAGGTCCCCTGCTGGGGGAACTGCATCGTGCGACGGGGCTCGTCGCCCATCTCGCGATCCTGGACGGCCCCGACGTCGTCTACCTGGACAAGGTCGGCGATCGGATGAGCGACGCGGTACCCACCCGCGTCGGCGGTCGCCAGCCCGCGCACTGCACGGCGGTCGGTAAGGCGATTTTGGCCGACTGCGACCAGGACGCCGCACTGGATCTGCGGGTCCAAAAGACCAAGTACTCGATCTCGAGCAGCGCCCAGCTGGCAGTCGAACTGGCCAAAGTGCGAGCACACGGCGTCGCTTTCGAGCGCGAGGAGTCGCTGCTCGGATTCGGTTGCGTTGCCGCGCCTATCGGCAACCCGGGCGAGGCGGTCGCCGCGGTGTCGGTGTGCGGTCCAACGAGTCGTCTGACGTTCGATCAGCGACTGACCGCCCCGGTGCGCATGACCGCGATGGCGATCTGGCGCCAGGCCGAGGCAGGGCCGGGACGCGTCGCACCGACCCTGCAGCCATTGCGGCCGTTGCGTCCCTTACGCCCCGCGCCGCGACCGGTGCTGCAGTACGCATGAATCCACGCGCACGAGGTCACGCAACGGCGTTGACCGCGGCCGACAACCTCGTCTTGAACGCATCCGGAATCGGGATATATCCGTTGTCCGCCAAGCCATTCTGGCCCGTGCCGATCGTGCTCTGCAGGAACGCTTTCACGGCCATCCCGAGCTGGGGGTCGGAATATTTGGAGCACACGATCTCATAGGTGGCCAGCACGATCGGATACGAGCCGGGCTGGCTGGGCCGGTAGAACGAGATCGTGTCGAGCACAAGGTCGTTGCCCTGGTTGATGATCCCGGCCGAACCGATCGTCTTGGCCACCGAGTTGGTGCTGATCTCGACGGGATCCGGACCGGCCGAGGTGATGATCTTCGCCATGCTCAGCTGGTCCGCCTGCGCGAACGACCATTCGTTGTAGGTGATCGCGCCTTCGGTGCGCTTGACGGCCGCGGCGGTCCCGTCGTTGCCCATGGCGCCTTCGCCGGCACCGCCGTTGAACGTTTTTCCGGCGCCCTTGCCCCACGCATCGCCCCCAGCGGTGTCGAGGTATTTCTGGAAGTTGTCCGTGGTTCCGGACAGGTCGCTGCGATACACGATGTGAATCGGCTCGGACGGCAGGGCGGCACCCTTGTTCAGCCCCTGGATCGCGGGATCGTTCCAGCTCGTGATTGCGCCGTTGAAGATCTTTGCCGCGGTCGGACCGTCCAGGGCCAACGTCAAGAGGCCATGCACGTTGTAGGTGATCGCGATCGGACCGAACACCACCGGCAGGTTCCAGGCCGGAGAGCCGCATCGCTGCTGGGCCGCCGCGTACTCCTGTGGGATGAGTGGTGAATCCGACCCGCCGAAATCGGTTTGATTGCCGGTGAATTCGCTGATCCCAGCGCCCGATCCATTGGCGGTGTAGTTCAGGGTCTGGCCCGAGCAGGCCTGCTCGAACGCCTTCACGAACCGGGTCATCGCGTTGGCCTGGGCTGTCGACCCGCTGGCCTTCAGTGTTTTCTTTCCGCCGCAACTCACGTTTGCCGGTGGCGCACCCGACGATGAACTTGGCGCACTTGCCTGTTTGTCACTGCCACACCCAGACAACACCAGGGCGATGGCAGCCAGGGCGCACGCCACGGGACTAAATCGCTTGAGTTTCAATTTAGTTCCTTGAGTTTAGTTTTATTGTTTTCGAAAGCGCACAGCGGTCACCGAGCCAGGCCGACCCGTGGGGAATTGCGTCGGCCACGTAAAAACGGTAGTGCACATTCCACACACCCGGATATCGTAACGACCTGAAGGCGAACTGGGAATGTGTTGTGTCCGCACATATATAACGCATATCCGTCGCCGTCGTATGGTCACAACGTCTCATCGCGCTGGTCCGGTCGACGTTGCGCCCCAACGGAATAACAGCGAAACGGGGGACGAATTTCCGTCAAAGGTAGCCGTGGTGTGAACAAACAATGTACAACCGCTACCCAGCCTAGTACCGAAGTCGCTGTGCCCGCCAGAATTATGCAAAAAGCCGAATCGTCAGTTCTGGCGGTTCAACTCGGTGTCGGCACGACATCTCACTTCAGGGAGCACCCGTAATGGTTACCCGTCTGCTAATGGCCATCGGAATCGCGTCGATCGGCCTGTTGGCGGCAGCGCCGATCGCTCGGGCCGATGATACCGACCAGAAATTCCTGGCAGCGCTGAGAGAACAGGGCATCACCGACCAAGCATCTGCTTCCCATGCGATTGAAGCCGCCCACTTCGTCTGCGTGCGACTGGACAACGGTCAATCGGCCGCAGACGTCATGCAGGACGTGATGCAAAGCAGCCACATGCCCGAGTTCCACACCGGCTACTTCGTCGCCGAGGCCATCTACGCGTATTGCCCGCGGCACCGGGACGAAATCCCCGCGGGGAGCTAGGCCACCCGCGCCCGAAGGTCACCGAGCTACGCCTTGAGGCTTGCCGTCTCGTCGACGATGGACAAATCGCCGCGCCGCACGGCGTCGACGATCGACTCGCTCAGCGTCGAGCACACCAGGAACACCTCGCGGTCGGCGTGCGCCGACATCTTCTGCGCCTCGGCGCGCTCGGCGCATCGCGCGGTCGCCTCCGCGTTCCATTGCACACTGGTCTGGTTCCAGGTGCTCTTGCGCGCCAGCACCCGAGCGCCACAGTGACGGCATGACACCGGCACCATGGGCATCGCGTCGAATCGATTGTCTTCCCGGACGGGCGAATCGAGTGTCATGGCGCTGATCCGGCAGCCGCCGCCTGTGCCGCGATGTTCGCTTCGACCTCTCTCATCCACGCCTCGTAGGGCCGGGTGGTGTCGAGCTCGAACTCAAAGCGGTCCACCATATCTGGCTGCACATCGGCGACGTCGACGTAGAACTGCTGATACCAACGACGCAGCTGATAGACGGGCCCGTCCTCCTCGACCAACAGCGGGTTGTCGATGCGCGCCTTGTGCCGCCAAATCTCGACGTCCTGTTCGAACCCGAGCTTGACGTAGTCGCCGAGTTTGATCGCGGTCCGCATCGCCTCGCCGCCGGGCAGGGCATCCGACTTCTTGACGATGATGCCATATTGCAGCACAAACGAATTCGCGTCGATCGGATAATGACAGTTGATCAGAATCGTGTTGGCGTCGCCCTGCGCGTAGTGGTAGGTCAGATCGTCGATCATGAAGGACGGGCCGTAGTACGACGCCACCGATGTGTTGCCGAGCATCTGGGCGCCTTCGGTGCCGCCCATATCGGGACGGCCTTCGCCGTTCATGTACTGCGTCGCGACGTGTCCCTCGAAGATGTTCTTGAAGTAGGTCGGCAATGCGCCATGGATGTAGTAGAAGTGCGCCATATCCACCACGTTGTCAATGATTTCGCGGCAGTTGCTGTGCACGACGGTGGTGTACCAATGCCAGTCGGTCCAGTCATCGCTCGTCGCACCCTCGATGCGCGGGATGGTGACGTCCGGCGGGGGCGGCTTGCGCTCGGGGTCGTTCCACACGAACAACATGCCGTCCTGCTGCAGAGTGGTCCAGGCTTGCGTGCGGGCCAGTTTGGGTGTGCGCCTGCTGTACGGCACCTTCTTGCACCGTCCATCGCCGCCCCAGCGCCAGTCGTGGAACGGGCACGCGATCTCGTCGCCCTTGACCTCGCCCTGGGTGAGGTCACCGCCCATGTGCCGGCAGTAGCCGTCGAGCACGTTGACGTTGCCGTCTCCGCTGCGGAAGACGACGAGCTTGTGACCGAAGGCGGTGATCGGGTGTGGCTTGCCGTCTCCGAAATCTTTGATCAGGCCCAGACAATGCCAGCCGCGGGCGAACCGCGTGGGTGCGGCCTGCGCTTCAATGAGCCGAACTTCGTCGGTTTCGGTCTGCGACGTCATGGCACGATTTAACTCCCCAACGCCGGCCGATGGGGATGGCTTGTTCCACTGATCAGGACGACTCTTCCTGCGCCGTGCCGCGGCGGCCTACCGTTTCGGACGTGACCACGCAGAGCACGACGATCCCCGCCGGACTTCTGGTGGCCGACACGACCGTCGACCTGCTGGTCGTCGGCTCCGGAACTGGCCTTGCGGCGGCGCTCGCCGCCCATGAACTGGGGCTGTCGGTGTTGGTAGTGGAGAAGTCGTCGTATGTGGGCGGCTCGACCGCACGGTCTGGCGGCGCACTGTGGTTGCCCGCCAGCCCGGTGCTGCGGGAAGCCGGTGCGCGCGACACCGCAGAGCGCGCCGCTACTTACCTGGCCTCGGTAGTCGCGGGCTCGGCGCCCCGGCAGCGGTCCGCAGAGTTCCTGACGCACATGTCCGCGACGGTCGACATGCTGCGCCGGACGACTCCGCTGCGGCTGTTCTGGGCCCGCGACTATTCCGACTACCACCCCGAGGAACCTGGCGGCAGCGCGGCGGGCCGCACCTGCGAGTGCCGGCCGTTCGACACCGCCGTCCTCGGCGAATACCGCACCCGGCTGCAGCCCGGCGTGATGGAAGCGAGGGTGCCGATACCGACGACGGGCGCCGACTACCGCTGGATGAATCTGGTGGCCCGGATACCCCGGAAGGGGGTCCCGACGTTCGGCAAGCGCATCGCGCAAGGGGTCGGTGGCCTGCTGGTCGGCCGGCGTTATGCCGCCGGCGGCCAGGGCTTGATGGCGGGGCTGTTCGCGGGCGTGCTGCGCGCCGGCATCCCGATGTGGACCGACACCGCCTTGGTGCGGATGGCGTGCGACGGCGACCGCGTGGCCGGCGCGATCGTCGACCACGGTGGTCGCGAGGTGACGATCACCGCGCGGCGCGGCGTGGTGCTGGCCACCGGCGGGTTCGACCACAGCATGGACATGCGGTGGAAGTTCCAGTCGGAGTCGTTGGGCGCCAACCTGAGCCTCGGTGCGGTATCCAATACGGGCGACGGGATCCGCGCGGGCCAGGAACTGGGCGCCGACATCGACCTGATGGATCAGGCGTGGTGGTTCCCCGCCGTCGCGCCGCTGCCCGGCAAGGCGCCCGCCGTGATGCTCGCCGAACGGTCGCTTCCGGGCAGCCTGATCGTGAACCAGAACGGGCAGCGGTTTGCCAACGAGTCGACAGATTACATGTCGTTCGGGCAGCGGCTGCTCGAGCTGGAGCGGTCGGGTAGCCCGGTCGAGGCCATGTGGATCGTCTTCGATCAGCAATACCGCAACAGCTATGTCTTTGGCGCCGAACTGTTTCCGCGACTGCGCATCCCGAAGGCGTGGTACGACGCCGGAATCGCGGTGCGGGCCGACAACCTGACCGAGCTCGGCGCGCAAATGAAAGTTCCGGTCTCGGAGTTCTTCGAAACGATGACCCGCTTCAACCAAAATGCCGCTGCGGGTTGCGATCCCGACTTCGGGCGGGGCCGCAGCGCCTATGACCGTTATTACGGCGACCCCACGATACGGCCGAACCCCAACCTGCGTCCCTTGGTCAAGGGCGCCTTCTATGCCGTCAAGATGGTGCTCAGCGACCTGGGTACCTGCGGCGGGCTGAAGGCCGACGGTCGGGGGCGGGTGCTACGCGAAGACGGCGGCGCGATCGCCGGCCTGTACGCGATCGGCAACACCGCCGCCAATGCGTTCGGCACGACGTATCCGGGCGCGGGCGCGACGATCGCGCAAGGGTTGGTGTACGGCTACATCGCTGCGAGGGATGCGGCCCGCGAAAACTAGTGGCGATCGCGAGGGCGGCGTAGCCGGGCGAAGCGGGTCGCCACCATCCAAACTAGTGGCGATCGCGAGGGCGGCGTAGCCGGGCGAAGCGGGTCGCCACCATCAGAATCAATCTGCTTCGCGTCGTGCTTCGACCTGCTTTTCGACTTCGCGCCAATAGCCCGGCGTGGTGCGCGGTTTGCCGTAACCACCCTTGGGGGCCTTCTGCAGGATGGCGTCGGCCTCGTCGATGTCCTTCATCAGTTCCAGGGCGAATTCACGCTCGGCGGCGTAATACTTGGCCGCCCAGCGCAGCGCGAGCACCGAGTACGCCCAAGCGGGTTCGGCCTCGGCACCTTCGGCGTCCTCAAGCGCTTTGCGATGCTTGGCTTCCGCGGACTCCGCATGCTCCTGCAGTAATTCCTTGAGCCGGGCCGGATTACTGAGGTGACCGAACGTAACCCGTAGCAGCACACTGTGCTTGAGCACCGGCGGATCCACGGGGGCGTGGTTGGTCCACTCGGTGACGGCGTCCATCCCTGCCGGGGTGATCTTGTAGAGCCGGCGGCTGCGGGTGCCCTCGTCGCGCTCGACGCGCGAAGTGACCAGACCCAGGATTTCGAGCTTCTTCAGCTCGGTGTAGATCTGGCTGTACGAGGGGCTCCAGTAGTACAGGTCAACGCTCCAGTCGATCCACTTTTTGAGGTCGTAGCCCGAGACTTCCTCTTCGTAGGACATCATGCCCAGCAGAGCCCAGCTGGTGGCGGCAAGTGTCGCCTTTGTCAGCTTGTCGCCGCTCTGGTCCATTTCGCCAGGTTAGCAACACGGACGCCACTGCCGCGGGCCACTGACCGCTGGCCGGGACACCCGCTTTGGCAGCCCCTGCGTAACGTCCTGACACCAAGTCGCGAAGGAAACGAACATGAGCGGCGTTGTCCGGAGAGGACTGAGAGTCGCGGCGTCGGGCGTCGCCGCGATCGGCTTCTGCGCGGGAGTGCCCTCCGCCGGCGCGGATAATCCGATCTGCTCAGAGCACGTGTGCTCCTTCTACTCCCCCTCACACGCCATCAGCTGCGAGATCGATTACCAACGCGAACCGGGTCCGCCCGACTCGACGTATTGCCAGACCAGCCGTCAGGGGTCGGCGCCACAGTCCGTGCACATGGACCCCAGGGGCACGTTCTTCGTCTGTGGAGGCGAAAACTGTTTGGGCAATCCAGGTTTGGGCCAGCCAACCCTGGCGTACGACCAGTCCGCCGGCTTGGGGCCGTTCACCTGCCGGTCGGACGTCGACGGGGTGACCTGCACCGTGCACTCGGGCTGCGGCTTCACGGTGTCCAACGCCGGAATCGTCGCGGCCCGTAGCAGCATGCGGGCGGTCACGAGCTAGGGAAGTTCACGTCCTTGGTGACGGATTCCCACTCGTCGATGGATGCCGTGAGGGCCGCGATCTTGTCGCGCATCGCCTTGAGGACGTCGCGACCCAACAGCAAGCGCAACGGGGGTTCGTCGAGCTTGGTCAACATCAGCACCGCCGCGGCCACCTTCCGCGGATCGCCGGGCAGGTGATCGGCGAACTGCTTGATGAGGTCCTTGCGCGCCGCTACGTCGGCGTAGGCGGCTATCGGCTGGTCCGACTCTTTCATCGACCTGCTCGCCCAATCGGTGCGGAAGGCGCCCGGCTCGATCGCCGTCACCTTGATACCCAGCGGCCGAACCTCGGCGGCCAGCGCTTCGGTCACCGCTTCGAGTGCGAATTTCGTCGACGAGTAATACGCGTTGGGCGGGTTGGCCACCAGACCGGTCATCGATGAGATGTTGATGATGTGCCCGGAGCCACGGGCACGCATCGCCGGCAGCACCGCCTTGATCATGTCGACCGAACCGAAGTAGTTGATGTCGAACAGTTTTCGGACCTCGGCGTCCTCGCCTTCCTCCACCGCGGACAGGTAGCCGTGGCCGGCGTTGTTGACCAGGACGTCGATCCCGCCGAACGCCTCGTGAGCGGCCGACACCGCTGCCGCGATCTGGGCGGCGTCGGTCACGTCGAGTGCGACAGCCAGCGCCCGGCCCCCGAACTCGTCGACGAGATCGGCCACCGCGTCCGCCCGTCGCGCGGTAACCACCACACTGTGGCCGTCTTCGAGTGCGGCGCGGGCGATCTCGCGGCCGAAGCCGGTGGAGCACCCGGTGACCAGCCAGCGCGCCACGTCAGGCCGTCCCTTCCGGCAGGCGGCGCAGGTAGGCCGCGCGCCGGTCGGCGAGTTCGGCCGCCCGTTCCGCGGCGGTGACCCGGCGCAAGGTCGGCACCTCGGCCTCGAGCCGGTCCAGCTTGACGACCCGTCCGCGGGCGCCGAGGTCCTCCCGGGGACCGCCGCCGCCGAACTCGGCCATCCGCAACGTCAGGATGCCTTCACGCAGCCCGTCGGAGTCGATCCAGTTCGCCAGGCCCGGGTCGGTCGGCGAGATCACATACGTGTAGGTGCCGTCCTCGTTGGCCACCGACTGCGACTTGTTGAGGCTGCCGGTGCGGTCGACGACGTCCAGTGTGGTACCCCAGATGTTGCTCAGCGGCACCGTGAAGTATTCGGCGCCACCGTCGCTGAGGTCGACCACGAAGGCCTCGTCGGGAGCGAGGTCGAAACGGCCCATGACATAGACCTGGTTGCGCATCGCCCCGACCTTGTCCGCCGACCACGCCAGGTTGAAATGGTTGGCCGACATCTTGTACACGCCGTGGCTGAGCTTGCCGGTGAAGTCGGCGAAATACGCCATCATCGTCGCCGTCGCCTCGGCCTGCTCGTCGAGCGTCCGGGCGGGGCTTGCCGGCGGACCGCCGAGTCGTTGCACCGCAATGTGATTCGGGTCATCTTGACCCCAATTCAGCAGCACGTCACGGATGTAGAACTCGTGCGCCTCCGACGTGGTCTGCACGTGGTTAGGCCGCCCGCCGGCCGGTTCAGCGTCGACCGTGATCGTGAAGCTGCCGTCGGAATCCACCTGCATGGTTCGGCCGTTCAGCACGTCGACGGTGCCCATGTGCGCATCCCACAGCGTGAAGTAGTTTTCGGTCATGCGGTGCTCGCCGACCCGCCCGTTGATCTCGTAGCGCTCCTCCCCCGAAATCGGGATCACCCGGTACACACTGTCGGGATTGTCGATCCCCCAACGTGATCCGGGAATCCGGCGCCCGTCCACGCAATGCGCGAGCCGGGTGATGCAACTGACCTTGGGCCGGAGCTTGTCCTGGTTGGACGACCAGACCGCCGCCGAGAACATCACCTCGGCGAACGAATCGTCGAACCGCTCACGCATCGAGTCCGACGCCTTTGCCCGGCCCAGCCAGGTCTCCGCCACCGTGCGGTAGGCCGCCTTGACTTCTGGGTGCTCGATCAGATCCAGCGCGGCCAGTTCCTGTTGGTGCTGCGACGTTGTCGCAACGGGGTCGTCACCCATTCACTGCTCCTCGTTCCGAAAGATGCGGATGAAAATGCTTGTTGTACAACGCGAATCGCTCGTCAACCTGCTCCGGGCGCAGGCCGTAGTTCTCCAGCTCGTAGGGCGGGCGGGCCGCCTCGCGCGGACGCTCAGCCAGCCAGCGTCGCATCGCGCTTTCCGCCTCGGCCGTCAGCGGCAGCCCGATCGCGTCGTAGACGCGGGCCACTTGCCCGATGGGGTCGGCCATCGCGTCGTCGAAGGCGATGTCGGTTACCCGGGCGACGTCTGGGCCGGTTTGTGAAGCCCATTGCTGTCGGACCGCCATCGCGCGGTCATTGGTCCAGCCCATCCGCTGCAACCATTGCGCGCCTACCCGGGGCAAGTCGACGGTGTCGGCGTGCATCGCGTGCAGCGTCGCGTTCAGGCTGGCGCCCGACGCGATCGTGGTGCGCGGGTCACGATGCATGTGGACGATGTGCAGGTCTTCAAATTCGGATCGCAGCACGTCGAGATAGCCGAGATGGGCGGGCGACTTGAGCACCCAACGTTGCGCGGTCAAACCTGTCTGCCGCTTCTGCCATTGCAGGAACCGCAGCATGCGGTGCAGGTAGGCGTAGGCGGGCGCGAAATCCTGCTCGTCGAGCCATGACCGGTAAACCGGAAGGTGCACACCGGATTCCGGGACATGCGACAGAAACGCATCGGCGAGAAAGACGATCTCCTCCTCGGCCTCCCGGGCATACATCGGATGGATGGCGAACAAGTCCGGTGCCAGTTCGCGAGATTTCGCTTCCCGCATCTCACTCACCGCGATGCGCGGATCGACACCGGCAAACCGGTGACCGAGCCGTGGTGCGACCTCGACGACCTCCCAGCCGTAGGCACAGTGGAACCGGGGGTCGGCGGCCAGCAGTCGTTGCAGCAGCGTCGTCCCGCTGCGCATCATCCCCACGACGACAACCGGTGCGACGATCCGCTCGTCGAGGATCTCCGGGTGGCGGCGCATCCACTCCTGGGCGCGCAATCGCATCCGCAGGCTGTGGACGATGCCGGACCGCAGAATGTGGGTGCCGACGGCGTTGAGTTCGGCGTCCTGGTAGTCAGCCAGCAGAATGCTCAGCGGACCTTCGAACTCGCCGGGCCCCCAGTCGGTCAGCGACTCCTTGCCCGCGGCGTCGGCCAGCACACCGGCCAAGGCAAAGGCGCCCGCGTTGTCCACAGGGGTCGAATCCCTAACCGTGTCAGAATTTCAGGTGATGGCTGACATCGCCGACCTGGTCGACGAACATGATGCGGGTATCGAAGCACCACGCGCCATCCACCCGGTGAAACGTGTCCTGGTAATGACCGGTCACGATCACCTGTAACGGCAAATCGGGGGTCGCCTGGGTCACGCAGTAGTAGGACGTGCTGCGGGCGGTGCCCTGGGCCTCGTCGATGTGCAGCTGTACGTTGCTGGTGTTGTGCCTGGTCTTCGGGGTGCCGTCGGAGTAGATGCGCGTGGCCATCTCATACATCTTGCGGACACCGGCGGCCCCGGCGAACACCGTTTCGGGCGGACCGTCTTCCATTCCGCAGATCCGGCCGTGGGCGAAGAGCTCGGCGACCGCATCCAAGTCACCGGAGTCCAGAAGTTGCGCGTAGGTGTAAATCAGGTTGGTGATTTCTAATGCGCTCTCACTCATGGGCGAACCACCTCGAATTGACTCCGTTCCTTTGCACCACTTTGCCAAGGCAATACCGGTAGATCGCAGACCATGATGGCAGAACCAACAGCCCCTGCGACCATTTCGGACTAATGCCATTAGTCTGACGGCCGTGACGTTACCTTGGACGCCGGGCCGACTCGGCGACTTGACCGGCAAGCGAATCATCGTGACCGGGGCGACGAACGGCGTTGGGCTAGGCACCGCGCGTGCTCTCACGAAGGCAGGCGCCCACGTGATCCTCGCCGTGCGCAACACCGATCTCGGGGAGCAACGCGCAGCCGAGATCGGCGGCTCGACGACCGTGGTCAAACTCGATCTCGCCGACCAGTCGTCGGTGCGCAGTTTCCCAGACCTGATCGACGGCGACGTCGACATCCTGATCAACAACGCCGGCGCACTCACCGACCGCCGCATTGAGACCGCCGACGGATTCGAGAAGACGCTGGGCACCAATCTGCTCGGACCGTTCTCCTTGACCAACCTGCTGCTGCCCCGGGTCCGTTCGCAGATCATCAACGTCGGCTCCGACGCGCACCGGTCGGCCACCCTGCGGCTCGACGACCTCCACTTTCGCCGCAACAAGTGGACGCGATTGGGCGCTTATGCGCAATCAAAGCTGACGGTCATGTTGTGGGGGCTGGAGCTGGACCGCAGGTTACGCGCCGCGCGCTCGCCGATCGTCACGCAGCTCACCCACCCGGGCTGGGTGGCCTCGAATCTGTCGCAGCTGTCCGACTCGCCACTGATGTCGTTGGCGCACAACACCGTCAAGGTCGTTGCCGACCGGCTGGCCAATGACATCGACGAGGGTGCGGCGCCCACGCTGTACTGCATCAGCGAACCGATACCGCCGGGGTGCTACGTGGGCGTCACCGGCAGGATGGGCCTGCGAGGCGACCCGGTGCTCATCGGCCGCTCTGCGGTCGCGTGTGACTACGACGCGGCAGCCCGACTCGTCGCCTTCGCGGAACAAGAAACCGGCACCACGCTGGAGGTGTAGCCATGGGTGAATTCGACAACACGGTCGCCGTCATCACCGGCGCGGCGCGTGGCCAGGGTCGCAGCCACGCCGTCGCACTCGCGGAGCGGGGCGCCGACATCATCGCCGTGGACCTGTGCGCCGACATCGACGCGATTCCCTATCCGCTGGCGACCAAATCCGACCTCGACGAGACCGCGCGGCTGATCCAAGCCGCGGGCGGCAAGGTGGTGGCCGTCGTCGCGGACGTCCGCGACCTGGCCCAACTGGAAGCCGCGGTGCAGGCCGGAATCGACGAGCTCGGGGACGTCGACATCGTCATCGCGAACGCCGGTGTGGTGGCGATCGGGGATCCCGAGCCCCGCGCCCAACCGGTGTTCGACGCGATCGTCGACACCAACCTCAGGGGCGTGTGGCACACGCTTCTCGCGACTGTGCCGTCGATCGTCCGCAAAGGCCGGGGCGGCTCAATAGTGCTGGTCAGTTCGTCACAGGGCCTGACCGGCCGCGGCGGTGACGGTAGCGCCGCCATGTTCGCCTACGCCGCGTCCAAGCACGGCATCGTGGGATTGATGCGCTCGGCGGCGAATGCCTAT
The DNA here is from genome assembly GCA_036500645.1 of Mycobacterium sp. Classification (GTDB taxonomy): domain Bacteria; phylum Actinomycetota; class Actinomycetes; order Mycobacteriales; family Mycobacteriaceae; genus Mycobacterium. Next base: position 75,605 of record DASYBR010000041.1, on the reverse strand, counting down.
GCGCCGCACAAGATTCGGGTCAACTCGATACATCCGAGCGGTGTCATGACCCCGATGATCCTCAACGACTTCGTGGTCAACCGGATGCTGGAGAACCCGAATCCGGCGGTCTCCCAGATGCTGCTGCCCGACGTGCCCCTGGTCGAGCCGCAAGACGTCACCGAAGCGGTGCTGTGGCTCCTCAGCCCCCGGTCGCGTTACATCACGGGTGTGACCGTGCCGGTCGATGCCGGCCACGTCGTCATGTAAATCTCATTTGATCTCGAGCCCGCGCTTGCGCACCCACCACACGGCGCCGACGGTGCCGACCGCCCAAACCCCGGTGGCGGTCGCCAGATGCACGAAGCTCTTGGTGTCGCGCCCGAAGATGGGCCAGATCAAGGCCGGCAATTTCTGCCAGAGCACGCGATGCTCCACCCCGCCCATCGGGTCGGCCACGTAGTACAGCGCGTACGGCAACGTGAGGGCCAGCACCCAGCCGCCGGTGCGGTGCCGGTCGTGCCGCTGCCGGCAGCGCCGCACCAGCGGCTCGACGCCCACCGGGTGCAGCACCGAGATGAGATTGCCCACCCCCAGCCAGGACACTATCGGCACCGCGACAGTGGGAACCGTGATCGCCAGCCGCCCAGGTGTTTCCAGCCAGAGCGTCAGCACCATCGCCGACGCCAGGGTGGGCAACCCGACGATCGCGAGCAGGGCCAGGTTCTTGATCACCAGGATCCGCCAGATCGGCACCCCGTTGGCCAAGGCCTGCCGGACCCGGTAGTGATCGCAGCCGAGCAGGTTGGTGGTCGTCACGTCGGCGAGCACCCACGAGGAGAAGTAGACGCCCACCAGCACCGCCCAGTCGTGGTAGCGGCCGCTTGCCAACGGCTGCACCACCAGCCATCCCGCGGCGAAAACCACGTTGGCCACCACACCCATCAACCAAGTGCGCGGCGGGGTGAAGGCCCAGCGGATCTCGGCCCACACCGCCGGCCCAAGACTTCGCTCGAAACTTCGGGCGGCTCGTCTGGCCGCGACGGGGCGAGGCGCCGAGGCACGTACCGCGGCGAGCAACGTGGTCCGCGCATGTGCGGCCAACGGCGTCTGTACCTGCAACATCTCCCCGACCAGAATGTCTGTCGGTGCGACCATACCTGGGCGCCGCGGCCACCGGGCGGACTCATCGGTCCGAGTTAAGAGGCTTTCCTGACGCGCGGGTAGAACGTGTTACAGTTTGCCGACCTCGGCCGACGGTCCGGGCCACGCGGGCGGCGCGGTGAGGAGGCCCCACATGAGTTGCGCCGTCGCCCATCGGGTTTGCCTGACGGGACTTGTCGCCGGTTGATGATTACGACGATGACGGGAGCGCAATCGCTGACGCTTGTTGCCGTCGCGTACGTCGCCGCGATCGCCGTCGCCGCCGGATGGCTGGCCATCCCGATGATGGAGAAGCGCAGCCTGGCGCGCCGACCGGACTATCAGCGCGTGATCGACGGGGTCTCGCGCTTCATTCGCTTGCCCGCGCACAAAATGGTCACATGAACCGCAGGCGTGTCGTTGTCGCCGGGCTGGGAGACGTGGGCGTTCTGACCGCGATTCGCCTGTCCCGCTGCGCCGACGTCGTCGGTGTGTGCGTGAAACCCGGGTTGGTGAGCGGCCAGGAACTCGGCGTCCGGCTGTCCCGCCCGGACGATTGGGCCCGCGATTACTGGATTCCGTTCGATAGGTTCCGGCGGTTGGACAAGGTGCGCACCGTGCAGGCCACGCTGACCGGAGTGGATCTGGCCGCCCAGACCGTCTTCGGCCGCCGCGACGACGGCTCGACGATCACCGAACACTATGACGCGCTGGTGATTTCGACCGGAGTCAGCAATGGCTTCTGGCGCCAGCCCACGCTGCAGTCCGCCGCCGACATCGGCGCGGGGCTGCGATCGGCGCACGACCGGCTGGCCGCCGCCGAGTCGGTGATCGTTGTGGGCGGTGGCGCGGCGGCGATCAGCAGCGCCCTCAACATGGCGACCACCTGGCCGGGAAAGCAGATACACCTCTACTTCCCGGGTGAATCCGCGCTGGACACCCACCACCCGCGGACCTGGAAGCGGCTTCGCTATCGGCTGACCGAACGCGGTGTGAGCATCCATCCCGGCCACCGGGCCGTGTTGCCCGACGGCTTTGCCGGCGAGGAGATCACGAGCGAACCGGTTCTTTGGAGCACCGGACAACCGACGGCGCACGCGGATGCGGTGCTCTGGGCGATCGGGCGGGTGCGGCCCAACACCGATTGGCTGCCTGAAGAGTTGCTCGACGAGCGCGGATTCGTGCAGGTGACGCCGGAGCTGCGGGTTCCGGGTCACCGAGCGGTGTTCGCGGTGGGCGACGTCGCTGCTTCCGATCCGCTGCGCAGCTCGGCACGTAATCGAGGCGATGCGGTGGTGGCGCATAACATCGAGGCGGAATTGACCGGCGGGCGGTTGCGCACCTTTAAGCCGCCGACGCGGCGGTGGGGTTCGTTAGTGGGTATACAGCCCAACGGGCTGGAAGTCTTCCTGGCCACTGGCCATTCGTTCCGGTTCCCGCTATGGGCGGTCGAGCGCGTGGTCATGCCGTGGATTGTGCGATGGGGCATGTATCGAGGGGTGCGAGACAACAACCCGCTTGGTTAAGGAGCTCGGGTAAGGAGGGGCGCATGGAGTGCCGGATCTTCACCGATCCCAGCAACGGGGGGACCTACCAAGAACTACTCGAATCCGCGAAATTGGCTGAGGAACTCGGATTTGCCGGGTTTTTTCTGTCCGACCATTACCTCCCCTTCGCGGGTGACGGTGGAACCGGTCCGACCGACGTGTGGACGACGTTGGCCGGGCTGGCACGCGAGACCTCGCGCATTCGGCTCGGGTCACTGGTGACCTCGGTGACCTTCCGTCACCCTGGTGCGCTCGCGATCACCGTTGCGCAGGTCGACGCGATGAGCGAGGGCCGCATCGAGTTCGGCCTTGGCGCAGGCTATTTCGAGCCGGAGCACCGCGCCTGCGGGATCCCCTTTCCGCCCGTCGGCGAGCGGTTCGATCGGCTGGGCGAGGCGCTGGAGTTGATCACGGGCCTGTGGGAAACCCCCGTCGGACAACGTTATTCGTATGCCGGGCAGTGTTTCCAGATACAGGACTCGCCGGCGTTGCCCAAGCCCTGGCAAAAGCACGGCCCGCCAATCATTCTCGGGGGCATCGGAAAGAAGCGGACACCGGCCTTGGCGGCGCGGTACGCCCACGAATTCAATCTGCAGACTTCTCGGCGCCGGGCCCCGGCGGATCAGCACAAAAGCGAACTAAAAACCGAAGACGTCTCCGGGCAGATCGACCTGGTGCGGCGGTCCGCGGATCAGATCGGCCGAAACCCGGCCGACATCGCCTTCTCGATGAGCGCACTGGTCGGCATTGGAGACCAAGCCGAAGCAGGGCTTGATCCCGCCAACTTCGGCTCGCAGACCTTCGACGGAACCACTTTTTCCGGTTCGCCTGCGCAGATCGTCGACGGGTTCGGGCCCTACGCGGACCTCGGTATCTCGCGGGTGTATGTGCGTGCACCGGTGAACATGGCCAGCTTGACCAAGAACTTCGAACTCTTCGCCGCGGACGTGCTCCCCCGACTCGCAGCACTGTGAATCCGGTTGAGCGCTCGAGGCTTGGGTCAGATGCTGTTGAGCAACAACATGAGCCCGTAGTCCATGTGGATTTGTTGATGGCAATGCAACAGCGACAGGCCAGGTTGATCGGCGACGAAATCGATTTCCATGCTCTGGTAACCGCCCAGCATCGCGACGTCCTTGCGAAGCCCGGCGGTCGGTGCGCCGGCGAATCGGGTGATTTCGAATGTGTGCCGGTGCAGGTGCATCGGGTGTAGGTCGTCGGTGGCATTGCGGAAGCGCAGCCGGTAGCGCTTATTCCGCTGCACCTCGAGCACGGGTTTGTTGGTGTCCATGGCAAACTGTTGGCCGTTGATCATCCAAACGTTGAACCCGTCGGCGGCGGCATTGCGTTTCTCGATCAGCATCTCGATGATCTGATCGGGCTGTGGAACGCTCGTCGCGCCGGCCGTCGCGAACAGCCGGTAATCCCATTTGAACGGCGGTGGCGCCAACCACTGTGGGTCGCCACCGTGTCCGGCATATTCGACGACCGCGCCCATCCCGTGCCCGCGGTCGTCGTCGGACACATCACCCAGCACCCAAACCCCGGGATTGGACATGGTGACGAGAGCCGAAATGCGTTCGGCGGCACCAAGCCACAGCACCGGGACCGCCGCCGGGCGCGGCACCGGATTGCCGTCCAGGGCGATGACGTCGAAGGTATGCCCGGGCAGCGCCAAACTGCGGCTTTCTGTGGCGCTGCCGTTGAGGACATGCAGCAGCAGCCGCTGACCGGCCCGCACCCGAATGGGATCGCCGTGGCCGAGCGTGCGTCCGTTGACGGTGAATGCCTCGTAGCTCACCTCGTAGCCGCGCGGCTCCCCGCGGGCCAGCGACGCGGCCATCGACGACTCGCCTTTCTCTTTGAGGTCGGGTTCGGTTGCGCCGGGCAGGAAGTCGCTGGCCATGTCACCGCCACGGGTGAAGCTGGGCTCGAACTCTTTGAGCGTCAGGAAGACCTCTTGGTCGTAGGCGCCGGGGTTCTGCTTGGCCTCGATGTAGACCGGGCCGACCAGTCCGCTGTACACACCCCGCGCCAGGTCGGCACGCGGGACGACGTGAGTGTGATAGAAGCGGAAGCCGGCCGGACCCGGGACGAACGACACCTGCCGCATGCCATGCGCGGGGATGTAGGGCGTCCCCTCCTCGGCGGCGCCGTCGACGTCGACGCCCACCTGCTGGCCATGCCAGTGCAGCTGCTCAGGGGAATCGGTGTCGTTGAAAATATCCACCCGGGTTCGCTGCCCCTCTTTGAATCGCAGCAGCGGGCCGGGAAACTGACCGTTGTAGGTCAAGGTCGAAACGATGCGATCGGGCGCCAATTCCACCGCGCCGGCGCCGATCCGCAGCGTGTAGTCGGGCTTGCCGTTGGGCGGAGCGGGTCGTGAACACCCGGTCTCTGCGTCGACGCCTGCGGCCAGCACCGCCAGTCCGCCCCATTTAAGGAAGTCACGCCGATCGACCGTCACGATGATTGTGTTCCCCGGTCAGCGCTGAGAACAGGCAAAAGAAACTCGATGCGGATGTCCAATTCGGTTGCCAGGCGATCGAATTCCGCATAGCTGGCACGGCCGCTGCCGGCGACCGCCGACGGGTCGGGCAAGCTCCAATGCATCGTCGTGGTCACGCCACGGTCGATCGCATACTCACGGACTTTGTCGCACAACGTGATCACGTAATCGAAGCGCCGTCGGGCAACAGCGGTCAAGGGCTGAGGACGTCTCCCGCGCAGATCAATGTCGTAGCGATCGCGCATAATGCGTATCGCATTGCGGTGGATGTGCGCTTTGGGATGACTGCCTGCGCTGGATGCGCGGATACGACCTTGCCCGTGCTTTTGAAGTAGCGCCTCGGCCATCGGCGAGCGCGCACTGTTGCCGGTGCACAAAAACAACACAGACCGCCTCGCCGGCTTGGTGGGAGGCCCGAGAGCCAGCGCTGGATGCAGCGCCGCAGCCGCCTCACCGAATGCGACCGCGCATCTCGTCAAATTCAGGCGGTAGTAGGTATCCCGACCATCGAAAGTACTGCGGTGCGCGTCGATCAGTCCGGCAGAGCGCAACAGGCGGAGGTGGTATGAGACCAAGTTCTGCGGCTCGCCAACAGCGGCAGCTAATTCGCGCACGCGTTGATCGCAGCTTGCGAGCGCGGTCAGCAGGGTCCAGCGCAGCGGATGCGATGCCATCTGCATCAGCGGCGGAACCGCCACCCGCTTCACCGCCGCCATCTTTCCGAGAATACATCAAGCTGGTTTGATATATTTTCAACGCCTGTTGCGTTTTGGTCCCGCCAAGCCATTTCAGAATCGGGAAGCGCCCTATGAACACTCCCTCCGAAAAGGCCGGACTGCGTCCAAGTTTGGGGGTATTCGACGCTGTCGTGATCGGACTCGGGTCGATGATGGGCGCCGGAATTTTCGCCGCGCTGGGCCCGGCAGCCCGCGCCGCCGGTTCGGGACTGCTGCTTGGCCTGGCGTTGGCGGCGGTAGTGGCCTACTGCAACGCCACCTCCTCCGCGCGGTTGGCAGCTCTCTACCCCGCCTCTGGGGGCACCTACGTTTACGGCCGGATGCGGCTGGGCGACTTCTGGGGATACCTGGCGGGGTGGGGCTTCGTGGTCGGAAAAACCGCGTCGTGCGCGGCGATCGCGTTGACCTTCGGCTCGTATGCATGGCCGTCGCAGGCGCATGCCGCGGCCGTTGCTGCAGTGGTGGCACTTACCGCGGTGAACTATGCCGGGGTGCAGAAGTCGGCCTGGCTGACTCGGATCATCGTCGCCCTAGTGCTGGCCGTGCTCGCCGCAGTGATCGTCGCCGTGTTCACCTCCGAGACGGCCGACCTCGATCAGCTCCGCCCGGTGGGCATGACCGCCGGCGGCGTGGTGCAGGCCGCGGGACTACTGTTTTTCGCCTTTGCCGGGTACGCGCGCATCGCCACGCTGGGAGAGGAGGTGCGTGACCCGGCGCGCACGATCCCGCGGGCGATACCGCTGGCACTCACGATCAGTCTGGCCCTCTACGCACTCGTGGCCTTGGCCGCGCTATCTGCGTTGGGACCACGACGTCTCGGCCGTGCCGCCGCGCCGTTATCTGAAGCGGTGCGCGTGGTAGGGATGACCTGGCTGGTGCCCGTCGTACAAGTGGGTGCGGCCGTCGCGGCGCTGGGCTCGCTGCTCGCATTGATCCTTGGCGTCTCGCGCACTACCTTGGCCATGGCCCGGGACCGCCATCTCCCCCATCAGCTGGCCGCCGTCCATCCGCGGTTCCAGGTGCCGCACCGCGCGGAGTTGCTGATCGGTGTCGCCGTGGCGGTGTTGGCGGCAACAGTCGACGTTCGGAGCGCAATAGGCTTCTCCTCATTCGCCGTACTGATCTACTACGCAGTCGCCAACGCCTCTGCGTTCACCTTGGGACCTGACGAGGGCCGTCCACACCGCGCTATCCCGTTGCTAGGACTGCTCGGGTGCGTGGTGCTGGCGTTCGCGATGCCGCTGTCATCGATGCTGTCCGGCGTAGCGGTGCTGGGTGTCGGGGCAGCCGCCTACGCACTTCGTCGCGTCGGGGTACTGGTGACACGAAAGCGTCGCGGTCGAAGCAGCGCGATTCCCCTCCACCGTGAACGGGAAGACTGAGCGGATGTCCGAACCGGGAACCGACGCCTTCGAAAAGCTGGTGTCGCTGCTGAATTACCCGATGTACGTCGTGACCACGCGCGCCGGCGGCATCTGCGCCGGTTGCCTGGTGGGCTTCGCCAGCCAGACGAGCATCAATCCGCCGCGATTCCTGGTCGGCCTCTCCAGACGAAACCACACGTACCGCGTGGCCGTCGCCGCGACCCATCTGGCCGTGCACCTGTTCGACCACGAGCACCTTGACACCGTCGAGCTGTTCGGCAGCCAGACCGGCGACGAGGTCAACAAGTTCGAGCGCTGTGCCTGGCACTCCGGCCCGGCTCAGATACCCATCCTCGACGACGCGGCCGCCTGGTTCGTCGGCAAGATCGTCGATCGTTTCTCGCTGGGCGACCACATCGGGCATCTGCTCGAGCCGGTGGCAGGCAGCCCGCCCCAGGAGCTGGAGAGCTGGGTGTCCTTCGGGGACGTCCGCCAACTGCAACCCGGCCACGAGGCATGACCCCGCCGGAAGCTCCCGGGGTGGGCAACGTCGCCGGAATCGCCGAACTCGCCGCATGCTATGCCGATGCCCCCGAGGGCGTGCGGGCGAACATGATCTTCAGCGCCGACGGCGCCGCCGCGTTCGGGGGTCGCGCCGGTCCACTGTCGTGTCCCGTCGATCAACAACTCCTGAAAATCCTGCGTGGTTTCGCCGATGTCGTCCTGGTCGGCGCCGGTACCGCCCGTGCCGAGAACTACGGCCCGGTGCGGCTCACCGAAACCCGACGGGCCGCGCCTCCCCCGATCGCCGTCGTCAGCCGGACCGGCGTGCTGCCGACCAGACTGTTCAGCAACCCCGACCAGCCGCCGATCCTGGTGACCTGCGCGCAAGCGGCGGCGCAACACGACCTCAGCAGTGATGACCGACGCCACGTCCTGGTGGCAGGCGAGCACTCGGTGGACGTGGCGCGCGCGGTCGCGCTGCTGCGCGCTGAGGGCATGCACCGCATTTTGTGTGAGGGTGGACCGACGCTGCTCGATGAGTTGGTGGAGGCCGACGCCGTCGCCGAGCTTTGCGTGACCGTGGCCCCCAAGCTCGCCGCGAGCCAGCCGGTCGGACAACGGTTGGCGCCGTCGAGGCTGGTCGCACCGGTCACGATGCGCCTTGCGCACGCGCTGGTTCACGACGATTACCTGTTCCTGAAATATTGCCGGTGATTCCCGGCGCCACTTGCTGGACGCGCGCTCGACATGCAGCCGATGACACTGCTTCCTATGATTGGGGATGTCCCGGTTGAAGCTCGGATCGAATCGCCTGCGCGACATCACGTTCAGGTCGTCGCTGTCCACTCTCTCGAGACATGGAGAGGAGGACCGTCGGCCAAGTGAGCAGTTCAAGCGACGACCCTGACTATCGCAATCTGGCGGTCAATCGACTGCGGCCCGGTGAACTGCAATGGGCACTGAATCACGACGCCGTGCATGGGATCGCGTATGCCTTCAAGAACCCGGTCGCCGTCGCCGACCCGATCGACGATCCGGAAGACGACAGAAAGACCTACCTGATCCGGGTCAGGCGCGACGACTTGGCCAAGGCGCTTGGCAAGATCAACGAATGGATCATCGAGAATCCTGGCCCCGGGGGGATGCAGGCGTTCGGATTCGTCAGGGCGCTTTCCCGCGAAGGGCTCACCGAGCGCACACCCGGTGACGACGACCTGCGTTAATCGCGGCTCGTCCGATCAGCTGGCTTTGCCTATTCGTCGTGCCTCGCGGTCGCGGAAACCTTAGCCTTGTGCCTGCACGCCCCCGCATACGCGGGTTCGGCGGTGAGGAGTCTTCCATGGGTGAGACCACCGCGGATTCGCGGGAGGGTTCGCAATTCGGGCCGTACCGGCTGAGGCGACTGATCGGTCGCGGCGGCATGGGCGACGTCTACGAGGCCGAGGACACGGTGCGGGAGCGCATCGTGGCGCTGAAGTTGATGTCGCAGACGCTTTCCAACGATCCGGTTTTCCGCTTGCGGATGCAGCGCGAGGCACGCACCGCCGGTCGACTGCAGGAGCCACACGTCGTGCCGATTCACGACTTCGGCGAGATCGACGGCCAGCTCTACGTCGACATGCGCCTGATCGACGGCAAAGACCTGGCCGGCATCCTGAAAAGCTACGGGCCGCTGTCCCCGCCGCGGGCGGTGGCGATCGTCGGCCAAGTCGGCTCGGCGCTTGACGCCGCACACGCCGCCGGGGTCCTACATCGCGACGTCAAACCGGAGAACATTCTCGTGAGCGGGAACGACTTCGCCTACCTCGTCGATTTCGGGATCGCCAGCGCCACTTCCGACGAAAAGCTGACCCAATTCGGCACCACCGTGGGCACCGTGAAGTACATGGCCCCGGAGCGGTTCGGCGACTCCGAGATAACCCACCGCGCGGACATCTACGCCTTAGCCTGCGTGCTGTACGAATGCCTGACCGGATCCCCGCCCTACACCGGCGATCAGTTCAGCGTGATGGGCGCGCACCTGCACCAGCCGATCCCGCGGCCCAGCGCCGCGCGGCCGAGCGTCCCGGCCGGCTTCGACGGCGTGATCGCCCGCGGCATGGCCAAGAATCCGGCGGACCGCTACGCCACCTGCGGTGATCTGTCGGCGGCCGCTTACGCGGCGCTGGCCGCCCCCGATCAGGACCGGGCCACCGACATTTTGCAGCGCAGCCGGGTGGCGAGGGTACCGGCCGCATTCGCCGGGCAACCGCCCGCCGGTTTTCCGCCCGCATCTCCCGCGCCGCCAACGCAGCCGCCCCCGGTCGGCGGATGGCCTCCCCCCAGCGCACCGATACCTGCGGCCGCGAGCTGGGCCGGCCCTCCGGTTTGGGGCCCCACCGGTACCGCGGCGCCGCACTGGGGTGAACCACCGCGGGCAAGCCGCAAGCCCTGGCTATGGGTCGGCGTTGCCGCTGTCGTCGTCACAATCGCCGTGCTGGGTGTGGTCCTGGTCGTCATCCGTCCGTGGCGGCCATCGTTGCCGCCGGCACCGACATCGCCACCGCCGGCACCGGACGCCGTTGCACTCCGCGTCCTGGATGACGGTGTGTACGTTGGCAGTTCGGCGGCGCCGATAACCGTCGACATTTTCAATGAACCCATTTGCCCGCCGTGCGGCAGCTTCATCAGGTCGAACGCGGGCGATATCGACACCGCGATCAACAACAAGAAGCTCGCGGTTCGCTATCACCTGCTCGACTTCCTGAACGACAAGTCGCACAGCCAGAATTACTCGACTCGCGCGGTGACGGCCACCTACTGCGTCGCTGCGCAGAGCGACCCCAAGATCTACACCGACTTCTACTCCGGCCTGTTCGCCAGCAACTTCGCGCCCCAAGAGGGCGGCGCCGAGGACCGCACGGACGGCGAACTGGCGCAATTGGCCAAGACGGTCGGCGCGGACGCCGGCGTCATCACCTGCATCAAGTCGGGCGACGACGTGGGTGCCGGCAAGACGAAGGCCGCAAATGGCTACGCGGCGCTGTCAGGGCTCAATGCCAACGCCACACCGTTCGTGTGGGACGGAACCACGGCTGTGAACTATCAGGATCCGGCCTGGCTGACGAAGCTCCTTGGATAATCAGAGGATGTAGAGCATCTCCTGGTACGTCGGCAGCGGCCACAGGTCGTCGGCCACAACGCTTTCCAGCGTGTCGGCGGCGGTGCGCACCGCCGCCATCGCCGGCAGGAGCTCTTCCTGGGCGTGCTTGGCCTCGTCGAACGCCGATTCCGCGGAGTGATCCGAGAGCGCCGTTTTCAGCGTTGCCAGCGCTTCACTGAGGTCGGCGAGGGGGGACGAAACCGCTTCCAGCGCAAGTGTGCTCGGCTCTATGCCGGCAGCCTTCAAGGTCGCGACGTTCTGCGCCAGCTCAGTCTGGTAGCGGACCGCGGCCGGCAGGATGACCGTAGTGCCGAGCTCTAGGGCCAGCTTTGCCTCGACGGCAACGGTCAGCACGTACTGCTCCAACTGGATCTCGTAGCGGCTGTGCAGCTCGCGTTCGGTGAAGACTCCGTAATTCTCGAAGAGTTCGATCGCTTCCGGCTTGATCAGCTCCGGAACGGCGTCCAGCGTGGTCTTAAGGTTCAACAAGCCGCGCTCAGCCGCCTCGATCTGCCACTTCTCCGAGTAGCCGTCCCCGTTGTACACCACATCGCCGTGCTCGGTGATGATCTCGGTGAGCAGCGTCTGCACTGCACCATCGAAGTCCTCGCCGTCGGCGACAGCCTTCTCCAGCACCGTTGCCATGTAGTCCAACGAGTCGGCCATGATCGTGTTGAGAATGATCAACGGCACAGCAACCGTCTGCCCGGAGCCCGGCGCCCGGAACTCGAACCGGTTGCCGGTGAACGCGAATGGGCTGGTGCGGTTGCGATCACCGGGATCGGTCGGCAGCGTGGGCAGCGTGTCGACGCCAATGATCATGGTGCCCTTACCTTTTGAGGAGGTGGCCGCGCCCTTGGCGATCTGCTCGAACACGTCGGCGAGCTGCTCGCCGAGGAAGATCGAGATGATCGCCGGCGGTGCCTCGTTGGCGCCCAGGCGGTGGTCGTTGGTGGCCGACGCCACCGATACCCGGAGCAGCCCAGAGAACTTGTGCACGGCGCGAATCACCGCTGCGCAGAACACCAGGAACTGGGCGTTCTCGTGCGGCGTATCGCCGGGGACCAGCAGCGAACCCAGGTCGGAGTTGCCCATCGAGAAGTTGACGTGCTTGCCGGAGCCGTTGACGCCGGCGAACGGCTTCTCGTGGAACAGGCATTCCATGCCGTGCTTTTTGGCCAGCGTCTTGAAGATGGTCATCGTCAGCTGCTGGTGGTCCGAGGCGATGTTGGCCCGCTCGAACATCGGCGCCAGCTCGAACTGGCCGGGGGCGACCTCGTTGTGGCGGGTTTTGGCGGGAATACCGAGCTTGAACAGCTCGCGCTCCGTGTCCATCATGAAGCCGAGGACACGCTCGGGCACGGCACCGAAATAGTGGTCGTCGAACTCCTGGCCTTTGGGGGGCTTAGCGCCGAACAGGGTGCGGCCGGCGTTGACCAGGTCCGGCCGCGCCAGGAAGAAGTGGCGGTCGACCAGGAAGTACTCCTGCTCCGGGCCGCAGAACGACACGACGTGGTTGAGATCCTTGTGGCCGAATAGCTTGAGCACGCGCTCGGCGTGCTTACCCATGGCCTGTTGACTGCGCAGCAACGGTGTCTTGTAGTCCAGGGCCTCGCCGGTCATCGAGACGAAGACCGTCGGGATGCACAGGGTGTTGCCGTTCGGATTCTCCAGGATGTACGCCGGGCTGGTGACGTCCCAGCCGGTGTAGCCGCGCGCCTCGAAGGTGCTGCGCAGACCGCCCGACGGGAAGCTGGAGGCGTCCGGCTCGCCCTGGATCAGGGTTTTGCCGGCGAACTCCGCGAGGGTCTGCCCATCCGAAATGGGCTCCAGGAAGCTGTCGTGCTTCTCGGCGGTCAGGCCGGTCATCGGGTAGAACACGTGGGCGTAGTGGGTGGCGCCCTTCTCCAGGGCCCAGTCCTTCATGGCTACCGCCACCGAGTCGGCGACCGCGGGGTCGAGCTTGGCGCCTTTGTCGATGGTCGCGACGATGGACTTGTACGTCGCCTTGGGCAGCCGCGCCTGCATCTCGGACTTGGTGAAGACGTTGGAACCGAAGACCTCGCCCGGCTCCTCACCGGGTACGAAACTGATGGCAGGGGGGACGTATGCCTCGACGTTGTTGATCGCCTGCAGTCGGACCGCGTTTCCGCTCAATGGAATTCCTATCGCTGGGGGGTCCACGACTTTCCGCCACGGAAGGTGGACCGACTCACCTTAGGAAGGTTCGATGGCAAACTTGTTACGCCGGCGTCAACGGCGGTATCGCAATGATTGCGAACATGAGTCGCGCTACGGCGCCTCTGGGTACTGGCGGGGATTTGCCTGGCCGGTCGACTCCTCGGAGTGCTCGGCGTCGTCCAGCGTCAAAGGCAATGCCAACTCTTCCAATCGGCGACCTTCGGCCGGAATTCCGAGCCATAGTTCCACCAGTCCTGCGGCGGCCATGACGACCGCCCCGATGAGGAACGACCAGGCAACCAGACCACGTTGGCCCGAGTTGATCAGCTGGCCGAACAGCAACGGCCCGGAGATGCCGCCGATCGCGGTGCCGACGGCGTAGAAGAAGGCGATCGCGAGCGCCCTGGTCTCCATCGGAAAGATCTCGCTGACCGTCAGGTAGGCCGCGCTGGCACCCGCCGAGGCCAGGAAGAACGCCACGATGAGCACCCCGATGAACGCCCACACTCCCCCGACCTCGGTGAGAAACACCAGCGCGAGGATGACCACCACGACGCCCGAGCCCACATACGACAAGGTGATCATCGGCTTGCGGCCGACGGTGTCGAACAAGCGCCCGAGCAGCAGCGGACCGGCGAAATTGCTCAGCGCCCATACGACGAAGAAAACCGGAACCATGGTGGCGGGGACCGCATAGAAGTCGTTGAGCAGTGTGCCCAGGTTGAACGTCACGCCGTTGTAGAGGAACGCCTGCCCGATGAACAATGCCAGTCCCAGGACCGCGCGGCGCGGATAGAGCCTGAAGGCCACATTGGCGATCTCCCGGAACGAAATCGGCGGACGCTGACGAATTCGGAGCTGCTTACCCTCCGGTTCGGACAGCGGTTGGCCGGTCTCTTCCCGGATCGCATCTTCGATGTCGCCGACGATGCGCTCCGCTTCCTCGCCGCGGCCATGGATGAACAACCACCGCGGACTTTCCGGAACGTTGCGCCGGACCAGGAGGACGAAGATACCGAGGATGGCGCCGATGCCGAAGGCAAGCCGCCAGCCGACGTTCGCCGGAAAGTTCGACGTGTTCAACAGGATCAGCGCGCCGCCGGCTCCGGCGGCTGAACCCAGCCAATACGTCCCGTTGATGATCAGATCGACCCGGCCGCGCACCCGTGCCGGGATCAGCTCGTCGATAGCCGAGTTTATGGCGGCGTATTCGCCGCCGATCCCCGAGCCGGTGAAAAAGCGAGCGACGAAGAAATACCAGGGCGCGAAGGCGAAGGCGGTCGCAACGGTCGCGACCAGATAGATGGCCAGGGTCAAGATGAACAGGTTGCGCCGTCCGAAACGGTCGGTCAGGTGACCGAAGAAGAGCGCGCCCAAACACGCCCCGGCGATGTAGATCGCCGCCGCCACGCCGATCTGGGCGGCGTCCAGCGAGATGCCACTGCCCTTCTCCATCAAACGGGCCGACACGTTGCCCACCATCGTGACCTCGAGCCCGTCCAGGACCCAGACACCACCCAGACCGAGGACGACGCGCCAATGGAAACGCGACCACGGCAGCCGGTCGAGGCGCGCCGGAACATGCGTCGTGATGGTTTTGATTTGCGCGCTCGCGCTCATGTGGTCTCCGTTCTGGTCTGAGACAGAGTTACCCACCGCCGCGTATCGCTAGCCCTCAAGGGCGGTCCGAGCGCGACTCCTCGGGAATCCAGGCAGGCGGCTGGCCGGGGTGGCCGGGGAACAGGAAGTCGATGAAAGCCGCGGCCGTCGGTTGTGGTTCGTGGTTGGCCAGCCCTGGCCGCTCGTTGGCCTCGATGAAGGCGTAGTCCTCGCCGGTGATGTCGGGCACTAGCAGGTCGATGCCGGTCACCGGGATACCGATCGCCTCGGCGGCCGTCACCGCTACCCGGCAGAGCTCGGGGTTCACCTGGGCGGTCACGTCGTGGATTGTGCCGCCCTGATGCAGGTTGGCGGTGTGGCGAACCCGGAGTCGGGTTCCCTGCGGCAGCACGTCATCCATGTGCCAACCGCCTTCGGCGACCGTCGTCTCCGTGACGGCGTCGATCGGGATGCGCGATTCGCCACCCGTGGCAGCGGCGCGCCGCCGGCTTTCGGCCGCGATCAGATCGCGGATGCTGTGCTCCCCCGTGCCGATGATCTCGGGCGGCATCCGCAGCGCGGCGGCAACCACCCGGCCGTCGACCACCACCAACCGAAGGTCGTCACCGGAGACCCGCTGCTCGATCAAGACCTCGTGGAATTGCTCGCGCGCCCGCGTCAACGCGGCGGTGAGCTCGTCGGGACCATGGTCGACGTTGACACCAACGGTGATGCCTTTGCCCTGCTCACCGCGAGTCGGTTTGACCACGACCTCCCCGACCTCGGTCAGGAACGCGAAGTCTTCTTTGTCGAAGGTGGCCAGCCGGGCGCGCGGCACCGTGAGGCCCGCCTCGGCTACCAGACGGCGCGTCAGACGTTTGTCATCACACCGGCACATCGCGACCGCGGAGGTGAATTCCGACAGCGATTCCCGGGTGATGACGCTGCGGGCGCCGTGAGTGAGCCGGATCTCGCCGGTCTCCGCGTCGAGGACCTCGACCCAGATCCCCCGGCGCAGCGCCTCGTCGGCAATTATCCGCGCGTAGGGGTTCAGGTCGTCGATCGTCTCCGGCGGTGGGGTGAACAGCGGCTCGTTGATCGCGTTCTTGCGTTTGATCGCCAGCACCGGCACGCGGCGAAAGCCCAGCTTTTCGTAGAGGGCGATGGCGGCGGCGTTGTCGTGCGCCACCGACAAATCCATATAGGCGCGGCCCGCGCTGCGGAAGTGCTCCGCCAGGGCACGTGTCAGGGCGGCACCGACCCCGGGAAGCCCGGCACCCGGGTCAACGGCAAGGGTCCACAGGCTCGAACCTTGCTCCGGGTCGGAGAACAGCAGCTCATGGTCGACGCCGGTGACGGTGCCCACCACCGCGCCGTCTTCGTCGCGGATCGCCAGCAGGTACGTCACCGCCGGCGCGTGCTGGTGGTTTTCCCAGATCACGTCGATCCTTGCCGGGACCATCCCGCAGCGCACGTACACGCGATTCATGGCGTCGGCGTCAACCGGGTCGTTGAGCGTGCGCACGGTGACGCCCAGCGGCGCGGGCGCCAGGTCGTCCTGCGTCATCTCCTCGGTGAAGCGCAAACGATAAGTGTGGCTGGGGTCGATGAAGAGCTCGGTCGGCGCTTCGGCGACCACCACGTGGGATTCCCGTGCATAGATGCAGATATCGCGGCGCCCGGGCCCTTCACGTCGCAGCGCCTCGACCAGATGGCGCGAATCGGCAAAGGTCTGGCCGAAAATCAGTCGGCCCCAACCCAGTTCGAGCTCCACGTCCTTGGCCATCGCGTCTAACAGGTGCGGCGGTGAGGCGTCGTGCAGACCCATGGTGATCGCCTCGGTATGGTCGCTCGTTGGCTCGAAAGCCGTCATGCCACCGGACCCGTCACACCGTGACGTTGCAACCAGAGTTCAAGCAGGCCGATCTGCCAGAGCTCGTTCCCCCTCAGGGGTGTCAGCTTGCCATTGGGGTTGGCCAGCAGGGCGTCGACCGCTTCTGCGCGAAACAGCCCACGCTCCTTGGCAACTGGCGAATAAAGGGCCTCCCGCACCATTTCCAAATACGGCCCTTCGAGATGTGTCAGTGCCGGAACCGGGAAATAGCCCTTGGGCCGATCGATGACCTCCGATGGAATCACCCGCCGCGCAGCCTGTTTGAGGACGCCCTTGCCTTCGTGGGCGGTCTTGAGCTCCGGCGGGCAGGTCGCCGCCAGCTCGACCAACTCGTGGTCGAGGAATGGAACCCGGCCTTCCAGTCCCCAGGCCATCGTCATATTGTCCACCCGCTTCACCGGGTCGTCGACCAGCATGACCGTCGTATCGAGCCGCAGCGCACGGTCGACCCCGGTCTCGGCGCCGGCACGCGCGAAGTGTTCGGTGACGAAGCGCTCGCTCGGATCGCCGGGCGCGGTTTTGCCCGGTGCCAGCAGGCCCGCCAACTCCGCCGCATCGCGATCGAAGAAGGCACCGCGGTACTCGGCGACCGAACCTTCCAGTGACGCCGCCGCCGGCGAGCCCATCGGCGGATACCAGTGGTAGCCGGCAAACACCTCGTCGGCACCCTGCCCCGATTGCACGACCTTCACGTGGCGCGACACTTCCTGGCTGAGCAGGTAGAAGGCGACGCAGTCGTGGCTGACCATGGGCTCGCTCATGGCGCCGATGGCCCCGTCGAGCGCGGGCAGCATCCGATCGGTTCCGATGCGGATCTGATGATGGTCAGTGTCGAAGCGCTTGGCGATGATGTCCGACCACCGAAACTCGTCGCCCTCGACGCCGCCGGCCGACTCGAAGCCGATGGAGAAGGTCGACAGCCCGTGCTGGCCGGCCTCGGCGAGCAGGCCGACGATCAGGCTGGAATCGACGCCGCCGGAAAGCAGGCAGCCGACCGGGACGTCAGCGACCAGGCGGCGTTCGACCGCGACGCGCAGCGACGACAACACGGCGTCTTCCCAGTCCCGCTCCGACCAGTCGGAACGGTCGTCGTGCCTGGTGAAGTCCGGTGACCAGTAGGTGGTCGTGGTGCGCCGGCCGTCGGGCTCGATGGCGACCAGCGATCCGGGCGGGACCTTGCGCACGCCCCGCAGGATGGTCAGCGGCGGCGGCACCACGGAATGGAAAGTCATGTAATGGTGCAGCGCGACGGAATCGATCCGGGTGTCCACGCCGCCGCCGGCCAGCAGCGCGGGCAGAGTCGACGCGAAGCGCACCCGGTGACTGTCCTCGGTCAGGTACAGGGGCTTGATGCCCAGCCGGTCGCGGCCCAGCAGGACCCGGCCGCTGGCTCGTTCAACGATGGCGAAGGCGAACATCCCGTACAGGTGGCCGACGAAGTCGTCGCCCCAGCGGTGGTAGGCCTTGATCAGGACCTCGGTGTCGCTGTGGGAAAAGAAGCGGTAGCCGTGCCCCTCGAGCTCGCTGCGCAGCTGCTTGTAGTTGTAGATGCAGCCGTTCCAGGCGATGGCCAGCCCCAGGTCGGAATCGATCATCGGCTGAGCGCCCGCCTCGGTGAGGTCGATGATCCTGAGACGACGATGGCCGAGCGCAACCCGACCCTGCGACCAGGTGCCCGCCGCATCCGGCCCCCTTGGCGCCATCACGGCAGCCATCGCTGACACCGCTGCTACATCGGGGACTTGCCCATCGAGCCGTACCTCCCCGGTGACTCCGCACACCTCTTGAACCATACCCAAGGCCGTTTCCGCCTACCGTGCCAGCATTGGAAACGCCTGGTAAACCATTTTTTTGTCGTCAGCACGGGCACGATCACCGCTCCGGCGGCGCCGCCCGCCCCGAGCCGGGACCCAGAGAGCGTCGTCCTCCGGTCGCGCAAACCGCTCAGCTAACCGTCCCGACGGCGACGCCGGTGAAGATTCCGCGCGGCCCGATCCCGCGTGATTCGTGCTTATTCACGAATTCGGTTGCCGTGCAATCGATCATCCATCGATGACGCCTCGGGCACCGGAATTACCGCTTCTGCAAGCGGCTTTCCGCGCCGCGCGACTCCGCCGGTGTTAAATCTTCGTTGCGCGCCGATCTCATCTCGCTCACCGCATGGCACCGTGGGCTGGCCGAAAAGGCGGACGCCCGCTCGCGTATGTCCGGCCGCGAAATCGTCGGCCGTGTCGCCTTTTCCCAGTTAAACGACTGGGGCACAACGTTTCAATAACTGTGGCGATGACGCGTGTCGTGCATGGGAGCAAGTTTGTTGACCGAACGAACCCTGTGCGAATTCGTTAATCGGCCGCAAAAAGTCGATGCGAAATCGGCGTCGACATCGGTTAGCGTGCAGCAACTGTCGCGCTTGTCCGCGAGCCCAGTCGCAGCTTCGAAGGGGGCCGTGAGCTAAGTGAAGGCAATTCATTGGAAACGGTCGACAATCGGTGTGATTCCGCTTTCCGTTGCCGCGCTGCTCTTCGCAGGGCCGGCATCAGCGGATCAAAACGATGACGTGTTCGTCGGGTCGCTCCAGAGACACGGAATTACCTTCGCGGACCGCAATGCCGCGATTGCAGCGGGCCACAATATGTGCGCCGGACTCGACAAACGCCAAACGCCGACTTCCCTGGTGATGAATGTGGTCGCTGCCACGGATTTGTCGGCACGAGACGCGGGCTATCTCCTCGGCGCTTCGGTGGCTTACTACTGCCCCCAGCATAGGGGCGCCGTCGGCAATTAACCGCTGTCGTAGGACACCGCAAACAGCCATTCGGAGCGCATAATGACAGGCCATCAGCACCTTTTAGGAGCGTGAAATGGCAAAGTCATACAAACTTCTACAGCTGGCACTCGTAACCTTTGGCGCCATCATGCTTCTTCTCTATCCGCTCGCGATGGCGTGGCCATCGGGATGGGCGTGGCATGCCGGCATGCCGTACCAGTCCGAGTACTTCATGATGATCGTCGGCGTATACGCCACGCTCGGCGTTTTTCTCATTTACGCGGCGCGGGACCCGAACGCCAACCTCAGCCTGATCTGGTTCACGATATGGTCCAGCGTCGTCCACGCGACGATCATGGCGGTGCAATCCTTCGGCGGCGGCCACCACATGGGACACCTTTGGGGCGACGTCCTGGCCCTTCTTCTCGTGGCCGTCGTCCTGTCGGTGCTCGTGGTGTCTTCGCGCCCCGAGCAACCGGCCGTGCATTCGTGATCTAGCCGGCGCGCTCGCCGGTGAATTTGTCGCCGTCGTCACCCGATGGTCCGTCAGGCAGTCCGACTTGCGTCAATTCGAGGTGACGTTCGGCGAGAACCAATAGATGCCTGAGTCGCTGCCCATACATGCCGACTGATTCTGCGGTCAGCATTTCGTTGTGCGCGCAGTCGACCGAGTACATCAGAATTTGGCCGACCGTATACGGTCCCCAGGATTGCGCAAGATCCGAACTGCGATCGACCTGGTCCCGCAGCGCATAGAAGATGATGACATCACCGTTGAAGACGCCGGGTTGGTGGATTCGGTACCGCTCGATGTTGGCACTCAGATTATTGATGAGCACGTCAAAGAGTTGTTTGTATCGAGAAGATCCCGGTCCCGATGCGTGGAGTAGCTCTGCGATCTGCTCATAGACGGCCGCCTCGTTTCGTGCGGGGGCTTCCGTGTTGTAGGCCCGCAGAACTTCTTCGAGTATCTGCTGCTCGCCCGAGACTTGGTCGGGCAAGGCGACCTTGTCGTCGACGCCCGGTTGAGCGTCGAGCAGGATCAGCCGTCCGATTTCGAATCCGCGCCGCTGGAGCTCGATGGCGATTTCGTGGGCGATGACCCCACCGAACGACCAGCCGAGAAGGTTGTAGGGCCCGCCGGGGTAGGTCTCTTGCATCCTGTCGGCGTAATTGGCCGCCATGGCACGGATCGACCGGGCTTCCTCGCCCTGCGGGACCTGTTGAATTCCGAGGATCGGGCAGTCGAGGTATTCACCCAGAACCTGATATGGCCAACTCACCCCGCCCGCGGGGTGAATGCAGAACAGCGGAATGCCGGTGCCGCCCTTCAGGATCTGAACGGGAACTATTTCTGGCGCAGACTCGGTGTCTGTTCCCAGCCGCTGACTCAGACTCCTGATGGTGGGCGCCTCGAACAGCGCAGGCACCCCTAGGTCGGTATTCAGGCTGCTGTTGATCGCCGCGATCAGGCGCATCGCCGAGATGCTGTCGCCACCCAGGTCGAAGAACGAGTCGTCGACCCCGACGCGGTCGACTCCGAGCACCTGCGCGTAGACGCCGGCCAGGGCCACCTCGGTGGGACCTTGCGGGGTCCGGTACTCGCTGCCCGTGTACTCCGGCGCGGGCAAGGCGCGCGTGTCCAGTTTGCCGTTCACCGTCAATGGCAGGCCGTCGAGACTCACCACGGCGGCCGGAACCATATAGGCCGGCAGCAGCGCACCCAGCTGGGTGCGGATCTCGGCCGGGTCCGCCGGGCCCGTGACGTAGCCCACCAGGCGTTTGCCACCGGGTCGGTCTTCGCGGGCGATCACAACCGCCTGCCGCACCCCGTCGAGCGCACTCAACGCCGCTTGGACTTCGCCGAGTTCGATGCGGTAGCCGCGAATCTTGACCTGCTCGTCGGCGCGGCCCAGGTATTGCAGCTGCCCGTCGGTACCCCAGCACACCAGGTCTCCGGTGCGATACATGCGTGTTCCGGGCGCCCCGAACGGGCAGGCCACGAACCGCGACCCGGTCAATCCCGCTCGGCCCACATAGCCGGTCGCCACACCGGCACCGGCCACGTACAACTCGCCGACCACTCCGGCCGCGACGGGACGGAGCCAGCCGTCCAGCACGAACAGTGCCGCACCCGGCACCGGTGCGCCGATCGGCGGCGGCCCCGAACCAGGCAGCAGCGGCGCACTGATGGCGACGCACATCGTCGTCTCGGTTGGCCCGTAGGCGTTGATCATCACCCGTCCGGGTGCCCACCGGTCCACCACCTCGACCGGGCAAGCCTCACCGGCCATCACCAACGACACCGACTCCAAGCCCTGCGAGGAGAGGGCCGCGACCGCCGACGGGGTCTGCGTGAGCACGGTGACCTGCTCGCGAACCAGCAACGCGTGGAAGTCTTCTGGCGAGCGTGTCACCACTTCGGGCACCACGACCAGACGCCCGCCGCGCAACAGCGCACCGAAGATCTCCCACACCGAAACGTCGAAGGCGTACGTGTGACTCTGCGTCCACACCCCCGCCGACGGCAGACCCGCATCCAGGGATCCGATCAGTCGGGTCACGTTGCGATGGTTGACCGCAACACCTTTGGGCACGCCGGTGGTGCCCGAGGTGTAGATCAGGTACGCAACGTCATCCGCCGAGGGTTCCGAAAGCGTGACGCGCGGATGGCTGTCGACTCGGTCTTCGACTTCGATGACGGCGAGGTCGCAGCCGGCCAGCCGGGACCGCAGGCCCGCCGTGGTGATCGCGACTCTTGGTGCGGCATCGCCGACGATGAACCTGATCCGGGCCACCGGGGCCGCCGGGTCTATCGGGAGGTAGGCCGCACCCGTTTTGAGCACCGCCAGGATCGCCACGATCGCCTCGGCCGAGCGCGAAAGCAGCAGCGCCACAAAGTCACCCGGGCGCACGCCACGGTCGATCAGCAGGTGCGCCAACCGGTTCGCCGCCTCATCTAGCTCCCGGTATGTCATGGACACGCCGCCCCAGCTGATTGCTAGGGCCTCGGGGGCACGCGCCACCTGCTCGGCGAACAGCGCCGAAATCGACACCGGCGTGGGAGCGGGCTCGCAGAGCACCGCGCGATTGCCGACCTCATCCAGGTGGGCATGCTCGGGCTCGTCGAGCAGGTCCATCGCCGACAGCCTCCGCGCCGGCTCGGTGGTCATGGCCACCAACACCCGCTGGAACCGCTCGATCAGCGTCTCGATGCTGATTGAATCGAACGCATCGGTGTCGTACTCGACGCGAAGCCCCAACTCGGTGCCCGGCGCGGCTTGCACCGTCAACGGGTAGTGGTTGTATTCGCGCGTGGTGGAGTCGCTGATTCCCAGCTCGTGGTCACCCAACGCCACCCCGGTCTCGATCGGGAAGTTCTCGAACGCGAAGAGCGTGTCGAACAGCTCGTCGTGACCGGTGATGCGGTGAATCTCGTTGAGCGCCAAGTGCTGGTGCTCGAGGGTGTCACCGTAGGCACTCTGCAACTGATTCAGCAGATCGATGGTCGTGGTCGACGGGGTGATGTTGGCGCGCACCGGGACCGTGTTGATCAACAGACCCACCATCGACTCCGCACCGAGCAACTCGGCCGGTCGACCCGAAACCGTGGTACCGAACGCGACGTCGTGCTGACCGGTCACCCAGGACAGCAATCGCGCCCAGGCGGCCTGCAGCACGACGTTGACGGTGGTGTGCGACGAGCGCGCGAGTTCGTTGATGGCTCGCGAGGTCTCGGCGGTTACCACGAACGATTGGGTTCCGCGCGGACCCAGTCCCAGCCTTTGCGGGCTCACCAATGTAGGTACGTCGAAGCCGGAGAATGCCTTGCGCCAAGCCACGCGTGCGGCCTCGAGGTCTCGATCAACCAGCCAGTCAACGAATGTCCGGAACGAAACCGGCGCGGGCAGGCGCTGTCCGCTGAAGCTGGCGAAGATCTCCCCCAACAGGATCGGCAACGACCAACCGTCGAGCACGATGTGGTGAATGGTCAGCACCAGTCGGTGCCGATCTGTCGCGGTACGGACCAGGGCCGCCCGGAAAGCCGGCTGGTCGGCGAGTTCGTAAACCGCGACACGTTCGGCGGCACAGAGCCGTTGAACCCGCTCGTCCATGTCGAATGCACCGTCGCGGTCAAACTCGACGTACTGCCAGGATGCGACGGGATCGGCGGGGATGACCTGCACCGACTCGTCGAATTGCTGGTAGAAGCGGGCCACCAGGTTCGGATGGCGGGCGACCACCGTCTGCACCGCATCGCGTAGGCGATCCGCGTCCAGCGGGCCGGTCACGCCGATTTCCAGCTGCACGGCATACAGGTCGTCGCCACCCCGCGCGGTGTTCGCGTGGAAGAGCAGTCCCTGCTGCAACGCGGTCAGCGGCAACACGTCGGCGATCTGGTATTGCCGCGCCAACTCATCGATCTGCTGTTGGCTCAGGCCCGAGGATGCGACGTCCGACGGGGTCCATCCACCGCCACCGGATCGCACGTGCGCGCAGATTCCGGCCAGCGCCTCGAACCACAGCCGGCTCAGTCGGCTAATCTGCGCCTCGTCGAGAATCGAAGGCGCCCAAGTCCAGTCGGCGCGCAGGCGCGGGCCGGCGTCGGTCTCGACGGTGACGGCGTTGACGTCGACGGTGTGCATCAGCGGCATCGGTATCGCCGCGGCCACGCCGGTGACCGCCGAGCCGTCCTCGCAGATCCGCCAACCGTCACCGGCAACGTCAACCCCCACGGCGCCCTGACGCCCGAAGTAGTTGAACCCGATCGGCGGGTCGGCTCCCTTTAGGTCGACGTCGGCGTTCAGGTAGCGCAGTGCGCCATACGTCAGGCCCTCGGGAAGGGCGCGAAGTTGTTCTTTGGCGTCCTTGATCACGTCACCAAGCGCCGCCTCACCGGCGATCACCTGCGGCCAGGACAGCCCGCTCACCGCCAACCGCACCGGGTATTTGCTGGTGAACCACCCAACAGTGCGGGACAGGTCGACGCCTGCGCCCAGCTCCTCGTGCCGCCCGTGGCCCTCGACGTCGATGCCGACCGGCGCACCGACGCCCGTGAATTCCGTGACCGCCAAAGCGAATGCGATCAACAGGATGTCGTTTATCCGGGCATGAAACGCCGCCGGCACCTCGGCCAACAGCATCCTGGTCATCTCGACATCGTCGAGCGAGACCGACAAGTGCGCGGCGCGCTCATAGGTATCGATCGCCGGTTTGACTGGGGGCAACACGGCCGGAGTCGTCACAACCCGCTCCCAAATATGTTCTTGGGCAACGACTTGCGGGGTTCGGGCGTGTGCGGTGAGAATTTCCGCCCATCGCGCGAACGACGTCCTGGCCAAAGGCAACGCCAACGGCTGCCCGCCGCGATGCTGGGCCCAGGCGATGTTGAGGTCCTCGAGCAGAATCATCCAGGACACCGCGTCAACGGCCAAGTGGTGAACGATGAGCACGAGCCGACCCGTGGAGGCGGCCCACAACGCACTCACCATCACGCCGGTCGCCGGGTTCAACCGCGACCGCGCTTGTATCACCGCGTCATCGGACAGTTCGTCGACCGATTGCAGGCACTCGCGGGCGTCTACCGAACCCGCCTCGGGCACCGCCAACGACCACTCCCCGGCTTCGTCGTCCACGCGCAGCCGCAGCATGGCGTGCCGATCGAGCAACGCCTGCAACATGATCACGACGTCGGCCTCACCGGCGCCCTCGGGAGCCTGCACCACCATCGTCTGGTTGAACTGGTCGACAGGACCCGGTACGCCCTGCAGCCAGCGCACGATTGGTGTCGCGGGCAGTTGGCCGATGCCTTCATCGATCGGGCCGACCGCATCGTCGGCGACCGTGATTACTCGGGCCAGCCGGGCGACGGTCTGCTCGACGAAGACGTCCCGCGGCCGGCACGTCAGGCCGGCGGCACGGGCCCGCGCCACCACCTGCATCGAGAGAATGCTGTCGCCACCCAGCTCGAAGAAGGAGTCGTCGATGCCGACCCGCTCGAGGCCGAGCACTTGGGCGTAGATGCCGGCCAGGACGTCTTCGATCGGGCTTTCCGGGGCGCGGTAGCGATCGACATCCCGATACTCCGGCGCGGGCAGGGCGCGGATATCGAGTTTGCCGTTGGGTGTCAGGGGCAGCTCCTGCAGCACCACCACGGCCACGGGAACCATGTAGCCCGGCAGCCGCTCGGCCAGCGCGGCGCGCGCAGCGGCCGGGTCCGCCGTCCCGATGACGTAGCCGACCAGCCGCTTATCGCCTGCACGGTCCTCGCGGGCGATGACGACCGCCTGCTCGACCCCGTCGAGCGCACTCAATGCCGCCTGGATTTCGCCGAGTTCGATGCGATAGCCGCGGATCTTGACCTGCGCGTCGGCGCGGCCCAGGTAGTCCAGCTGCCCGTCGGCACCCCAGCGCACCAAGTCCCCGGTGCGATACATGCGCGCTCCAGGCGCCCCGAACGGGCAGGCCACAAACCCCGACGCGGTCAAACCGGGCCGGCGCCAGTACCCACCGGCGACGCCGGCACCGGCGACATACAACTCGCCGACCACACCGGCGGGAACCGGCCGCATCGACCCGTCGAGCACGAACAACGCCGCCCCCGGCACCGGCGAACCGATGGGCGCCACACCCGATCCCGCGGTCAGCGGCGCGCTAACGGCCGCGTAGATGGTGGCCTCGGTCGGGCCGTACGCATTGATCATCAGCCGATCCGACGCCCAGCGGTCCACCAGTTCGGTCGGGCACGCTTCACCGGCGACCACCAACGCCGTCGACTCCAAGCCCTGCCCGTCGAGCATCCCCACGGCAGAAGGGGTTTGGCTCAAGACGGTGACGTTTTCGGCGACCAGCAAGGCATGCAGATCCTCCGGTGAGCGCGCCGCCTCTTCGGGCACGACCACCAAACGCCCGCCTTGCAACAACGCACCGAAGATCTCCCACACCGACACGTCGAACGCCAGCGAATGCCATTGCGACCACACCCCCGCCGCCGGCAGCCCGAAACCGATTGATGCCAGCAGCTGGGTCACGTTGCGGTGGCTGACCGCAACGCCTTTGGGCACACCGGTGGTGCCCGACGTGTAGATGAAATAGGCGAGGTCGTCCGGGCGCGGCGTCGCCCCGAGCGCCGTGCTGGGCTGGTCGGCGACGGCGGGATCGTGCACGTCGACGACCGTCACGTCGTGACCGGCGAACCGGTCGGCCAGATCGGCGGTGGTGATGGCGGCGATCGGCGTGGCGTCGGCAAGCATGAATCCGATCCGGGCCCCCGGCAGCGCGGGGTCGATCGGCAGGTAGGCCGCGCCGCACTTGAGCACGGCCATGATGGCCACGATCGCCTCGGCCGAACGCGTAAACAGCAGCGCCACTTGCTGTCCCGGACCCGCACCGTGCCCGGCCAGCAGGTGCGCCAATCGGTTCGCGGCGTCGTCCAGCTCGCGATATGTCAGTGAGCTGCCCTCGCACACCAGCGCGACGGCATCCGGGGTGCGCTCGACCTGCGCGGCGAACAGCTCCGGCACCGACGCGTCCGTGCCCGTGGGCCGGCTCAACACTGCGCGGTTTCCGAACTCGTCCAGCTTGGCGTGCTCGGCCTCGGCGAGCAGATCCAGCGACGACAACAGCCGCTTGGGGTCGGCCGTCATCGCGATCAACACCCGCTGCAACCGCTCGGTGAGCGCCTGGATGCTGGCGGGATCGAATACGTCGGTGCGATATTCGACCCTGCCGCCGATCCCGGCGGGCTCGCCGTTCTCGCTCCACCGTTCGGACAGCGAGAACGTCAGGTCCATCCGGGCCGACTGGGTATCCGTCGGGAGTGGCGTGACTCGTAGGTCACCCAGCCCAAGCCCGGCAGCGGGGTCGCTGGAATTCCCCGGCAGGTTCTGCCAGGCCAGCATCACCTGCACCAGCGGATGGTGACTCAGCGACCGGGCCGGGTTGAGCCGCTCCACCAGCAGCTCGAAGGGCACATCCTGGTGCTCGTAGGCGGCCAGGCTGCGCTGCCGGACCTGAGCCAACAGGTCGGTGAAACTCGGGTCGTCCGCGACGTCGACGCGCAGCACCAGTGTGTTGACGAAGAACCCGACCAACTCGTCGAGCGCAGGGTCACGGCGTCCGGCGATCGGGAAGCCAACCGCCACATCGGAACTGGCACTGACCTTCGACAGCAGCACCGCCAGCGCGGCCTGCACCACCATGAAGGGCGTCGCGTTGTGCTCACGAGCCACCCGTGCGATGTGTTGTTGCAACTCGGCCGACCAGTCGACGTCCACGCTGGCGCCGCGTTGATCCGCCATCAGTGGGTAGGGCCGATCGGTGGGCAACTGCACCCGCTCGGGCATCCCGGCGAGGGCGCTCTCCCAGTAGGCCAGTTGCGCGGCAAGTGGACTGTCGGCGTCCTCGATTTCGCCGAATTGCGCACGCTGCCACAGGGTGTAGTCAATGTATTGCACGGCCAACGGCACCCAGTCCGGGGCGCGCCCAGCGGAACGGCTGGCATACGCGACACCCAGGTCGCGCACCAGCGGGGTGATCGACCATCCGTCGGCGGCGATGTGGTGAACGACCGCCGCCAGCATGTGTTCATCCTCGGAAATCCGGAAAAGCTTGGCCCGCAACGGGATCTCGGCGTCCAAGGCGAACGTGTGGAGTGCCACCGCGGCGACGGCCTCGTTCAGCCGGCTTTGCGGCCAACCAACCGCGTCGACGACGTCCCACCCGAAATCGGCACGCTCGACCGGGATGACGACCTGCTGAGGTGTTCCCTCGGGCGCCACAACCAGGGTGCGCAGGCTCTCGTGCCGGGCCACCACGTCGGCCAACGCCACGCCCAGCGCGTCGGCGTCGAGTCGGCCTTCCAGCCGCAGCGCGGCCGCGACGTTATAAACCGGTGACGGTCCCTGCAATTGATCGATGAACCACAACCGATTCTGCGCGAACGACAACGGCACGACCGCGGGCCGCGCACCGGCCACCAGCGGTTGCAGCCCGCCCGCGCCCTCACCGATGCGCGGCGCCAGCTGGGCAATGGTGGGCGCCTCGAACAAGATTCGCACCGCAACATCGGATTCCAAACCCGCATTGACGGCCGCGATCAAGCGCATCGCCGAGATGCTGTCGCCGCCGAGGTCGAAGAAGGAGTCGTCGATCCCGACTCGTTCTACTCCGAGGACCTGCGCGTAGATGCCGGCCAGGATCTCCTCGGTCGGGTTGGTCGGGGCGCGATACACGCCGCCCAGGTATTCCGGCGCTGGCAGGGCGCGAATGTCGAGTTTGCCGTTGACCGTTACCGGCAGCACCTGAAGCGCCACCACCGTTGCTGGCACCATGTAGTTCGGCAGTCGTTCGGCCAGCGCGGCGCGAGCCTCGGCCGGATCGGCGGTCCCGGTGATGTAGCCGACCAGGCGCAAGGCGGCGGGCCGGTCCTCGCGGGCGATCACCGCCGCCGTCTCTACGCCGTCGAATTCGACCAGGGCCGACTGGATTTCACCGAGTTCGATGCGGTAACCGCGGACCTTGACCTGCTCATCGGCACGACCCAGGTACTGCAGCTGGCCGTCGGCGCCCCAGCGCACCAGGTCCCCGGTGCGATACATGCGCGATCCAGGCTCCCCGAACGGACACGCCACAAATCGCGACGAGGTCAACCCCGCGCGGTGCAGGTATCCGCACCCGACGCCGCGACCGGCAACATACAACTCACCGACCACTGCGGCGGGCACCGGGCGAAGCCAGCCGTCGAGCACAAACAAAGCTGCCCCGGGCACCGCCGAACCGATCGGCGGCGCTCCCGAACCCGCCTGCAAGGGCGTACTGATCGTCGCGAATATCGTTGTTTCGGTCGGACCATAGACGTTCAGCATCGACCGTCCGGGCGCCCATCGATCCACCAGTTCGGGTGGGCATGGCTCCGCGCCGATAATCAAGGCCGCCGACTCCAGTCCCTGCGGTGACAGCATGCGCACCGCCGACGGGGTCTGGCTGAAGATCGTGACCTTTTCGGCAATCAGCAAGGCGTGGAAGTCTTTCGGCGAGCGGGCTACCGACTCGGGCACCACCACCAGCCGCGCGCCGTGCAGCAACGCACCCCAGATTTCCCACACCGAGAAGTCGAACGCGTACGAGTGGAATTGGGTTAATACCTGGCTCGGGCCCAGCTCGAGACCGGCCTCGCGCCGCCAATCGAACAACCGGGTCACGTTTCGGTGAGTGACCGCTACACCCTTGGGAACCCCGGTCGTGCCCGAGGTGTAGATGATGTGGGCGATGGCGTCGGGAGCCGGCGCCGGTAGCGGCGTCGCAGGTTGGGCGCCGACAGCCGGGTCATGGACGTCGATGACGACAACGTCGTGACTGTCGAGTCGGCCGGCGAAGTCAGCGGTGGTGACCACGACGGTTGGAGCGGCATCGGCGAGCATGAACTCGATCCGCGCAGTCGGCACCTCCGGCGCGATCGGCAGATAGGCCGCACCGGTTTTGAGCACCGCCAAGATCGAGACGATCGCCTCAACCGAGCGCGAGAAGAGCAGCGCCACAGGCTCACTCGGGCTCGCTCCGCGGTCAATCAGCAGGTGCGCCAACCGGTTCGCCGCTTCGTCGAGCTCCCGGTACGTCATGGACCGGCCTTCGAAGGTGACCGCAGCCGCGTCCGGGATACGAGCCACCTGCTCGGCAAACAGCGCCGGAATGGACGACGGCGTCCAGGGTTGGGTCAGCACCGCACGGTTGCCGATTTCATCCAAACGGGCGTGCTCGCCGGCATCCAGCACGTCGATCGACGCCAAGCGCCGGCCGGGGTCGGAGGTCATGGCCGTCAACACCCGCTGGAACCGTGCGATCAGCGTCTCGATGGCGGGCGAGTCGAACACGTCAGCGTCGTACTCGACTCGGAGCCCTATTTCGGTGCCGGGCTGAGCCTGCACCGTCAACGGGTAGTGCGTCGATTCGTGGCTGGTGATATCGGTAACGGACAGCTCGTCGTCGCCCGCCAATACGCCGGCGTCGATCGGATAGTTCTCGAACGCAAACAGCGTGTCGAACAGCTGGTCCTGACCGGTGATGCGGTGAATCTCGTTGAGCGCCAGATGCTGATGATCGAGGGTGTCGTTGTACGCGCCCTGCAGCTGATCCAGCAGATCGGCGGCGGTGGTCGACGCGGTGATGTTGGCGCGCACCGGCACCGTGTTGATCAACAGACCCACCATCGAGTCCGCGCCGAGCACCTCGGCGGGCCGACCCGAAACCGTGGTACCGAACACGACATCGTGCCGACCGGTCAACGAGCACAACAGTTGCGCGTAGGCGGCCTGCAGCACCGTGTTGACGGTGGTGTGGCGCGCGCGAGCCAAGTCATTTACGGCCCGGGTGATCTCGGCGGACAGCCGCACCGTCTCGACCCGCTGCGGTCCGGACTCCCGCCGATCCTGGGGACCGACCAAAGTCGGGGTGTCAAAGCCGGCGAACACTTCACCCCAAGCCGCGCGGGCGGCATCGCGATCACGGGCGGCCAGCCAGCTGACGAAGTTGCGGTAGGGCACCGGCGCGGGCAGGCGGTGCCCGTAGTAGCCGGCGAATATCTCCCCAAGCAGGATCGGCATCGACCAACCGTCGAGCACGATGTGGTGATTGGTCAGGACCAGTCGGTGCCGGTCTGCCGCGACGCGGATCAGTAGTGCGCGGTAGGCCGGCTGGTCGCCGAGCTCGCAGACCGCGACGCGTTCGGCGGCGCAGAGCCGCTGGATCTGCTCACCAGAATCGCCGTCGTCGGCCAGCTCGATGTACTGCCAGGCCGCGACGGGGTCGGCCGGAATGACCTGGACCGGCTCGTCGAACTCCGGGAAAAATCGGGCCACCAGGTTCGGGTGCCGGACGACCATCGTCTGCACCGCATCGCGAAGACGATCCGGATCGAGCGGGCCGGTCAGGCTGATATTCAGTTGGCCCGCATACAGATCGTCGCTGCCCTGCGCGGTGTGGGCGTGAAAGAGCAGTCCCTGCTGCACCGAGGTGAGCGGCAGCACGTCGGCAATCAGGGACTGTCGCGCCAGCTCATCGATCTGCTGTTGGCTCAGGCGGGCCGGCACGATATCGGACGGGGTCAGTCCGCCCCCGCCGGACCGCACGTGCGCGCAGATTCCGGTCAGTGCTTCGAACCAGAGCCGGCTCAGCCGGCTTACTTGTTCTTCATCGAGAGCCGTTGGCGCCCAAGTCCAGTTGGCGTGCAGGCGCGGGCCGTCCTCGGTGTCGATGGTGACAGAGTTGAGCTCCAGCGTGTGCATCAGCGGCATCGGTATCGCCGCGGCGGCACCGGTGACCGACAGACCCTCCTGGCCGACCCGCCACAAATCCGCGGACAGCTCGGCGGTGCCGCCCGGCCGACCCAGATAGTTGAATCCGATCGCAGGGTCGGGTCCCTCGAGATTGACATCGCCGTTGAGGTAGCGCAGCAACCCGTAGCTCAGCGGATCCGGAAGGGCGCGGAGTTGCTCCTTGGCCTGCTTTACGACCACACCCAGCGTGATGTCACCAGACAGCACCTGTGCCCAGTTCAGCCTCGAAACCGCCAGCGAGACGGGGTATTTGGTGGTGAACCATCCCACGGTGCGCGACAGGTCGACGTCGGGGGCCAGATCCTCATGGCGTCCGTGGCCTTCGACGTCGATCCCGACGGGCGAGCTGCCAGCCAGGTCGGGGCCCGCGAATTCCGCTATCGCCAAAGCGAACGCGACCAGCAGAATGTCGTTGATCCCGGCATGGAACGCCGACGGCACCTCCCCGAGCAGCATGCCGGTGGTGTCGGCATCCAGCTCCGCCGACAAATGCCCGGCGGCGGCAAAGGTGTCCAGCGCGGGTTGCACCGGGGGCAACACGGCGGGAGTCGATGTGACTTCTGCCCAGGCGTCCGCCTGATCCACGACTTCCGGGCGGTTCGCATGTTCGCTGAGCAGCGACGCCCACCGGGCGAAGGATGTGCCTGCGGCCGGCAACGCCAGGGGTTGACCCAGGCGGTACTGGGCCCACGCGATGTTCACGTCTTCCAACAGGATTCGCCAGGACACCCCGTCGACGGCCAGGTGATGGATGATCACGGCCAACTGGCCGGTGGAGGTAGCCCACAGCGCGCTGATCATCACGCCGGTCGCCGGACTCAACCGTGACCGCGCTTCCACGAGTGCCTCGTCGGAAAGTTCGTCCACCGATTGCAGGCAATCGCGGGCATCGACCGATCCAGCGTCAGGCACCGTCAGCGACCAGGCCCCCGCTTCGTCGTCGACGCGCAGCCGCAGCATTGCGTGCCGATCGAGCAAGGCCTGCAACACGATTACGACGTCGGTCTCGCCGACGCCCTCGGGGGCCTGCACGAGGACCGTCTGGTTGAACTGGTCGACGGGACCGTCAACTCCGTTCAGCCACCGCATGATCGGGGTGGCCGGCAGCGGCCCGACGCCCTCGTCGATCACGCCGGCTTCGCCGTCGGCCACACCGGCCACCCGGGCCAGCCGGGCCACGGACTGCTCGACGAAGATGTCGCGCGTCTTCAGCGTCAGTCCTCCGGCACGGGCGCGCGTTACCACCTGCATCGACGAAATGCTGTCGCCGCCAAGGTCGAAGAACGAGTCGTCGATGCCGACCCGCTCGAGGCCCAGAACCTGGGCGTAGATGCCGGCGAGGATCTCCTCGACCGCGTTGCCCGGGGCGCGATAACGATCGGCGTCCTGATATTCCGGCGTGGGCAGGGCGCGGGTGTCAAGCTTGCCGTTGGGTGTCAGCGGGAGCTCCCGCACCACCAGCACGGCCGCGGGAACCATGTACCCGGGCAGCCGCTCGGCCAGCGCGCCACGGACGGCTGCCGGATCGACGGTCCCGGTGACGTAGCCGACCAGGCGCTTATCGCCGGGCCGGTCCTCGCGGGCGACGACGACCGCCTGCTCGACCCCATCCACCAAGGCCAGCGCCGCACGCACGTCGCCGAGTTCGATGCGGTATCCGCGGATCTTGACCTGCTCGTCGGCGCGGCCCAGGTAGTCGAGCTGTCCATCGGCACCCCAACGCACCAAGTCCCCGGTGCGATACATGCGTGTTCCGGACCCGCCGAACGGACAGGCCACAAACCGCGACGCGGTCAATCCGGCCCGTTGCCAGTAACCACCGGCAACGCCCGCACCGGCGACGTACAGTTCACCGACCACACCGGCGGGGACGGGCCGCAACGACCCGTCGAGCACGAACAACGCCGCTCCCGGTACCGGCGAACCGATCGGTACCCCAACCGATCCCGCGGGCCCCGACGTCAGAGGCGCACTGACCGCCGCGTAGATGGTGGCCTCGGTCGGGCCGTAGGCGTTGATCATCGCCCGCCCGGGCGCCCACTGCTCCACCAGCTCGGCCGGGCACGCCTCACCGGCGACCACCAACGTGGCAGATTCCAGACCCACGGGCGAAAGGGCACCCGCCGCCGACGGCGTCTGACTCAGCACGCTGACGTTCTCGGCAACGAGCAAGGCGTGCAGATCTTCCGGTGAACGTGCTACCGACTCGGGCACCACTACCAGGCGCCCGCCTTGCAGCAGCGCGCCGAAGATCTCCCATACCGAGACGTCGAAGGCCAGCGAATGCCACTGCGACCACACCCCGGCGCGCGGCAGGCCGGAAGCCGTGGATGCCAGCAGCTGGGTCACGTTGCGATGAGTCACCGCAACACCTTTGGGGACACCGGTAGTGCCCGACGTGTAGATCAGGTACGCGAGGTCCTCCGGGCTCGGCGCCGTCCGGA
This sequence comes from Mycobacterium sp., assembly GCA_036500645.1. Taxonomy (GTDB): domain Bacteria; phylum Actinomycetota; class Actinomycetes; order Mycobacteriales; family Mycobacteriaceae; genus Mycobacterium. Next base: position 41,463 of record DASYBR010000041.1, on the reverse strand, counting down.
GCGCCGCGCTGGGCTGGCCGGCCACGGCGGGGTCGTGCACATCGATAACTGTCACGCCTTGGCCGTCGAGCCGGACGGTCAGATCCGCGGTGGTGATCACGGCGATGGGCGCGGCGTCGGCGAGGACGAATTCAATCCGGGCGTCCGGCAGCGCCGGGTCGATCGGCAGGTAGGCCGCGCCGGACTTGAGCACTGCCAGGATGGCCACGATGGCCTCAGTCGAACGCGAAAACAGCAGCGCCACTTGCCGGCCCGGGCCCGCGCCACGGCCGGCCAGCAGATGCGCCAACCGATTCGCCGCCTCGTCCAGCTCCCGGTACGTCAGCGACCGGCCTTCGCAGGTCAGCGCGACCGCACCGGGTGCGCGGGTCACCTGGGCGGCGAACAACGCCGGAATCGACCTGTACGCCATGGACGCCCCGGTCAACGCGGCCCGGTTGCCGATCTCATCCAGCCGGCCGCGTTCGGCCTCGTCGAGCAATTCCAGCGACGACAATGGACGCGTGGGATCGGCCGTCACGGCCACCAATACCCGTTGCAATCGATCGATGAGCGCCCGGATGCTGGCCGCGTCGAAGACATCGGTCCGGAACTCGACCGTCCCCCCGATCCCGCCGGGCCGGCCATCCTCGCTCCAGCGTTCGGCCAGCGAGAATGTCAGATCCATGCGGGCGGTCTGGGTATCCACCGGCATCGGCGTGACCTGAACATCGCCCAACGACAACCCGGCGGCGGGACCGCTGTCCTGTCCGGCGAAGTTCTGCCAGGCCAACATCACCTGAACCAACGGGTGGTGCGTCAGGCTGCGGGTCGGGTTGAGCCGCTCCACCAGCAACTCGAAAGGCACATCTTGATGCTCGTAGGCGGCCAGGCTGCGGTGTCGCACCTGGTCCAGCAATTCGGTGAAGCTGGGGTCGCCGGCCACGTCGACGCGCAGCACCAACGTGTTGACGAAGAACCCGACCAACTCGTCGAGCGCGGGATCGCGGCGCCCGGCCATCGGGAAGCCCACCGCCACATCGGAATTAGCGCTCATGGTGGACAGCAGCACGGCCAGGGCCGCCTGGGTGACCATGAAGGTGGTCGCGTTGTTCTCGAGCGCGACGGCGCGCACCCGCTCCTGCACCTCGGCCGACCAGTCCACCTCCACGGTGGCGCCACGCTGATCAGCCACCAGCGGGTAGGGCCGGTCGGTGGGCAGCTGTAACCGCTCCGGCAGCCCGGCCAGGGCACCTTCCCAATAGCCCAGCTGCGCGGCGATGGAGCTCTGGCTGTCGTCGAGATCCCCGAATTGCGCGCGCTGCCACAGCGTGTAGTCCACATACTGCACCGGCAGCGGCACCCAATCGGGGGCCCGCCCGGCGCTACGGCTGGCATAGGCGGCCCCCAGATCACGGACCAACGGGGTGATCGACATTCCGTCGGCGGCGATGTGGTGGACCCCGGCGACCAGCACGTGCTCGTCGTCGCTGATGCGAAAAAGCTGTGCCCGCAAGGGAATTTCGGCCGATAAGTTGAATGTGTAGCGGGCGGTGGTGCCGATGGCCTCGTCGAGCTGGTCGGCCGACCAGCCACTGGCATCGACGACGAGCCACCCGAAATCGGCGCGGTCAACGGGGATCACGACCTGCTGAGGTGTTCCATCGGGGGCGGCAAACAGGGTGCGCAGGGACTCGTGGCGGGCGACGACGTCACCGAGTGCTGCACCCAGCGCGTCCGCGTCGAGCCGGCCGCGCAGCTGCAATGCCGTCGCCATGTTGTACACCGGGGACGGCCCCTGCAACTGATCCAAGAACCACAATCTGTTCTGCGCGAACGACAATGGGATCACCGCCGGCCGCGCAACGGCGACCAACGGATCCAGCCCGCTGTGATCCTCACCTATGCGTGGTGCCAGTTGGGAGACCGTGGGCGCCTCGAACACGGTGCGGACCGCGAGACCGGTCTCCAGGCTGCTGTTGATCATCGCTGTCAGACGCATCGCCGAAATGCTGTCGCCGCCAAGGTCGAAGAACGAGTCGTCGATCCCGACGCGGTCGAGTCCCAGGACATGGGCGTAGATCCCGGCCAGGATCTCCTCTGTCGGGTTGCTCGGCGCGCGGTACTGGCCGGCGGCGTACTCCGGCGCCGGCAGGGCGCGAGCGTCGAGTTTGCCGTTGGGTGTGAGCGGCAGCGTGTCGAGTCCCATCACGGCCGCCGGAATCATGTACGCCGGAAGCCTTTCGGCCAGCGCGGCACGAACCTCGGCGGGATCGGCGGTGCCGGTGATGTAGCCGACCAGCCGCTTATCGCCTGCACGGTCCTCACGGGCGATGACGACTGCCTGCTCGACCCCGTCGAGCGCACTCAATGCCGCCTGGATTTCGCCCAGTTCGATGCGATAGCCGCGGACCTTGACCTGCTCGTCGGCGCGGCCCAGGTACCGCAACTGCCCGTCGGCACCCCATCGCACCAGGTCTCCGGTGCGATACATCCGCCTTCCCGGCGCCCCAAACGGACAGGCCACAAACCGCGACGAGGTCAGGTCGGCCCGGCGCACATACCCGGCGGCCACTCCGTCGCCGGCCACGTACAACTCGCCGACGACCCCAATGGGCACCCGGCGCAGCCACCCGTCCAACACGAACAATCCGGCCCCGGGCACCGGTGAACCGATCGGCACTGTCTCTTTTAATCGTGAGCCCGCCTGCAGCGGGGCGCTGATGGCCACACACATCGTCGTCTCGGTGGGGCCGTAGGCATTAACCATCACCCGGCCCGGAGCCCAGCGCTCCACAACCTCGACCGGGCACGCCTCGCCGGCCATCACCAACGACACCGACTCCAGGCCTTGCGGCGAGAGCGCCGCGACCGCGGACGGGGTCTGGGTCAACACGGTGACCTGCTCGCCGACCAGCACGTCGTGGAGGTCTTCTGGGGAACGCGCGACCGAGTCGGGCACCACGACCAAGCGCCCGCCTCGCAGCAACGCTCCAAAGATCTCCCACACCGACACGTCGAACGCCAGCGAATGGCACTGCGTCCATACACCCGCCGACGGCAGCCCGCGGTCCAGGGACGCCAGCAGCTGGATGACGTTGTGGTGGGTGACCGCCACGCCCTTCGGGGTGCCGGTGGTACCCGACGTGTAGATCAGGTAGGCGATGTCGGCCGGATTCGGAGCCGTTGGGACCGTGCCGGATTGCGCGTCGACAGCCGGGTCCCAAATATCACCGCTGTCGATGACGGCAACGTCGAACCCATCCAGCCGGTCGGCCAGGTCGGCGGTGGCGACCACCGCGGTGGGCGCGGCATCGGAAAGCACGAACTCGAGCCGCGCCGCCGGCAACCCCGGGTCGATCGGCAGATACGCCGCTCCCGTTTTCAGCACCGCAAGAATCGCCGCGACCGCCTCGGCCGAGCGCGAAATGACCAGCGCCACAAACTCACCCGGGCCCGCTCCACGGCCTGCCATCACGTGGGCCAACCGGTCCGCCGCTTCGTTGAGTTCGCGGTACGTCAGCGAGCGGCCCTCGCAGACCAGCGCCACCGCGTCGGGGGTGCGCGCCACGTGCTCGGCGAACAGCGCCGGAATCGAGGTCGACGTGCGAACAGACCCCGTGAGCGCCGCGCGGTTGCCGAGCTTGTCCAGACGGGCGTGCTCGCGCTCGTCGAGCAGATCGACCGACGACAACGACCGGGTGGGGTCGGCGGTCATCGCGATCAGCACCCGCTCCAGTCGTCCGACGAGCGCCTCGATGCTGCTCGCATCGAAGACATCGGTCCGGAATTCCACCCTGCCGCCGATCCCCGCGGGCTCGCCGGTCTCACTCCAGCGTTCGGCCAGGGAGAAAACCAGATCCATATGGGAGACCTGAGTCTCGACCGGAACCGACGTTGCCCGAAGGCCTTCCAACGCCAAGCCGGCGGCCGGGTCATCCAGCCCGGCGAAGTTCTGCCACGCCAGCATCACCTGCACGAGCGGATGATGGGTCAGGTTGCGGGTCGGGTTGAGCCGCTCCACCAACAGCTCGAACGGCACGTCTTGGTGCTCGAAAGCATCCAGACTGCTCGCCTTGACCCGAGCCAGCAGGTCGGCGAAGCTGGGGTCGCCTGCCAAGTCGATCCGCAGCACCAAGGTGTTGACGAAGAACCCGACCAACTCGTCGAGCGCGGAGTCGCGACGCCCGGCGATCGGAAATCCTACGGCCACATCGGAACTCGCGCTTATCTTGGACAACAGTACCGCCAGCGCGGCCTGCATCACCATGAAGCTGGTCGCGTTGTACTCGCGCGCCAACCGCGTCATGCCGTCCTGCACCTCGGCCGGCCAGTCCACCACCACGGTGGCGCCGCGCTGATCGGCTACCCGCGGATAGGGTCGATCGGTGGGCAACTGCACCCGTTCGGGCAGCCCGGCCAGCGCGTCCTGCCAGTAGGCCAGCTGCGCGGAGATCCGGCTGTCGCTGTCGTCGAGATCGCCGAACTGCGCACGCTGCCACAGCGTGTAATCGGCGTACTGCGCGACTAATTCGGCCCACCGCGGGGCGTGCCCGGCACGGCGGCTGGCGTATGCCACACCTAGATCACGCACCAGCGGTGTCAGCGACCAGCCGTCCGCGGCGATGTGGTGCACCACGGACACCAGCACGTGGTCGTCCTCGCCGACGCGGAGAAGCGTTGTCCTGAACGGAATCTGAGTCGCAAGGTCGAACGGGTGACGCGCCGCGGCGCCGATCGCCTCTTCGAGCCTGTCTGTTGACCATCCGCCGGCATCGACGATCTGCCAAGCGAAGTCGGCACGCTCGGCGGGCAGCACCACCTGCTGGGGTGTTCCTCCTCGCGCGGCGAACACGGTGCGCAGGCTTTCGTGGCGCCGCACCACATCGGCCAACGCCTCTCCCAGCGCGTCGGCGTCGAGCCGGCCACTCAGTCGCAACGCCGCCGCCATGTTGTTGACCGGCGAGGGTCCCTGCAATTGTTCGATAAACCACAACCGGTTCTGCGCGAACGACAGCGGGATCTCCGCGGGCCGCTCGCCGGCCACCAACGGCTCCAGCCTGCCCTCGCCCTCACCGACGCGCTGCGCCAGCTGGGCAACTGTGGGTGCTTCGAAGACGACACGCACCGCAAGGTCGGTATCCAGGGAGGTGTTGATCGCGGCGACCAAGCGCATCGTCAGCAGCGAGTCGCCACCCAGATCGAAGAACGAGTCGTCGACGCCGACGCGCTTGACACCAAGCACATGGGCGTAGATCCCTGCCAGCGTCTCTTCTGTCCTGCTGGTCGGCGGGCGGTAGCGACTGGCGTCCTGATAGTCCGGCGCCGGCAGGGCGCGGGCGTCCAGCTTGCCGTTGACCGTCACCGGCAGCGCGTCGAGTGCCACCACCGCGGTCGGCACCATGTAGCCGGGTAGGCGCCGGGCCAACGCGGCGCGCGCGTCCACCGGATCGGCGGATCCGGTGATATAGCCGACCAGACGTTTGTCGCCGGGTTTGTCCTCACGCGCGATGACCGCTGCCTGTTCAACCCCGTCGAACGCGCTCAAAGCCGCCTGGATCTCGCCGAGTTCGATTCGGTAGCCGCGGATCTTGACCTGCTCGTCGGCACGTCCCAGATAGCGCAGCTGCCCATCGGGGCCCCAACAGACGAGGTCCCCGGTGCGATACATGCGCGCCCCGGGCTGCCCGAACGGGCACGCCATGAAGCGCGAAGCGGTCAGACCGGGACGGCGCCAGTACCCCGCCCCGACTCCGGCGCCCGACAGGTACAACTCGCCGACCACGCCGGCCGGCACCGGGCGCAACCAACCGTCGAGCACGAAGAATGCCGCCCGCGCTGTCGGCGAGCCGATCGGGGGGAACCCCGAACCCGCCTTCAGCGGCGCACTCTTGGACAACCACATCGTGGTCTCCGTCGGGCCGTAGACGTTGACCATCACCCGCCCGGGCGACCACCGATCCACCAACTCGGGCGGGCAGGGCTCCGCGCCGATCACCAGCGCAGCCGACTCCAGTCCCTCCGGTGAGAGCATCCCCACCGCCGATGGAGTCTGGGTCAGCACCGTGACGTGTTCGCGAACTAATAAGGCGTGGAACTCTTTTGGTGAGCGCGCCACCGAATCGGGCACCACCACCAGCCGGCCGCCGTGCAGCAGCGCGCCCCAGATCTCCCACACGGAGAAGTCGAAGGAATACGAGTGGAACTGCGTCCACACCTGATTCGGCGACAGCTCGATGCCGATGTCCAGCGCGTCGAAAAGCTGCGCGACGTTGTGCTGAGTGACCGCAACACCTTTGGGCACACCGGTGGTGCCTGAGGTGTAGATGATGTGGGCGAGGTCGTCAGGGGCCGGCGCCGGTGGTGGAGTGCTGGGTTGGGCACCGACGGCGGCGTCGTTGATGTCGATGACGGTGATGTCGAACCCGTCCAGCCGGTCGGTCAGCGCCGCGGTCGTGACCGCCACCATCGGCCCGGCATCGGTGAGCATGAACTCCATCCGGGCCGCAGGCAGAGCGGGGTCGATCGGCAGATATGCCGCCCCCGACTTGAGTGCTGCGACGATCGCCACGATCGCCTCGTACGAGCGCGAAAACACCAGCGCGACAGACTGACCCGGGCCCGCCCCGCGCTCGACCAGCAGCCGCGCCAACCGGTTCGCCGACTCATCGAGTTCCCGGTAGGTCATGGAACGGTCTTCGAAGGTCACCGCGACCGCGTCCGGCGTGCGGGCGGCCTGTGCGGCGAACAACTCCGCGACCGACACCGGTTTCACCGGCCGGGTCAAGGAGGCCTCGTTGCCCCACCGCTGCAGTCGGGCGTGTTCGTTGGCATTCAACAGATCCACCGACGACAGTCGCCGCTGCGGTTCGGCGGTGACGGCCGTCAGCACCCGCTGCAACCGCTCGATCAACGCCTCGATGGTCTCCGCATCGAACACGTCGGTGCGGAATTCCGCTGTCACGGAAATCCCGGCGCGCAGGCCGGTTTCGGTCCAGCGTTCGGCCAGCGACAGCGTCAAATCCATGCGGGCGGTGTCGGTGTGCAATGGCATCGGCGTGACCTGCAGATCGCCCAATGGCAACGTCGCAGCGGGGCTGTTGTCATGCCCGGGGAAGTTCTCCCAACCCAAGAGCACCTGGATCAACGGGTGATGCGTCAGGCTCCGGTTGGGGTTGAGCCGCTCCACCAGCAATTCGAAGGGCACATCCTGGTGTTCGAAAGCGGCCAGGCTGCGCCGGCGCACCTGAGCCAGCAGTTCGGCGAATGTCGGGTCGCCGGCAACATCAACACGCAGCACCAGGGTGTTGACGAAAAAGCCGATCAGCTCGTCGAGCGCGGGCTCGGGACGCCCGGCGATCGGGAAGCCCACTGCCACATCGGAACTGGCGCTGATCTTGGACAGTAGCGCGGCGAAGGCGGCCTGCACCACCATAAAACTGGTCGCGTTGTGCTCACGCCCCACCCGACGGAGTTGTTGCTGCAGCTCGGTCGGCCAGTCCACCGCCAGCCGAGCGCCGCGATGGTCGGCGACCTGCGGGTAGGGCCGATCGGTGGGTAGTTGCAGGCGTTCGGGCAGGCCGGCCAGGGCATCCGCCCAGAAGTCCAGCTGCGCCGCGATACGACTGCCGCGATCGTCCGGGTTACCCAGGTGCGCACGCTGCCACAGCGCGTAATCGACGTACTGCACCTCGAGAGGCGCCCAGTCCGGGGCTTGTCCCTCGCAGCGGCTGGCGTATGCCACACCCAGATCACGCGCGAACGGAGAGATCGACCACCCGTCGGCGGCGATGTGGTGCACCGCGACCACCAGCACGTGTTCGTCATCCCTGACAGCGAAAAGCTCAGTGTGTAACGGGCTTTCGCTCGTCAGGTCGACTGCGTACCGGGCCGCTGCCGCCATTCCCGCACGCAGCCGGTCCTCCGACCACCCGCGGGCGTCGGTGACATCGCAGGCAAAGCCGATTTGCCCCGCGGGAATCACGACCTGCTGGGGCACCCCGTCGGTTGCCGCAAACACCGTGCGCAGGCTTTCGTGGCGGTCCACGACGTCGCTCAGCGCCACGGTCAACGCGTCGGTATCCAGGTGCCCGCGCAGCCGCAATGCCACCGTGATGTTGTAAATCGGTGAGGGGCCCTGCAACTGGTCGATGAACCAGAGCCGGTTCTGGGCGAACGACAACGGAATGACCGCGGGCCGGTCGCGGGCCACCAACGGCTCCGGTCGGTCGGCCTCCCCGGTGGCCAACCGTGCCAACTCGGCGACGGTGGGTGCGTCGAATACACTGCGCACCCCGAGATCGGTATTCAGACTGGTGTTGACCGAGGCGATCAACCGCATCGCCGACAGCGAATCCCCACCCAAGTCGAAGAACGAGTCGTCGACCCCGACGCGTTCCAGCCCCAGCACCTGGGCGTAGATGCCGACCAGGATCTCCTCGACCGCGCCGACCGGGGCGCGGTAGCGATCGGCATCCTGATAATCGGGCGCCGGCAGGGCCTTTCGATCGAGCTTGCCCGAGGAGGTCAGTGGGAATTCTTCCAGCGCCACAATGTGTGTCGGCACCATGTATTCGGGCAACCACGCGCTCAGCCGCTCCCGCACTTCACCGACCTTGGTGTTGGTGCGGGGGTCATTGGCATGGCTGCCGCGTTGCCGGGACCCGGTGGCGGGCAGGTACAAGTCGGTCAGCCGTGGGGCTGGCTGGCCGTCGAGTTCGGCCGCATCAAGGAAAACCGCACTGAGAGTGCCGGGTTGAGCGCCCCAGGTCACCGCGACGTGATATCCGGCGGCCTCACCGATGCGATGCAATTCTTCGGCGGCGGTGGCGCCGGAAGCGGCATCGGCCTGGGCCAGTGCGTCGGCCACGGGTAACCCTGCGGCGAGCGCGGATTCGAGATCGACGTCGGTGATCAGTCCGGTCCGCGGGATGTCGGTGACGCGGACGGCGGCGGGCCGTTGCGAAACCAACTCGTCATGCAGACCGGTCAGGCCTGAGCACTGTGCCCACGTCCAGACGGGCTCGGCGGCCACCGAACGGATGGGTGCTGAGGCTTTGTGCACGACGACGTCGTAGCGGTACTGATTCAGCTCGTTGTCGGCGGATCCGCGCTTGATGCGGATGTCGAGGCCGCCCGCGGCCGGGCGGGCAGCGACCCAGTTGGTGAAAAACTCTGGCGCCAAGAGCAATTCGGTCTCGCCCAACACGGCGTGGCGCACTCGTTGCCGGATCTCGGCGGTGTCGGCGGTGCCGCTGCGGGCCAGCGCTATCGCGGTTTGGAACGCACCCTGCAAGGCGTGGTTCCGGACGTCACCGATGAACACCGCCCCGCCGGGAGCCAGCAGTTCCATCGCGGTGTCGATCACCCCGGCGAGGTATCCCGCATTCGGGAAATACTGGACGACCGAGTTGATAACGACTGTGTCGAAATGGCCCCGCGGCAGCCCGTCCGCGACGTGCGCGGGTTGGGTCAGCAGCTCGACCCGGTCGCGCCACGGCAGCTGCAACTGCTCCATCGAGCGGGCGAGGTTCTCGATCGCCACCGGCGAAAAGTCCGTTGCGACATACTGATCGCAGCGCGGAGCGATCTCTGACAACAGCAGTCCCGAGCCCACGCCGATCTCCAGCACGCGGCGCGGCTGCAGGGACATGATCCGATCCACTGTGGCCGAGCGCCATTCGACCATCTCCTCGAGCGGGATCGGATCTCCGGTGTAGCTGCTGTTCCAGCCGCGGAAATCCATGCCGAAGCCCGGCCCGGCTGCGGCTCCGTACAAGTCGTCATAGAGGTTTTGCCACTCTTCGACGTCGTCGGCGTCATGGTCCGCGGTGGTGGTGTGGTCGAGCGTCACGTAGGCGACGAGGTGGGAACCGGTCGCACTGTCCTGCACGGTGACGGCGGCCTGGGTGACTTGGGGGCAGGCCAGCAGGGTGTTCTCGATTTCGCCCAATTCGATGCGCTGGCCGCGCAGCTTGATCTGAGTGTCAGCGCGGCCGAGGTAGTCCAAGGTTCCGTCGGGGTGCCAGCGCACCAGGTCGCCGGTGCGATACATCCGCGATCCAGGCCCCCCGATCTCGCCAAAGGGATTGGCCACGAACCGTTCCGCGGTCAGTTCCACCCTTCCCACATAGCCGTGCCCGAGCGCGGGTCCGCTCAGGTAGAGCTCACCCACCACCCCGACCGGGGCCGGGTTCAGCCAGGCGTCGAGTACCACCGCGCGCACCCCCGAAATCGGAGCGCCGATGCGGATCGGCTGTCCCGCCGACAGCCGCGCGCAGGTGACCCAGATCGTCGTCTCGCTGGGGCCGTACCCGTTGAACAGCTGTCGATCCCGCGCCCACGCGTCCACCAACTCCGGCAGGACGGCCTCGCCGACGGCGATCAGCGTTTCCACGCAATCGAGCCGGCCGCGGTCCAGTGTCGAGACCACCGTCGGCGTCAATATCGCCGCGGTGACCTGCTGGGCAACCAGCAACGCGGTCAGAGCCTCACCCGCATAGACCTGCGGCGGCGCCACCACCAACGTCGCGCCCGATCCCGCCGCCAGCAACAACTCGCCGACTGACGCGTCGAAGGTCGGTGCGGCCACCATCAGCACCCGCGCATCGGCGCCCAACCCCAACATCTCGCGTTGGGCCGCCGCCCAGCCCAGCAGCCCCGAATGGGTGACCGACACGCCCTTGGGGACTCCGGTCGAGCCGGACGTGAAGATCACGTACGCGGTGTCATCCGTCCTCAGCGCGCAGAGACGATCGGCGTCGGTGATCGCCTTCGCGGAGTGCGCCGACACATCATTGCCGTTGATGCGCACGATCGGGCGCTCCCCCGCACCGGCCACCTCGTCGGTACCGCAGGCCAGCACACACACCGCCGCAACGGCTTCCAGCACCGAGGCGACCCGCTCGACGGGATGTGCCAGGTCGACCGGCGCATATATGCCGCCGGCCTTGGCCACTGCCCACCACGCGACGACCAACTCCGCCGACCGCTCCACCGCCACGCCCACGGCGCGTTCCGGACCCACGCCCGCTGCGATCAACGTCCGCGCCAATCGCGTCGAAGACTCGTCGAGTTCGCGGTACGACATTCGCCGCGCGCCGTCGAGTACGGCCGGCGCGTCCGGGTCGGCGGCCACCGCCGCGGCCAGTAACTGCGGCGCCACACCGACTGGCGCGGTCACACCGGCACCGGACAGGCGCGACAGCACCAGTTCGCGCTCATCGCGATCAAGCAGATCCACCGACGACAGCCGTCGGGTGGGATCTTCGGCCATCGCCACCAAGACACGGCGCAGCCGGTCGATGAGCGCACCGATGCCCGCGGCGTCGAAGATGTCGGTGTCGTATTCGACGTGCAGGCCGAGTTCACGGCCGGGCAACGCCTCCACCGTCAGCGGGTAGTGGTTGTACTCGCGGTTGGTGAAGTCGGCGATGGCCAAACCGTCTGCGCCCAAAGGCACTTCGGTGTCGAGCGGGTAGTTCTCGTAGACGAAAAGGGTGTCGAAAAGGATCTCGTGCCCGGTGGCGCGGTGTACGTCGCTCAGCGCCAGGTGCTGGTGTTCGAGCGTGTCGTTGTGGCTGCTCTGCAGCTGCGTCAGCAGGTCCGCGGTGGTGGTCGTCGCCGCGATATCGGCGCGCACCGGCACCGTGTTGATGAGCAGGCCCACCATCGATTCAGCGCCGGACACTTCCAGCTGTCCGACGCGGGACCGCGGGGTGCCGAAGACAACGTCTTGCTGACCGGTCAGCGATGTGAGCACCAGCGCCCAGGCGGCTTGCAACACGGTGCTGAGCGTGGTGTGACACGACCGCGCCAGCTCACCGAGTTCGTGTGTGGTCTGTTCAGACACCCGCGACGACGCAAAGCCCCGTTGCCCTTGCCCCAACCGACCCTCCGGGCCGACGAGCGTGGGGGTTTCGAAGTCGGCCAGCACCTCGCGCCAGGCATCCCGCGCGGCGTCGAGATCCCGCGCGGCCAGCCAGGTGAGAAATCCCCGATACGAGCCGGCGGCCGGCAGTCGCTGCCCGTAGTAGCTGCTGAACATCTCCCGCAGCAGGATCGGCAGCGACCAACCATCGAGCAGGATGTGGTGGTTGGTCAGCACAAACCGGTGCCGATCCGCCGCCGTGCGGATCAGCGCAGCCCGGAAAGCCGGCTGCCCCGCGAGATCACAAACCGCGGCGCGCTCGGCGGCGCAGAGCTCATCGATCAGTACATCGGCTTCGGCCTCGGCGGCGAAATCGGCGTAGCGCCACTCCGCCACCGGATCGGCCGGAATGATCTGCACCGGCTCGTCGAATTGTTCGCAGAACAGCGCCGCCAGGTGCGGATGCCGGTTGACCACCGTGTACACCGCATCGCGCAGGCGATCGGCATCCAGGGGGCCGGATAGAGTGAAATCCAGTTGCACCGCGTACATGTCGGCGCTGGCATGCGCGGTGCTGGCATGGAAGAGCAGCCCCTGTTGCAGCGGGGTCAACGGCAAAATGTCGGCTATCTCGTGTTGCCGTTGCAGCTCGTCGATCTGCGGCTGGGTCAGCCGGGCCGGCGCGATATCCGACGGGGTCAGGCCGCCACCACCGGCTCGCACGTGCCCGCAGATGCCGGTCAGGGCCTCAAACCACAGCCGGTTCAGCCGGGCGATCTGCGCTTCATCGAGAACCGATGGCGCCCAAGTCCATTCGGCGTGCAGCCGCGGGCCGGTGCCGGTATCGACGGCTCCGGCATTGAGCTCCACGGCGTGCCCCAAGGGCATGGGCACCGCCGCGCTGGCACCGAGCATCGACGGGCCGTCGTGGCAGATGCGCCAGCCGTCGCCCGCGGCGTCGGCCATCGCGCTGAGGCGCCCCAGGTAGTTGAACGCGATCGACGGGTCGGGGCCCGCCAGGTCGACATCGGTGTTCAGGTAGCGCAGCAACCCGTACGTGAGCGGGTTCGGCAGCGCGCGAAGCTGTTCCTTGGCGTGCTTGATCGTCGCACCCAGCGGCGTGTCGCCGGCTACCACCTGCGCCCAGCGCAACCGAGAAACCGTAAGCGACACGGGGGATTTAGTGGTGAACCACCCCACCGTCCGTGACAGATCAACATCGGCGGCCAGCTCTTCGTGACGCCCATGGCCCTCGACGTCGATGCCGATCGGTGTGCCGGCGGCAAAGTCGGGGCCCAAAAATTCCGCCCACGCCATACCGAACGCGATCAGCAGGATGTCTTGAACTCCTGCGTGGAATGCCGTCGGCACCTCGGCGAGCAGCATCTCGGTGGTCTCGGCGTCCAGCTCCGCCGACAGGCGCCCGGCATCGGCGTACGTGTCCACCTCGGGACGCACCGCGGGCAGCGTCGCAGGGGTTGCCGCGATTTTTTTCCACGCGCCCACGAGGCCAACGACGTCCGGCCGGCCCGCGTGCTCGGCCAGCCGCGCCGACCAACGGGCGAACGACATCCCGGTCGCGGGCAACTCCACCGGCTGACCACCGAGATGCTGTAGCCACGCGATATTGAGGTCCTCCAACAAGATCCACCACGACACCGCGTCGACCGCCAGGTGGTGAACGATCATGACAAGCTGGCCGGTGGATTCGACCCACAGCGCGCTGAGCATCACCCCGGCCGCCGGATTCAACCGCGATCGCGCCGCCCCAAGCGCATCGTCGGACAACGCGTCGACCGACCGCAGGCAATCCTCGGCCCGCATGTCCCCGGCTTCGGGAACCTGCAGCGACCAGCCGTCGGCGCCGTGGTCTACGCGCAGCCGCAACATGGCGTGCCGATCTACCAACGCCTGCAACACAATCACTACGTCGGCCTCGGTCACGCCGGCGGGAGCCTGCAACAGCACCGTCTGGTTGAACTGATCCACCGGGGCGCCGGAGCTCTCTACGGTTTGCAGCCAACGCATGATCGGGCTGGCCACCACCGGGCCCAGGCCCTCGTCGACTACACCAGCTTCACCGTCGGCCACCCCGACCGCCTGCGCCAGCCGGGACACGGTCTGTTCGACGAAGACGTCCCGCGGCCGGCAGGTCAGTCCGGCCGCCCGCGCTCGCGTCACCACCTGCAGCGACAAGATGCTGTCACCGCCCAGCTCGAAGAACGAGTCGTCGACCCCGACGCGTTCGACCCCGAGCACCTCGGCATAGATGCCGGCCAGGATCTCCTCGATGGCGCTGACCGGGGCGCGATACGCAGTGGCATGCCGGTAATCCGGGGCGGGCAGCGCGCGTGTGTCGAGTTTGCCGTTAACCGTCAGCGGCAGTGCTTCCAACACGACCACCGCAACCGGGACCATGTACGCCGGCAGCCGCTCGGCCAGCGCGGCGCGCGCCTGCACAGGGTCCGCGTTGCCGGTCACATACCCGACCAGACGCTTGTCGCCCGGGCGGTCCTCGCGGGCGATGACCACCGCCGCTTCGACCCCATCCAGTCCGGCGAGAGCCGACTGAATCTCGCCGAGTTCGATGCGATATCCGCGGACCTTGACCTGCTCATCGGCACGGGCCAGATATTGCAGTTGGCCGTCGGGGCCCCAGGAGACCAGGTCCCCGGTGCGATACATGCGCGCTCCGGGTTCACCGAATGGGCAAGCGACGAAACGGGATCCGGTCAATCCGGTCCGGCCGACATAGCCGGTGGCCACGCCATCGCCTGCCACATACAACTCGCCGGCCACACCGGTCGGCACGGGGCGCAACCACTTATCGAGCACGAACAACGCCGCACCGGGCACCGGCACACCGATCGGCGGAACACCCGAACCTGCGGCCAATGGCGCACTGATCGAGACACACATCGTCGATTCACTTGGGCCGTAGGCGTTGACCATCACCCGGCCCGGTGCCCATCGATCGACCACCTCGGGCGGGCAGGGTTCGGCGCCGATCACCAACGACGTCGACTCCAGACCCTCCGGCGTCAACATCCACACGGCCGATGGAGTCTGGCTGAGCACCGTCACCTGTTCGGCAACGAGCAAGGCGTGGAACTCATCGGGTGAACGCGTCACCTCTTCGGAGACCACCACGAGTCGCCCACCGCGGAGCAGCGCGCCAAATATCTCCCACACCGAGAAGTCGAAAGCATAGGAATGACTCTGCGACCACACGCCCGCTCGCGGCAGGCCGGCATCCAGCGACGCCATCAGCTGGGTCACGTTATGGTGGGTGACCGCAACGCCTTTCGGCACGCCGGTGGTGCCAGAGGTATAGATCACGTACGCAACATCATCCGCGTCCGGTCCCGGCCATGCCGTGCCCGGCTGAGCGGCCAGCGCGGGACTGTCGAGGTCGTCGACCTCGATGCGCAGCCCGGCAAACGCGTCAAGCAGATCGGCCGACGCGGTGTCGGTGATAACCGCCATCGGCGCACCGTCGGTCAGCATGAACTCGATCCGGGCCGGTGGCAGCGCCGGGTCGATCGGCAGGTAGGCCGCACCCGTCTTGAGCACCGCCAATATCGACACGACGGCCTCAGCGGACCGCGGCAACATCAGTGCCACACGCTCGCCCGCACCAACGCCCCGCTGAACTAGCAAGTGCGCCAAACGATTAGCCGCTTCATCGAGCTCGCGGTAAGTCATGGAGCGGTCTTCGAAGGTCAGCGCGAACGCATCCGGGATGCGGTCCACCTGTTCAGCGAACAGCGCCGGGACCGACAACGGCGCGATCGTCCGCTCGGTCAAGACCGCGCGGTTACCCCAGGCCGCCAACCCTGCGTGCTCACCGGCGGCAAGCAGGTCCACCGACAGCAACGGCCGCTCCGGATCGGCAGTCATCGCCGCCAGCACGCGCTCTAACCGTGTCGCCCAATCCGAGACGTCGAAACTTGAAAAAGGTCGCCCGGCACCCACCGTGCTCAAGGACTGCTGATCGCCGAACCCGAGGAAATACAGCCCGAAGTCACCTATCGGACCGAAATTGGTGTACGTCGCCGTTCCGGCTACGCCGGCGAAACTCAGCTTAAGTCTGCCTGGGACAAAGTTGACTACGACGCGATTGCCCGGGCCACGGAAGCCGCCGTCACCATTGATCCTTTGCACATGAAATCGCTGATGCTGTAACGCTTCTCGTATTCGCTTATCGACATGCCTACAGAAATCGACGATCGTGGTGCCCGGCGCGGCCTTCAACACGAGCGGCACAACCCCCGCGAACATGCCCGGATGGATCTTCGACTCCGGATCCATTCGTCGGCTCACCGGGAAGTCCAGCACCACCTCGTCTGAACCGTCAGCGCGCCAACCACGCACCAGAAGCGCGCAGGCCGCGGTAAGGACGGATGACCTGCGGACTCCCAGCGCCTTGGACAATTGCTTGACCCGCCCGAACACGGAAAGGTCCAATTGCACTGGCTCGGAGGGCAAATCAGGATCTTCTACGTCCGCGGATGGCGGCGGCCGATAACCCGCTTCGCTTTCCGAAGGAATGCATGTCGCCCAATAGGCTTGATCGTCCACGAAATCGGTGGACGCCTCGTACTCCAATTCACCGCGGACCAGATCCTGCAGCGAGCCGAAAAAGGCGGGTGAAATGGGGGTGCCGGCGGCAAGCCCGGAGTAGACGGCTGCGATTCGCCGTCCGGCGAGCGCGAGGCCCAATCCGTCAATGGCGATGTGATGGCAACAGGCGAACCAGTAGTACTCATCGGGCCGCGTCTTGAACAGCGCGAATCGCACCGGCGGGCCGTTGAGCGGCATCGGCGTTCGCTGGATCGCCGCCGCCATGTCACGGACTTCCTGCACGGGATCTGGCGAGCCGCTCAGGTCATGCATGGGAAGGTCGATATCGGGATGATCGAGTGCCGTTTGGCAGACCTGGCCATCCACCTCGAAGATGGACGTCCTCAGTGATTCGGCCTCGTCCACCACTTGGCGGATCGCCTGATGGAACAAACCGCGCTCTACGGCGCCTTCGATTCGCACCAGCACGCCCAGCTGCCACGCGGTATCGAAGCGACCCGTTTGCTGTGCCAGCCAGATATCGAGCTGCCCCCGCGTCAGCGGGTGGACCCGATCAGCATCCCCCAATGCAGAGCTCCCCCGTGAAACAAAACTCGGTTTGTCCCCCCTCGCTGCTGAAGGGGTGAGGCGACCTCATATACGTCTCAAACAGCCAGCCCCGCTTGAAGTCTCAGGCGCTCGTAAAGTCCCAGGGCCTATATACCACCGCAGCCTGTGAGAAAACCAGGCAGGAAAACAAACTTGACGACAATCGGCTGAGCGCATTTGAAGCGCCGTAACCAAACTACACGAATTTGATCTTGAGCGATGAAGGCACAGGGCCCGTGTCGCGCGCCGAACGAGGGCGAGCACGACTAGCCGCTGGCGGACTTTTAATCGCGGTGGTCATCATGTCGTCGCAGGTCAACGGCGCGGATAGTCGAACGTATGTTTCCACGCTCGCCACAATTTACCTGCTCGCCATTTAAAGGTATTGACGCACAGGCTATTTAGCGTCACCCGGCCCAAGATTCCACGATGCCTCTCGAAAGAACTTTCGTCGACACCGTCGACCGTCGCAACTATCGTGGGCATAGCTGGGCACCGGGGGCCGAGACGCATCGTGGTGCTCGAACTTCAATTAATCGACCGAGCGGTCAATTCCGAACGGGCGGCCGCTATTAGGCGTGTTTATAATTTCGCCGTCGGTCTCGATCCCGTTTCCCAGCACTCGCCGGACGACGCCGTCGCCGGGCTCGGATTGTTAGCTACGGCCAAATCTGGCTACTGGCTAGTTAATCGCTTGGCGGCCAGTTCGCGAAGCTCGCCGGCCTTGATTTTGGCGGTGCCCGTCAGCGCCACCTCGTCCTCGTGGAAGAACAAGACATGGCGCGGCACCTTGTAACTCGCCAGTCGTTCCCGCAGGTAGGCGAGAATTTGTTCCGTGTCGAGTATCACACCGTCGTGCGGCACAACACAGGAGACGACAACCTCCCCGAGGGTCTGGTGTGCAACACCCACGGTCTGCGTCACTTTGACGCCGGAATGCTCGATCAGGGCCTCGTCCACTTCGCGCGGCGAGACATTGGCACCGCCCGTCTTGATGATGTCGGTAAGCCTGCCTTGCCAATAGAGTCGGCCCGTGTCATCGAGATAGCCGCCATCACCGGTGGGGAAATAGCCTTCGGCGTCGAGCGTCTCGTCCAGCGGGATGCCGATATAGCCGAGCATCAGCGTCGGCCCCTTGACGCGGATTTCACCCGCCTGGCCGCGCGGAACAACCTCTCCGGCAAGCGGATCCACGATCTTGAGAGTTACGCCGGGCAGTGCCACCCCGGAGCTCCCCGCATGGACTTCGGGTGCGGTGTTGGCGGGGTAACCCGTTGTGATAGTGAAGGTTTCGGTATTGCCGTAGGCGTGGCCCGGCTCGTACCACTCGGTCGAAACCGTGGGATGGTGGGCGATCGGGGTCTTGAAGTCCGCAAACTTCACGCTGCTCAAGTCCACCCGGTCCCAGTTGGATGCGCTTTCCAGCTGAGCCCACTGGTGGGGCCATGCGAACGGAAAGTTCACCCGCTCGGCCTGCATGAGCTCGAGCGCCTCGGCGGCATCGAAGGTCGATTGCAAGACCAGCGCCCCGCCGCTCGCCCATGTCGAGCCGAGCACCATGGTGAAGTTGCCGGACCAGAAGAAGCCGTTGGCGGCCCAACCGCGGACATTGTCGCCGGCGTCGAAGCCGTACATGCGGCGAAAGCGCCACAGCTGAATGCACACTCCGCGGTGTGCGCTCAGGACGCCCTTGGGCTTGCTCGTGGAGCCCGACGAGAAGAATAGAACGGCAGCATCGCTCGGAAGCACGGCCGCGGCCGTCTGCTCGACCACGTCGCGCGGCTCCTGGGCGCCGTTCCGCAGGAACTCATCCCACCCTGTGATGCCGGCAGCGGACTCGCCCACCACCACGAGTTCGCGCAGGAACGGGTACTTCGCCGACTGTAGAGGGCGCGAGTCGGGAATCGCCGGTTCCAGCTCGGTTAGAACGGCGGTGAAATCCTTTGTCAGCACCCTGCGCTCGAACAACAGCACCGACACCGCCGAAGCGCGAATCAGGTAGTCCAGCTCCGACGGCGTAGAAAACGTGCTGAGGGTGACGGCCACTCCGCCTGCGAGTGACGTACCGAACACCGCGGCAAGCCATTCCGGACGATTTGTCATCAGAACGCCGACCCGGGTGTCCTTGCCCACGCCGCAGCCACGCAACGACCGCGCCACCTCGACGGCGCGTTCCCAGAGCTGTGCGTACGTCCAACGCGTGACTCCGCTATCGCCGTGCCACACCAGCGCCTCACGCTCGCCGTACATCTGCGTCACTTCGCGCAGAAACCCCGGCAGGGTTAGTGTCCCCAGCCCCGGCTCATCCGCCAGGGGCGGGCCCGTCACTATGGAAAGATGCTGCGCGGCTTCAGATCCCGTCTGTTCAGCCATGATTACAACGGCAGTTCTACCTCGGCCGTGCAGCCAACCAGCATTTCCCCGTTCTGGTTGGTGAGGCGCAGCTTTACCTGTACCAGCGGCACACCCCACGTCGATTCCGGTTGTTTGTCGATGATCTCGGCGTCGAAATAGGTCACGTCACCCTCGAATGCGGGCGTGCGGAAGTCGGCCTTGGTATGACGCACCATGCCGTCGTGACCGGCCCAGTATGCGAGATAATCGGTGCACCAAGCGCCCATCGTCGCGCCGTAGCCATACGCGCGCGCCATCCCGACCTCGCTGGCCCGATCGGCGTCGATGTGCCCGCGCGAGGGGCCGACGTACAGCCCGTCGCGTTTGCGTGGGTCGATCTTCGCGTCTTCCTCATCGAAGGCAAAATCCTTGCCCCAGCCGGGATCTTGGTATACCCACGGGTCCTCGATGCCGGGCGGCGCGACCCATTCGAAGGTGCCCCAGATATTGAACAGAAATGCCCGGTATTCGGTGGTGAAGCTGGCGATGCTGTGCGGACCGATGACCCGGCGCGGTAGCGTGTCGCCGACCTTGACTTCGTCGAAGCGCGGCGAGACACCGAATCGGTTGGATTCGAGCCATTCCCGGCGGAGCCGCTCGACTTCCTCGAGTTCGTTTTGGGTCCAACGCTTGATGTCGCCGAGCTGGTTTTCGAACATCCCACGTTTGGTCGCCTCCTCGTAGAGGTAGCGGATCGCGGTGGAACGCTCGCGCGCGACCAGGGTACCGTGCTGGTTGGTGTGGATGGTGTCGCCACGCGAAAACATCGTGGGCCCGGCGAATTTCGTCTCGGTCACCTTGTAGTCGTGAAACCGTCGCTCTTGGAATAGCTTGTCCCCCGGCCGTACCGGACAACCGTAGAACCACCATTCCTCGCCGCCGAAGATCAAGTGGCTGTTCGGGATATGGCCCACACACGCGGGCGCCGCACCGTGCCCGTAGTCGAGGGCCACCGCGATCGACTGCGGCGCGACGATGCCACCGAACTTCGAGTCGCGAGCGAACTGCTGATCCCAGTGCACCGGATTCGGATAATCCATCGCCATCACCCAGCGCCGGATGTCGGACGAACTACACGGATCCCACAACTGGCCGCCGCCCACCGGCTTGCCGACCCGGTGATCGACGTCGGACAGATCCAGTTGCGCGCCCGACGATTTGGTTGTCTTGTTGGCCATCAGCGCTCCTGTCAGCGGTTGACGTCGACGACGATGCGGCCACGCACCTGGGAATCCATGAGTTTCTCCGCCGCGGCGATCGAATCCCCCAGCGAGACTTCCTGCGCGACCGAATCCAGCGCACCGGCATCCAGGTCGCGCGAGAGGCGCTTCCACGCGGCCAGGCGACGGTCCTTGGGCGCCATCACACTGTCGATGCCGAGCAGCGAGACGCCGCGCAAGATGAACGGCGCAACCGTCGCCCGAAAATCCATGCCCTGAGCCAGCCCGCAGGCGGCGACCGCTCCGCCGTACCGCGTCTGGGCGCAGGCGTTGACCAGCGTGTTGCTGCCGGCGGCGTCGACCACGCCCGCCCACCGCTCCTTCTGCAACGGCTTACCGGCCTCGCCGAATTCGGCGCGGTCCAGTACGGTCACCGCCCCGAGTCGCCGCAGGTAGTCCTCTTCGGACACCTTTCCGGTCGCCGCAGCCACTTTGAACCCCGCCGCGGTCAGCAACACGATCGCGACGCTTCCGACGCCACCGGTCGCACCGGTCACCAGGACCTCGCCCTGATCGGGTGACACCCCGTGCTGCAGCAGGGCATCCACGCAGAGGCTGGCCGTGTAGCCGGCGGTACCGATCGCCATAGCCTGATACGTGCTGAACTCGGAGGGAAGCGGCACCAACCAGTCACCGTTGAGGCGGGCGCGCTGCGCGAGGCCGCCCCAATGCGTTTCGCCGACGCCCCAGCCGTTGAGCACGACCCGGTCGTCCTTGTTCCAGTCGCTGTGACTACTCTCGGTCACCACGCCGGCGAGATCGATACCCGGAACCATGGGAAACTTCCGGACCACGGGCGACTTGCCCGTAATCGCAAGTCCGTCTTTGTAATTCAGCGTCGAGTACTCGACCTCAACGCTCACATCCCCTTCGGGTAGTTGCGCTTCGTCCAGTTCGGTGACCCCGACCGTCTGTCCCGCATCGCCCTTCTCGATCAAAACTGCCGAAAACATCGCCCGTTCATCCCTTCTCAGTCGATTGAGGCCATTGCGCGGCCTATTCGGGTGCGTAGCCCAATGTGCTCTTGATCTCCAGATACTCGTGGAAGCCGAACTCGCTCCACTCTCGACCATTGCCGCTGCGCTTGTAGCCGCCGAACGCCGCGTTCATGTCGAAAGCATGGTTGATCGTCACCCAGCCGGCCCGGATCCTGCGGGCCACGGCTCGGGCTTTGTCGAGGTCGGCTCCCGAGACGTATCCGGCGAGGCCGTAGTCGGTGTCGTTGGCGATCTCCACGGCGTGGTCGATGTCGTCGTAGCCGAGGATGCACAGCACCGGCCCGAAGATCTCCTCACGTGCGATCGTCATGTCGTTGGTGACGTTGGCGAAGACGGTCGGCTTGACGTAGTAACCCTTGTCCAGCCCGGTCGGACGACCCGGGCCGCCGGCGACGACCGTCGCGCCCTCGTCGATGCCCCGCTGGATCAGGCGTTGCACCTTTTCGAACTGTGTGCGCGACGCTAGCGGACCGATCGCTCTCGCATCGGTGGGGCTGCCGACGTTGACCTGCTCGGCGACCTCACGTGCGATTGTCATGGCCTCGTCCATCCGGGATTTCGGAACGAGCATGCGCGACGGCGCATTACAACTCTGACCGGAGTTCGGCATCATGTTGGCCACGCCGGCGCTGACGCTCTCGGCAAAGCCGTCGTCGTCGAGGACGATGTTGGGGCTCTTGCCGCCGAGTTCCTGGGTGACACGCTTCACCGTCGGGGCGGCGTTCTTGGCCACCTCGACACCGGCGCGGGTGGAACCGGTGAACGACACCATGTCGACGTCGGGATGGCTCGCCAGCGCGACGCCCACGCCCGCTCCGTCACCGTTGACCAGATTGAACACGCCTGCCGGCACGCCCGCGGCAGCCAAGATCTCGGTGAAGATGTAGGGCGAATACGGCGCGACCTCTGAGGGTTTGAGGATAACCGTGCAGCCGGTCGCCAACGCCGGGTAGACCTTGACCGCGACCTGGTTGATCGGCCAGTTCCACGGCGTGATCAAACCGCACACCCCGATCGGCTCCTTGGCGATCAGGGTCGCCCCTTTGTGTTCCTCGAACGGGAAGTTCTTCAGCACGTCGATTGCCGTGTTCAGGTGACCGATTCCGAGAAACACCTGCGGCCCGGCCGCAAGCGAGGGCGGCGCGCCGATCTCCTCGGTGACCGCCTCGGCCAGGTCGTCGGCACGCTTCTGGTATTCGGCGAGGATTGCCTGCAACAAGTCCAAGCGCTGTTCGCGGGTGCTTTGCGACCAGCTGGTGAAGGCTCGCCGGGCGGCATTGACCGCCACGTCGACATCGGCGGCCGACCCCAGCGAGATCTTCCCGGATACCTGCTCGGTAGCCGGGTTCTCGACGTCGAAAGGATTGGGGCGCACCGGGTCGACCCACCGTCCGTCTATATAGAACTTCAGGTATTCGCGCATCAGCTCATCCCTTTCTTACTGGGTGCCCTCGGCATACCAGGTCCGGAATCGGTCGTACTTGGGCATCTCCTCGGAATTGGCCTTCGGATCGATGCACACGTGCACTACGCCGACTTTGCCACTGGCATAGGCGCGAGCGATCGCCGGGCCGATCTCCTCTTCTTTCTCGACGTACTCACCGTGGCAACCGAAGCCCTCGGCGACCTTGTCCATGCGGACGTCCTTGCTCCAGTGCACACCGGGCTGCGGCGAGGGCTGGGAGAAGGTGCGCTTGTAGACGCCCACTTCCAAGCCCCACTGGTGGTCGACACCCACCACGCACACCAGCGGAAGGTTCTGCCGCGCAGCTGTTTCCAATTCGGCAATGTGGAAGAGGAACGCCGAATCGCTGGTCAGCAGCATCACCGGGCGCTTACCACCCTCGGCGACCGACGCTCCGACCGCGTACGGCAAGCCCGTGCCGAGGTGGCCGAAGTTCTGGTTCCAGATCACGTCGCGCGGCTTGGCCTGCGAGTAGGTCCAACCGAAGATCACGGTCGCGCCGCCGTCGCGCACCATGACGCCGTCCTCGAGTTCGTTGAATGCCTTGGTGGCCTCGACGACGTAGCGCGCCGGGTGGATCGGCGAGCGTCCGGACGGTGCCGATTCCGCCATGTCCGCAATCTCTTTCGCATCCTTCTCGATCAGGATCTGCAGCGCGGGTGCGGGTTTCCGCGGAGATTCCCTGAGCGCCTCAACCAGCTGCGGCACGACACCGCGCAGATCGCCGACCAGCGCCACGTCGACTGGACGGTTGACGCCGATGGCGGTCGGGTCCTGCTCCACGCACACCCATTTGCGGTTCGCATCGTTGCCGGCCCAATGCTGGGTCCGGCCGTAATGCATCGGCTCACCGAGTTCGGTACCCAGCGCGATGCACAGGTCGGATTCCTCGACTGCCTCGTTGGCGGCCGGGGAGAACAAGTAGGGGAACGTCCGCTCCTGCAGTCCCGGGATGTACGAGGTGCCGCCCGAGGTCTGGATCACCGGGCAGGCCATCAGCTCGGCCAGCTCCTTGACCTGCTGTTGGGTACGGGAGGTGTGCACCCCGTGGCCGACCAGCAGAACCGGGCTCTTGGCCTCGCGGATCAGCTTGGCGGCCGCGGCCACCTCACGCTCACCCGCGCCCTGGTTGACCAGCCGATACCGATGCGGCGGCAGCGGATCCGCCACGTCGAGCTCCTCAAGGATGACGTGCGACGGGTACTCGATATAGGCCGGGCCGGGGGTACCCGACATGGCCCGGCGGATCGCCTCGTGGACGATCTCGTCGGTCTGGTCGGCGTATTCGATCGAGCTGCTGTACTTGACGGAAGCCGCGAAAAGAGGCTCCTGGCGGACGAATTGGATTCGTCCACGCCGGACTCGGCGCTCGGTGATGCGCGCACGCTGGCCGCCGAGGAAGATCACCGGCGAGTTTTCCACCAGCGCGCACTGGATCGCTCCGGCCATGTTGGCCATGCCCGGGCCGAGCGTGCCGATGCACAGGCCGGGGTTACCCGTCATACGCGATGCCGCCTCAGCCATGAATCCTGCGCTCAGTTCGTGGTGCGGCGCGACCACCGACCACCCGCGCGCGTCGGCCTCGGCGAACATGTGCACGAAGTTGGGGTCCGGGATTCCGAACAGGGTATTGACGCCCTCGGCCTCGAACAGGTCGAGTATGCGCTTGTAGACGGGCACAGCCATTGTGTCGAAACTCCTTAGCGATAGAGACTTTTGAGCGAGTTATGTGTCGACGGCGCCAGGCCCAGCTCGTCGAGGATCTCCGCGGTGTGCGCGCCGAGCTCCGGCGCCGGCCCGGCGACGCGGCCGGGTGTCTGCGAGAACCAGGTGGGTACGCCCGGGAAGCGCACCGGGCCGTGCGGAGTGTCCACGGTTTCGAACATGCCGACCGCGTTGAGGTGCGGATCGTCGAACAGCGCATCGGGTGTGTTCAGCGGCGCGGCCGGGATCTCGAGTTGTCGCAACAGCGCTAGCCATTCGGCGGTGGAACGCTCTTTCATCGTCTCAGCCACCAGCCCGTAGATGGTGTCGATCTGGCCGACGCGCTGTTCTAACGTCGAGTACAACTCGCTGGCCCACGGTGGCCGCACGGCATTCATGAAAGCGTTCCAGTGCTTGTCGTTGTAGATCAGCGCGGCGATGTAGCCGTCGCTGGTGCGGTACGGCCGACGGTTGGGCGCCACGGTGCGCGGATACACGGCGGGCCCCAGAGGCGGGTCGAACATCGCACCGTTGGCGTGCTCGACGAGCATGAACGATGCCATGGTTTCGAACATGGCGACCTCTACTTCTTGGCCCTGTCCGGTGCGTTCGCGGTGGAACAGCGCCATGGTCGTCGCGTACAGCGCCGTCAGTCCGGCGACCTTGTCGGCCATGATGGTTCCGACGTAGTCAGCCTCGCCGGTCAGTTGTTGTTGGACCGCGGGCAGCCCGCATTCGGCCTGGATCGTGTCGTCGTAGGCGGGGCGGTCGCGGTCGGGCCCCCGGCGGCCGTATCCGTAGCAGTTGGTGTAGACGATCGCGGGGTTGATCGGGGCGACGTCGTCGTAGCTGAAGCCGAGCTTGGCGATTGCCTTGGCGCGCATCGAGTGGATGAACACATCCGCGGTCTCGACGAGTGCGCGTAACGCCTGGATTCCGGCGTCGGTTCGCAGGTCCAGCACGACGCTGCGCTTGCCGCGATTGACGTTGACGAAGACGCCGCTCATCCCCGGCGCCGGGCCAACGGAGACGTAGCGGGTGGTATCACCTTGTGGTGGTTCGACTTTGATCACGTCGGCACCCATGTCGGCCATGATCTGCGTGCAGTACGGCCCCATCACCATTCCGGTGAGGTCGATCACACGCACACCGGCCATCGGTCCCTTGCGGTCAGCCATGCAGTGCACCCCGATCGTTTGAGCGCTGCGCCAGTTGGAAGCTGTAGCGAATGTGTTGATCGTGCCCGTCGGGCACAACCGGAAAAACCAAGGGTGCCTCTATGTTTCGAATCGCGTCGAGATGTGCGCCGACGTCCTCGACCGTCCAGGATGGGCGGCACACGCCGGGGCTTTCGGCGATGACCGCGCGCGCCACCCGGCCCGCCAGCGCGATGAAGACCTCGCCGGTCACCGAGCAGGATTCGTGTGCGAGCCAAGCCGCAATCGGCGCAACAAGATCCGGGCCCATCGGCGGGTAGGCGGAGGTGTCGATTCCGGCGGCCATCCGTGTCACGGCGGCCGGCACGATCGCGTTGGACGTCACACCGTCCGGAGCGCCTTCGAGGGCGGCGACGTTGGACAGCCCGATCACACCGGCCTTGGCCGCCGCGTAATTGGCCACCCCGTGATTTCCGTACAGGCCGCCGATCGACGACGTGAGGACGATACGCCCGTAACCGGCCGCGCACATGACCGGAAAGGCAGGCCGCACAACGTGGAACGCGCCCCGCAGGTGCACGTCGAGCACCGCATCGAAGTCCTCGTAGCTCATTTCCTTCAGCGAGCCGCGGCGCACGTTGCCGGCATTATGAATCAGAATGTCGATGCCGCCGTAGTTTTCGGTCGCTGTCGCGATGATCGCTTCGCCGCCTTCGCGGGTGGCAACCGATGCGGTACAGGCGAGGGCTTCTCCCCCGGCCGCCCTGATCTCCTCGGCCACCCGCTCGGCCGGGTCGGCGTCGATGCCCTCGCCGGCGAGGCTGCCGCCGGAATCGTTGACGACGACTTTCGCCCCGCGCGAAGCGAGCAGCATGGCATAAGAGCGGCCCAGCCCTCGACCACTTCCGGTGACGACCGCAATCCTGCCGTCGAATCTCAAGTCAGCCATCTAGGTTCTCAAGTACCAGACCGTCGAGGTCGCCTTCTGCGCGCCATTCCTTGAGCAGGTCGTCAAACACGTAGAAGCCCGGCATGTACGGATCGCCGATGGCCGAACGGATCCCCTCGCCGCCTCCGCCGCCCTCGTTGTTGTAGTAGCCGGGTGTGCAGGAGACCGCGAACTCCGTGGCGTCTATCGAGGTTTCGCGGATCGTCTTGACCCAGTTGTCTTGAGCTTTTTGGCTCGGCTCGACGGTCGTCGCGCGGCGCGCCACGGCCTCGGAAATGATGTATGCAATGTGCTCGGCCTGTTGCTCGAGCATCGCGGTGGTGTTCCCGGCCACGCCGCCCTGAATGAATCCGGTGAAGAACTGGTTGGGAAAGCCTCGACTGGTCATCCCGTGCAGCGATTTGTAGCTGTCACGCCAATGATCGAAAAGCGACAGGCCGTCGCGACCCTCGATTGCATCGACTGCGTACCGACGGCTGATGTCGGTGGTGATTTCGAAGCCGCTGGCGAAGATGACGCAATCGACTTCATACTCAACGCCGTTGGAGACGATCCCGTTCTCAGTGAGCCGTTCCACGCCTTTGGATTCCGATACGTCAACCAGCGTCACATTTGGGAGGTTGAACGTCGGCAGGTATTCGTCGTTGCTGCAGGGCCGCTTACACATGAACCGGTAGTACGGTTTGAGCGCTTCGGCGGTCTCCGGGTCCTCGACGAGCTCCCCGACGCGGCGCCGCAACCGCTCCATCACCTTGTAATCCTCTTCTTCACGAATCGACATGATCTGCTCGATGGTCAGCGACGTGGGATCATCGACGCTCGCAATCCGTGCGGTCAGGTTGCGTCCGAGTTCAGTCCAGAAATCGCAGACCAGATCTGGCTCGTCGAACACCGCTCCCTCCCCCAACGGTGACCAGCGGTGGAAGTTGCGCTTGCGTTGTTCCTGCCACCCCGGCTGCAGGGAAGCCGCCCAATTTGGATCGGTCGGCTCATTGCCTCGCAAGTCCACCGAGGAGGGTGTGCGTTGAAAGACGTACAGGTGCTGGGCATCTCGACCCAAGTGTGGAACAAGCTGAACGCCGGTCGCACCAGTGCCGACCAGCGCAACACGCTTATCGTGCAGCTTGTGCAGTCCGCCGGTGGCATCCCCACCCGTGTAGTCGTAGTCCCAGCGAGCGGAATGGAACATGTGTCCCTTGAAGTCCGCGATACCGGGAATGCCGGGCAGCTTGGGCCTATTGAAGGAACCTTGGGCCATGACCACGAACCGGGCACGAATGTCGTCACCGCGATTGGTGCTCAACCGCCAGCGTTTGATCGTCTCATCCCAGCGCGCTGCGCGGACCTGGGTGGAGAAGATCGCGCCGTCATAGAGCCCGAAATGCTTTGCGATGCGACGGCAATGCTCGTAGATCTCGGCGCCGTCGGCGAACTTCTTCGACGGGAGGTAGTTGAGTTCTTCCAGCATCGGGATGTAGCAGTAGGCATCGTTGTCGCACTGGATTCCCGGGAAACGATTCCAGTACCAGACCCCGCCGAAGTCCCCGCCCATCTCGATGATGTGGACGTCATCGACGCCCGCTTTCTTGAGGTACGCACCGGCCAGCAGCCCGGTGATACCGCCGCCGAGAACCGCCACCTCGATGTTCTCGTCGATGGGCGTGCGGGCCGTTACCGGTGTGTGGGGGTCGACCTCGGAGAATTCCGCGAACTCGTCTTTGAGTTCCAGGTACTGCTTTGAGCCCTCCGGACGCAGCCGCTTGTCGCGCTCGTGCAAATATCTCTCGCGCAGCGCGGCGACGTCGACATCGTCGGGAGTCTGTGTCGGTCCGCAATGGTCTTGGTGCTTTTCCATGTCGGGGGTCATGCCAGTGGGGACTCCTCACCTGAAAGTTCCTGGGGCCCGCCGACACCCATGTATTTCGACAACTGGTAGTGCAGGTTCACGGTGCTGCGCTCCCGGTACGGATTGGGTTTGGTCCCTGGGAAGCCAAGGGATTTCATGCCCTGCTGAACGGCGGCCATGTTGGAGAAATCCTGTGGCAGGACCGAGCGCCACCTGGGGTCGCCGACCGGGGTGTACTCCCATTCCGTCTGGGGTTCTTGGCCCTTCGGATACAGCTCGAATACCGAGACCTCGAAGATGCACTTGTCGGGGTCATAGCTGGGGTGTGGTCGGGCGGAATAGCACAGCGCACTCGTCAGGCCCTGCCCGATCTGGAAATTCGGAAATATCTGCCATGCCGTGCCGGCCTGGCCGAGGATGTCGGATGGAATGATCGGCCAGACCACGCCGCGGGCTTCGTCATCGCGGCGGGCCGATGCCAGCCAGTGCTCTAGCACCTTGTCGGCCGGTGTGTCCTCGGGCAATTCGTCGACCAGCCGCTTGGCCGCGTTCACCAGCGTCTGAGTGGTGGTGGCGTTGGTCTCCTCCATGGTGTACACCTGCATCTCCGCCGTCGACACCCGGGGATCGGTCCCCGTGCCGAGGCGGATCTTGGACCTGGTGGCCTCCATGTCCTCCGGGGCGTCATAGCCGATATTGCTGTGTCGCCCTTGCGCTTTGGCCCATCCCTTGAATTCGCCGAACTTGTTGAACTCGGGATGCGTTGTGTAGACGTGGTAGGTCTCGTTGAAGGCCTCCATCGCGACCTTCCAGTTGCAGTCGAACTCCAGCCACTTGCGCCATTTGAAGCGCATGTTCTCCAGGCCGAACGGGTCGAGAATCTTGGAGGCCGGGAACAAGTAGTCGGCCAGCGGCTCGCAGTCGGGGTCCATGTTGATCCACAACCAGCCACCCCATGCGTCGACCTTGACCGGTCGAAGGTGTGTGTTGTCCGGGGTCAGCGCTTCCTGCCAGTCCTGTTGCTCGCGAATGTGGGTGCATGTCCCGTCCAGGCCATAGGTCCAGCCGTGAAAGCCGCAGACGAACGACTTCCGGGTGCGGCCGCAGGCGTTCTTGGCGCCCTCAGGTCTGTCGATCAGCCGACGGCCACGGTGCATGCACACGTTGTGGTGGGCGCGAACCTCGTGCTGGCCGGTGCGCACCACGATGATCGAGTCGTCGAGAATGTCGTAGGTCAGGTAACTGCCCACCTCGGGCAGCTCCTCCACACGGCCGACTTGCTGCCAGACTTTGCGCCACAGCCTGTCCCGCTCGGCGCGGGCATAGTCCTCGGAGATGTACGCCTCGACGCCGATCGTCACCGGTTTCGAGAATTCCTCGGCCCCCGCAGCAGCCCCAGCGGAATTCACGCCTTTGGCCAGATCGGTCATCACATCCTCCTGATCGCTGCGCGGAAGGATTCGTCTTTGAGAAACAGCGACGTGTTGTCGGCGCCCAGATGGCTCCATTTGAGGTCCAGTCCGCCATCGACGAGCAGCGTCTGGCCGGTGATGTAGCTCGACAGCTCCGAGAGCAGAAAGAGGATGGCGCCGGCCTGCTCCTCGGGCCGCCCGCGCCGCCCCATCGCGATCGCCTGCCGATCCCGGTCCGGGTCCTCGTCGACGTAGGTGCGTGAGGCCGCCGTATCGGTGACGCCGGGGGCGACGGCATTCACCCGGATTCCCGACAGCGCGAGCTCGAGGGCCATCGTGCGGGTCATCGCCGTGATCGCGGCCTTGGCGGTCCCGTAGGCGACGTGGAACGGCGCGGTGTTCATGCCACTGATCGAGGAGATCGACACGATCGACCCGGACCGCTGCTGGGCGACGAGTTCGGCCGCGACGGCCCGGCTCATGAAAAAGGAGGTCTCGAGGTTGTCGGCGAAGATCTGCCGCCAGTCATCACGGGTCACCCGGGTCGACGGCATCCATGTCGACGGTGCCGCGCCCCCGGCGACATTGACCAGACCGTACAACCGGCCCTCGGCGCACCGCGCCTGCTCGATCACCGCGGCGATGCCCTCGTCCGTCGACGCGTCGGCCGCGACGGGCACGACGGACAGTCCCTGCTGCGCCAGCGGGGCGACGTGCTCGTCGAGGTTCTCCTTCGAGCGGCTCACCGCGATCACGGTGGCCCCCGCTCGGGCGGTCATCGCGGTCACCGTCGTGCCGATGCCACCGCCGCCGGCGCCGGAAACCACCACGATGCGACCGTCGAGTCTGAGGAAATCCTCCATAGCCTGCTTCCGTCTGCCGCTGGCGATACCTCGGCCCGCAAGGGTGTCCTGCAAACTTTGTCCGGACAAAATATGAGGTTCTGTCCCTTGGAGAACACTATTCCCATCGCCGGACACCGCTGTCAAGGTCGACGCGGATGCTGCGCAGGCTATTGTCTGGACTAGCAGGACTTTGATAGCGTCCGGCCAAACGGGCACTTCCGTCTAGTTGGGAAGGATCTCGGCGAGACATGTCCATTTCACGGGTCAGCGCGGCGCAGCCGTCGCGGTATGCGGGCTTGGACTCGGGGACTCACCCCGTCGAAGTCGCGGAAGGCTGGCGGCTCGAACGGGTCACCGCCCCCAGTCGTTTGTTCGGCGCCAACGGCCTGCGGACGGGCCCCGACGGTCGCATCTACATCGCTCAGGTGACCGGCAGCCAGATCAGCGCACTCGATCACCGCACGGGTCAGATGGGAACCGTCAGTTCCAAGGGCGGCGACATCGTGGCACCCGACGACGTCGCTTTCGACGACAGCGGCAACCTCTTCGCGACCGAGGTCATGGACGGCCGGGTGAGCATGCTCGATACCGCCGGCCGGACCCGCGTGCTGCGCGACGACGTCCCCTCGGCGAACGGCATCACCGTTCATCGGGGCAGATTGTTCATCGGTGAATGCCGCGAAGGTGGCCGCCTGCTGGAATTCGACTTGGCCGGCGGACCGCCCCGGGTGCTACTGGAGAACGTGCCGTCACCGAACGCCATGGAGGTCGGCCCGGACGGCCTACTGTACTTCCCGGTGATGGGCGCCAACGAGATCTGGCGCATCGACCCCGACGGAGGCGAGCCGCAGTGCGTCGCAGGCGATCTGGGCGTGCCCGACTCGGTCAAGTTCGACTCGCAGGGCCACATCGTCTCGACACAGGTCGCCAGCGGCCAGGTGCTGCGCATCGATCCCCGCACTGGCGACCGGCGGGTGCTGGCCCAGCTCAGTCCGGGGCTGGACAACTGCACCTTCGTCGGCGACCTCGTCCTGGTATCCAACTTCACGGGCGAGATCACCGAGATATCGCCCGACGGCACAACCCGAACGGTATTGCCGGGTGGGCTCAACTGGCCGCTGGACTTGACCGTGGGGCACGACGGTCAGCTCTACATCGCCGACGGCACCTATTTCTATGCCGCGCTGCCCGACGGTTCGTTGCACACCGTGGGAATGCTGTTCAGTCCCGCGTATCCCGGCTTCCTGCGCGGAGTCACTTCGAGCCGACCCGGCGAGTTCGTCGTGACGACATCGGGAGGCCAGGTCAGCCGCTACCGGCCGGGAACGAGCGAAAGCGAGGTGCTGGCGGGCGGTTTCGACCAGCTCTACGGTGTCGCGATCACGACCGACGGTGTCGTCTTCGCCGAACTGGGCACCGGACGGGTGCTGTCGTTGCGTGCGGGCGCCGTCGAGGTGCTGGCGACCGACCTGCGCGAGCCGGTCGGTGTCACGACCGGCTCCGACGGCGCCTGCCTGGTGGCGGAAGCCGGCGCCGGACGAGTGATCAAGGTGACCGGCTCCGGGGTTGACACCGTCGTCGCCGATTTACAGTGCCCACAAGGTCTTTCGGTCCGCGACGGCGTCCTCTACATCGTCGACGCCGGCGCCAAGGAGTTGATCGCGTTCGACCTGGGCACCGGCGTCCGGCAGACGATCGCGTCCGGATTGCCGGTCGGCCCCCCACCGGGCGTGCGGCCCAAGCCGCTGAAAGGCATGCCACCGTTTTCCGGGCCGCAGGGGCCGTTCGCCGGGATCGCCGCCGCGGCCGATGGGACGCTCTACGTTTCGGCCGACGGTGAGGGCAGTGTGCTGGCGCTACATCCACCCCGGGACGGTCGCCGATGACCCAGGCCATCTCCGGAGACCATCGCTACCTGCAGATCGCGCGCACGCTGCGCAAGGAGATCGTCGACGGGGTCTATCCGGTTGGCTCACAGCTGCCGACCGAGCACCAGCTGTGCGAGCGGTTCGCGGTCAGCCGCTACACCGTTCGCGAAGCGCTGCGCCGGCTGCGCGAGGACAACCTGGTGGCATCGCGACCGCGAGCGGGCACCCGCGTGGTTCCCCGGCCGGCATCGAGTTCCTATGCGCAGGACGCGATGTCGATCGACGGACTGCTCGAATTCGCGGCCGGTGCGCAGCTGACCATCGAGTCCAACGCGATAGTGACGATCGACGACGATCTCGCGGCCCGGACCGGGCTGGAGACCGGCACGCAGTGGCTGTCCGTGCGAGGCTACCGGCAAGCCGACGGCGCGTCGGTGCCCCTGTGCCGAACGGAGTACTACATCAGCCGTAGCTTCGCCGCGGTCGGCAGGCTGCTGCAACGGCACACCGGCCCGATATTTCCGTTGATCGAGGACCTGTTCGGCGTGAGCATCGCCGAATTGCGCCAAGAGATCGCCGCGGTCCTGCTCTCCTCCGAGCTTGCCGACGGTCTCGGAGTCGAGCCGGGAACGGCGGCGCTGCAGATGCAGCGCACCTACAAGACCTCCGACGGCGAGGTCGCCCAGGTGACGATCAACACGCACCTCTCGTCGAGTTTTCGCTACGCGATGACCATGCGCCGCGTGAATGATTAGCCCGACTCAGGTGAGGTGGCGGTGATCGGCCCGGCCCAGTTCGACACCAACCGCGCGGCGGAGGCATACGGGCGCGGGCTGTGGGTGGATACCACGCTGGCCGATTCGCTGCGCGCGGCCGCAGAGACGTCACCGCGGCGAACGGTGTTGATAGATGGGGACGTTCGGCTGGACTGCGCCACGTTGTACGCCGAGGCCAACGGGCTGGCCGCGGCCATGCTGTCGCGCATGCCGCCCGGCAGCGTCGTGTCATTCATACTGCCGAACTGGCACGAGGCCGCTGTCGTCTATCTGGCCGCGACGCTGGCCGGGATGGTAGTGAACCCGATCCTGCCGTCGCTGCGCGACCACGACCTGCGTTTCATCCTCGACGACGTCGACGCCGCGATGGTCTTCATCCCGCACCGATTCGGCGGTCACGACTACGCCGCGATGCTCGAACGGGTAACCGCGCCAATGAGTTCAGCCCCCGAAGTCGTGGTGCTGCGCGGCTGCGAAACAAGTCAAGCCGGTTCGCATACGCCATACGCGACGCTGGTACGACAAGACCCCCGAGAGCTCCCCGCCCTTGATGCCGACGCGGTCCGGATGGTCCTCTACACCTCCGGCACCACCGGTCGCGCGAAAGGTGTCCTGCACAGCCATAATTCGATTCACGCACTGATCTGCCAGCTCCGCGACCACTGGAATATCGACCAGGGCGATACCTTCCTGGTCCCGTCGCCGATCGCCCACATCGGCGGCTCGATCTACGCGTTCGAATGCCCGCTGCTGCTGGGAACCACCGCGGTGCTGATGGACCGGTGGGACCCGGCGGCGGCCGTTTCGCTGATGCGCAGCGAGCGGTGCACCCACATGGCAGGCGCGACACCCTTTCTGCAGCAGCTGCTGACCGCCGCCGAGCGGGCCGATACGCGCCTGCCCGACTTGAAGGTCTTCATCTGCGGCGGAGCCTCGGTGTCACCTCCGCTGATCCGCCGCGCCGGACAATATTTCGAGAACGCGGTCGTCACCCGCGTATACGGCTGCACGGAGGTGCCGGTCGCGACCGTCGGCGCCCCCCTGCGGGAGGAGGCCGCCCACGCCGCGGACACCGACGGCAGGCGCGGCATCGCCGAGATCAAACTGGTCGCGCACGAAACCGCGCCCGCCGGCGATGGTGAAATCTGTGTGCGCGGCCCGCAAATGCTGCTGGGTTACCGTCACCCCGAAGACGACGCCGACTCTTTCGATGCCGCAGGGTTTTTCCGCACCGGCGATCTCGGTCGCTGGGTCGATGACCAGTACCTTGTCGTGACCGGCCGGGCCAAGGACGTCATCATCCGCAACGGTGAGAACATTTCTGCGAAGGAAGTCGAGGACCTGCTCGCCGAGCATCCCGGCGTCGCGGAAATCGCGGTGGTCGGTCTGCCCGACGACCGCACCGGGGAGCGGGCGTGCGCGGTGATTGTGCCCGCGGGTTCGGCGAGCCCGGACGTCGCTAGCCTGCTGGCCCTGTTGCAGAGCAAGGGTGTCGCGAAATTCAAGGCCCCAGAACAGGTGGTGATCTGGGACGCGCTGCCCAAGAACGACGCAGGGAAGATACTCAAACATCGGATCCGAGCGGTGCTGACACAGGATGGGTGAGATGCAGGTCGCAATCGTCACGGGAGCAAGCAGCGGCATCGGCTTGGGGTGTGCGACGAAACTCGCCGAGATGGGCATGGCGGTCGTCGGCACGGGTCGGGACGAGGGTCGGCTGGCCGAGTTGGAAAGGGCCGTCAACGATCCGGATCGCGTCGCGACCCTCGCCGTCGATCTGACCGATGACGATGCGCCGCAACGCATCGTGGACCTCGCGGTCGCGCGGTGGGGCCACATCGACTTCCTGATCAACAACGCCGGGGTGGGCAGCCCCAAGCCGCTCCACGAGACCGATGACGAAACCCTGGACTATTTCCTGGGTTTGATGCTGCGCGCGCCCTTCCGGCTCGCACGCGACGTGTTGCCGCACATGAGACCCGGGTCGGCGATCATCAACGTGACATCGACGTTCGCGGTCATCGGCGGCCTGCGCGGCGGCGCCTACTCCGCGGCCAAGGGCGGGTTGACCGCGTTGACCACCCACATCGCCTGTCAGTACGGAGCGTCCGGCGTCCGCTGCAATGCCGTCGCGCCCGGTGTGACGCTGACGCCGATGGTCGAGAAACGCTTGGAAGACGACCGATTCCGCAAGATCAACACCGAGATGACTCCGCATCAGCGGTTGGGCAGCATCGATGACATCGCCAGCACCGTCGCCTTCTTGTGTTCTCCGGGAGGAAGTTTCATCAACGGGCAAACGATCGTCGTCGACGGCGGCTGGAGCGCGACGAAGTACCTGTCGGAGTACGCACTGACCTCGCAGTGGATCGCGCGATGAATCTGTTTGCGGTGCTCGATCAGGCCGCGAATCGTTTTCCCGATCGCGGCGCACTCTATGACGGTGACCGCCAGCTGTGCACGTGGGAGGAATTGCGGGACCGGGCATTGCGGTTGGCCACCTCGATCCGGCAACAATGTGACGCCGGCGCACGCGTCGCGATCGCGAGCCAGAACCGGCCGGAGATCGTCGAATTGATGTTCGCGATCTGGGCCGCCGAGTGTGTCGTCGTCCCGATCAACTACAAGCTGCATCCCCGCGAGATGACCCAGATCCTCGACGACGCCGACGTGTCCCAGGTCTTCGCCTCCACCGCGATCGGCACCGAACTCGCAACCGTCACCGACCGGCCGATCGAAATCGTTGAGGCAGCGGACTATTCAGGTCGGTTCGACGCCGCCCCGGCGGCACCGCCGGCGCATACCGACCCGTCGACGTTGGCGTGGCTGTTCTATACCAGCGGCACCACCGGCCCCTCAAAGGGCGCGATGCTGTCGCACCGCAACCTCACGGCGATGGCCGTCGCACACCTGGCTGACATCGACTCCCCTGACGAGGACTGCAGCCTGGTGCACGCGGCGCCGATGTCCCACGGCTCGGGGCTCTACATCTTGCCGTACGTGTTGCGCGGGGCCCGCCAGGTCGTACCTTCGTCGGGCGCGTTCGATCCCGACGAATTCCTCGACCTGTGCGAGCGCCACCCGGGCAGCAGCGCGTTTCTCGCCCCGACGATGGTGCAGCGGCTGGTCAAGACGGGCCGCAGCCGCCCGGGCAACCTGACGACCATCGTCTACGGCGGCGGCCCGATGTACATCGAGAGCCTGAAGAAGGCGATGGCGGCGTTCGGGCCGATCTTCGCCCAGATCTACGGGCAAGGCGAGGCGCCGATGACGATCACCGGGCTACGCCGCGCCGACCACGAATCGGGCGACGACGCCGTCCTCGGTTCGGTCGGCTATCCGCGGTCCGGCATGGAGGTCGCCGTGCTGCGCGCCGACGGACGCCCGGCCCCCGCCGGCGAGATCGGCGAGATCGTCTG
Organism: Mycobacterium sp.; assembly: GCA_036500645.1. GTDB lineage: Bacteria > Actinomycetota > Actinomycetes > Mycobacteriales > Mycobacteriaceae > Mycobacterium. Next base: position 4,390 of record DASYBR010000041.1, on the reverse strand, counting down.
TCGTGGCGACGCCGTGATGTCCGGTTACTGGCAGAATCCCGGCGCCACCCGCGCCACGCTCAAGGACGGCTGGCTCTACACCGGCGACATGGGTTCCTATGACACGCGCGGCTTCCTCACCCTGCGGGATCGGTCCAAGGACGTCGTCATCAGCGGCGGATCCAACATCTACCCCCGCGAGGTGGAGGAGGTTCTGCTCGGACACCCCGGCGTGTCAGAGGCGTGTGTGGTTGGCGCCCCCGATACCGAATGGGGCGAGGTCGTCGTCGCGTTCATCGTCGGCACGGCGGAACCGGCCGAGTTGGACGCACATCTGTTAGCGCGCATCGCCCGATTCAAGCGGCCCAAACGCTACGAGTTCGTCGACGAGTTGCCGAAGAACAGCTACGGCAAGGTGCTCAAACGGGAACTACGGGCGAACCTTCGGTGAGGGCCGGCTCGGCCGCCGCGACGAGAAATACCAAAGTTCGCCACATGCGTCTCACACGACACTAAGCTGCGATTCGTGCGCACCGGCGGGTTAGCCAAAACGCGAGGACGCTGGTCGGCGATCGTGGCCTCGCTGATCGCCTCGGCCGCGATGATCTATGCCCAACAAACAAAGCCTCCGTGCTGCGCTCAGCCTCCGGTAGCGGCCCAGGAGGCCGAGCCGACCAAGACCCCGGCCCCGCCGTTCTCGACGTCGGCCGGCTCAGCGCACACCGCCAGTCCCGAGGAGGCGCAGTCCCTGGCGGCGCTGGCGCCCGACACGCCGATGACTGCCCAGCAGTTCCAGTTCCCGTTGCCACCTGGCGTCGCGTCGGAAGACCGGCTGCAGGTCAAGACCATTTGGGCGGAGCGCGTCATCAGCGTGCTGTTTCCGCAGATCACCACCATCTACGGCTACCGGCAGGATCCCTTGCCATGGCATCCAAACGGCTTGGCGATCGACGTCATGATCCCCAACCATGGCGCCCCCGAGGGCATCGAGCTCGGTAACCAAATCGCCGGCTATGCCCTGGCGAATGCCAAACGATGGGGAATCAACCACGTGATCTGGCGGCAGAAGATCTACCCGGGAGTCGGTGCCGGCAGCTGGACAGCCGACCTGGGTTCGGAAACCGCCAACCACTACGACCACGTTCATATCGCCACCGACGGCGGCGGGTATCCCACCGGGAAAGAGATCTACTACATCGGATCCATGACGCCCACGCCGCCCGCTTGAGAATCCCTGACGCCGGGTTGCGTAGTGGCCTGACCTCGTGACTTTGAAAACAGGTAGCGAACTACTCGTGCAGAGTGATCGTTGCCACCCGCAATATTTCAACCATGGGACGATCGTCGACGCCAGCTAAATCCGAAATCACGCCTGAAGGCCGGGACGCGCCCCGCGCCATCGAGCACCAGCACCCCGTGGAGCGGCGACGCCATCGGCAACACGACCAGTCGCCGGCGACGATCTTGAAGCAGTTGCCCGCCTTGGTGGTGCTGGATCGGATTCCGGTTCCCGTACTCGCCATCGCGGAAGACGGCAGCATCTTGTTCACGAACACCGCCTTCGCCGCGATGGTCGGCTTCGAACCGGACGAAGTGCTGTCGTTGCGATTCGATCAGATCTTCCACTGGGTTCCGGTGTCGGAGCCCCCGCTGTCAGCGGTTTGCGCCCTCGCCAACATGGTCGTCGAATTGCGCCACAAGGACGGATCGACCGTGCGCGCGCTGATGACCAGGTCGGCTCTGATGGGCCCGGATGATCAGTTTGCGCTCGCGGTATTTCAGGATCTGACGCAACGGCTATGGGAGCAGGATTGGGTTATCACCCGGGGCCAGGACGTGGATCCGGAGTCCGACGACCAACACCGGCGCTCGTGAGGACGACACGCTAACAGCGATCGCGGACTCCAGGCCCGGCATGAACAACTCCCTGCCGTCAGAGGCGCTACGGGAACGGCTTCTGAGCGCGCTTGCCGACTCAACCGATGCCATGAGCACTGCCGAGCTAAGACGTTGCCTGGCAACGGCATCCGCCCAGGACGTCGTGCATGAACGCATCTACCGAAGCTTGGAGGTGCTGGAGAAGCGCGGTGAAGTCGCCCGGTCCACACCGGGTGGCCGCCACACGATGTGGCGCCTCGCGCGCCCCCACCCGCAAAGGCGGCGCGGCAACTGAATCAGCCAGCACCTGAGGGTGTCTGGATGCCGCCGGGCCCAGCGATGGAATTGCTACCCCCGGGATTGGTGATGCGGGGGGCGGCACCGCCCGGCCCGCTCTGCCACGTGATGTGGTTGCCGGTTCCGCTGGCCTTGATGAAGGCGACTGTCTGAAGGTTCACCGTGTTCGCGGAGCCGTTCACCTCCACCTCGCCGCACGAACCGTTCAACGTGATGGTTGAACTCAAGCTCACAACTTCGATGGGCGACTGATTCCCACAGTCGTAGGTCAGGGCCGAGACGCCGCCGCCGATCTTCGCCGGCGCGACATCGAGCGGAACGCTTCCGCGGCCCGCGGGCGCGGCCGCACCGACCGCGGACGAGGCACCGGCGAGCGCGACGAGCATCGACGTGACGATAGTGACCGGAACACCCATTCTGATCCCCGACATCCAGCCGCCGTCCTAGACAATTCGCACGCTTAACAAACCTCTTCACGCTAGCGAGTCCGCACGTGACGCGCACGCCGACGGTGTCGCGCAAAGCCCACGGGCGCGCGCCAATTATTTCGATCGGGTAAACCGACCCTGCCGAAGGTCATTCGAATTGCCCGGTCTCGCAACGTAACACAGGCCAGACATATCAATCGAAGGCCCGCCATCCGATCGCCCAATTCGCTACAGGATGCCTGAATCAGCGTGGTGTGAATGAATTGGCGGTAGCCGCGCGCAACGCGAGCAGCAGAACGAAGGAGCAAGCCGTGTCCGATAAATCGCCCGACGATATCTTCAGACTCGCCAAGGACGAGAAGATCGAGTACGTCGACGTCCGCTTCTGTGACCTACCGGGCACCATGCAGCACTTCACGATTCCGATATACGTTTTCGACGAGAGCGTATTCGAGGACGGTTTAGCTTTCGACGGCTCATCGATTCGAGGGTTTCAATCGATCCACGAATCCGACATGCTGCTGCTCCCGGATGCGGAAACCGCAACCGTCGACCCGTTCTCGGCCGCCAAAACGCTGATCGTGAACTTCTTCGTGCACGACCCCTTCACCCTCGAGCTGTACTCACGCGACCCGCGCAACATCGCTCGCAAGGCCGAGAATTACCTGGTCAGCTCCGGTATAGCGGACACCGCGTACTTCGGCCCGGAAGCCGAGTTCTACATCTTCGACTCGGTGAGCTTCGACTCGCGCACCGACACATCGTTCTACAAAGTGGACGCGACCTCCGGGTGGTGGAACACCGGAGAGGCGACGGAGTCCGACGGCAGTCCCAATCGCGGCTACAAGGTCCGCCCCAAGGGAGGCTATTTCCCGGTGGCCCCCACCGACCATTACGTGGACCTGCGCAACACGATTCTCACCCACCTGACAAACGCCGGCTTCTCTTTGGAGAAGGGCCATCACGAAGTGGGTAGCGGCGGTCAGGCCGAGATCAACTACAAATTCAACACATTGCTGCACGCGGCCGACGACCACCAGATGTACAAGTACATCGTCAAGAACACAGCCTGGCAGGCCGGCAAAACCGTGACGTTCATGCCCAAGCCGCTCTTCGGCGACAACGGCAACGGCATGCACACCCATCAGAGCTTATGGAAGGACGGCAAGCCTCAATTCGCGGGCGATGGATACGCAGGCTTAAGCCAAATGGCATTACACTACATCGCCGGATTGTTGAAGCACGCCCGGGCATTGTCAGCTATCATTGCACCCACCACGAACAGCTACAAGCGACTGGTGCCCGGTTATGAGGCGCCAGTAAACTTGGCGTATTCGCGCCGCAACCGGTCGGCCGCAGTTCGGATTCCAATGTATTCAGCCAATCCCAAGGCGAAGCGCGTAGAGTTTCGTCCGCCCGATCCTTCGTCGAATCCCTACATGGGTTTTGCAGCGATGCTCATGGCCGGAATCGACGGCATCCTCACCAAGGCGGACCCCGGCGAGCCGCTGGATAAAGACATCTACGACTTGTCGCCCGAAGAGATGAAGAAGGTGCCGTCCATGCCCGCTTCACTCGAAGAGGCGCTCGGATGTTTGGAAGACGACCACTCGTTCCTGCTCAAAGGTGATGTTTTCACCGAGGAGCTGATCGAGACATTCATCAACTACAAGCGTAAGAACGAGGCCGATGCGATCCGCCTGCGCCCGCACCCGTACGAATTCGCACTGTACTACGATATCTGAGCCGTGACATCTGAGCCGCGACGGCAAGGGAGCGTGTTACAGACGCTGAAAATAGAATGTCTC
>DASYBR010000040.1:0-4075 GCA_036500645.1 Mycobacterium sp. | reverse complement strand
CCGGCCGGCCCGGAGCCGACCACCGCCACCGTCTTGCCGGTGAGCTGCTCCTCGTCCGGTGGAAGCGGGACCACCCAGCCTTCATCGAAGGCGTTGTCGATGATCTCGACCTCAATCTGCTTGATTGTCACCGGATCCTGGTTGATCCCGAGCACGCACGCTGATTCGCATGGTGCCGGGCAGAGTCGGCCGGTGAACTCCGGGAAGTTGTTTGTCGCGTGCAGGCGCTCGATCGCGTCGCGCCAGCGACCGGTGCGGGTCAGGTCATTCCACTCCGGTATCAGGTTGCCCAGCGGACAACCGTTGTGGCAGAACGGGATCCCACAGTCCATGCAGCGAGCGGCCTGGTGCTGCAGCGTCTCGTGCGGGAAGTCTTCGTAGACCTCGTGCCAGTCGCGCAGCCGCAATGACACTGGTCGGCGCTTCGGCGTTTCGCGATGGGTGTACTTCAGAAAGCCCTTCGGGTCAACCACTGGCAGCCGCCATGATCGCCTGGTCGGGATCGGTGCCGTTGCGCTCGGCCTCGGCAATCGCCTCCAGCACCCGCTTGTAATCGCGGGGCATTACCTTGACGAAGCTCCGTTGCCCAGCTGCCCAGTCCTCCAAGATGCGCTGACCGACCGCGGAGTCGGTCGCATCGATGTGCGCCTGAATCATCCCGTGCAGCCAAGCCAAGTCGTCATCGTCGAGCGCCTCCAGTTCCACCATCTCCGAGTTGAGGTTGTCCGGCAATGCGTCCTGCGGGTCGTAGACATAGGCGACGCCACCGGACATGCCCGCCGCGAAGTTGCGTCCGGTGCTACCCAGGATCACCACCCTGCCGCCGGTCATGTACTCACAGCCGTGATCGCCGACCCCTTCGACCACCGCGTGCGCGCCGGAGTTACGCACGGCGAACCGCTCACCGACCACTCCGCGCAGGAACGCCTGGCCGCTGGTGGCGCCGAACAGGGCGACGTTGCCGCCGATGATGTTGTCTTCGGCGACGTAGTCCGGCGGCGCGTTGTCGGGTGGTCGCACCACGATCCGGCCTCCGGACAATCCCTTGCCCACGTAGTCGTTGGCATCGCCATACACCCGCAGCGTGATGCCGGTGGGTACGAAAGCGCCAAAGCTGTTGCCCGCCGAGCCGTCGAAGGTGATGTCGATGGTGCCGTCCGGCAATCCTTCGCCGCCATAGGCTTTCGTCACTTCGTGGCCGAGCATGGTGCCGACAGTTCGGTTGACGTTGGCGATCGTGGTGGAGAAGCGGACGGGTTTCTGCGAGTCCAGCGCCTCGCGGCTCATCACGATCAACTGTTGATCCAGCGCCTTGTCCAGGCCATGGTCCTGGCTGGAACTGTTGTACAGATCCTGATTCATGAACGCGGACTCCGGCTCGTGCAGCACCGGTGTCAGGTCGAGTTTGTGTGCCTTCCAGTGCGCCCGGGCCAAGGTGGTGTCCAGCGACCCGACTTGGCCCACCGCCTCGTTGAGGGTGCGGAAGCCCAGCTGCGCCATGTATTCGCGGACCTCTTCGGCGACGAACAGGAAGAAGTTCTCCACGAACTCCGGCTTGCCGGTGAACCGTTCGCGCAGCACCGGATTCTGGGTGGCCACCCCGACCGGGCAGGTGTCCAGGTGGCACACCCGCATCATGATGCAGCCGGACACCACCAGCGGTGCGGTGGCGAAGCCGAACTCCTCGGCACCGAGCAGCGCCGCGATCATCACGTCCCGGCCGGTTTTGAGCTGCCCGTCGACTTGGACGACGATCCGGTCGCGTAACCCGTTGAGCAGCAATGTCTGCTGGGTCTCGGCCAGCCCGAGCTCCCACGGTGCGCCGGCGTGCTTCATCGACGTCAGCGGGGTGGCGCCGGTCCCGCCGTCGTGCCCGGAGATCAACACGACGTCGGCATGCGCCTTCGAGACGCCCGCGGCCACGGTGCCGACACCGTTCTCGGAGACCAGCTTGACGTGGATACGCGCCGACGGGTTCGCGTTCTTCAGATCGTGGATCAGCTGAGCCAGATCCTCGATCGAGTAGATGTCGTGGTGCGGAGGCGGTGAGATCAACCCCACCCCGGGGGTGGAGTGCCGTACCTCGGCGATCCACGGATAGACCTTGCCACCCGGAAGCTGGCCGCCCTCACCGGGTTTGGCGCCCTGAGCCATTTTGATCTGGATGTCGGAGCAGTTGGTCAGGTAGTGCGAGGTGACGCCGAAGCGGGCCGACGCGACCTGCTTGACGGCGCTGCGGCGCCAATCACCGTTCGGGTCGCGCTCGAAACGGCTGACGTGCTCGCCGCCCTCGCCGCAGTTCGACCGGCCCCCCAGCCGGTTCATCGCGATAGCCAGCGTCTCGTGTGCCTCGGCGGAGATCGAGCCGTAGCTCATCGCGCCGGTGGCAAAGCGTTTGACGATCTCGCTGGCCGGCTCGACCTCGTGGAGCGGCACCGGCGGCCGGACCCCTTCGCGGAACTTCAGCAGGCCGCGCAGCGACGCCATCCGCTCGCTCTGGTCGTCGACCAGCCGGCTGTAATCCTTGAAGACCTTGTACTGGCCGGTCCGGGTGGAGTGCTGCAACTTGAACACAGTCTCCGGGTTGAACAGGTGGTATTCGCCTTCACGGCGCCACTGGTATTCGCCACCGACTTCGAGTTCGCGGTGCGCGCGCTCGTCGGGCCGATCCAGGAAAGCCAGCTCGTGGCGCGCCGCAACATCGGCGGCAATGTCGGCGAGGCCGATTCCGCCAGTGGGACAGGCTAATCCGGTGAAATACTCGTCGAGAACATCCTCGGAGACGCCGACCGCCTGAAACAGCTGGGCGCCGGTGTAGGACGCCAGGGTCGAGATGCCCATCTTGGACATCACCTTCAGCACGCCCTTGCCCGCGGCTTTGATGTAGTTCGTCAGCGCCTTCTCGCGGTCGAGGCCCTGCAGCACGCCGCGGTCCAGCATGACCTCGATCGACTCGAACGCCATGTACGGGTTGACCGCCGCCGCGCCGAAGCCGATCAGCGCGGCCATGTGGTGCACCTCGCGGGCGTCCCCCGACTCGACCACCAGTCCGACTTTGGTGCGGCTGCGTTCGCGTACCAGGTGATGGTGTACTGCGGAGACCGCCAGCAGCGACGGGATCGGGGCCATCTTCTCGTCGGATTCCCGATCGGACAAGATGATGATCCGTGCGCCGTCGGCGATCGCCGCCGAGCTCTGCGCACGCACGTCGTCGAGCGCCGCCTTCAGGCCGGTGCCGTTCTCGGCCACCGGGTACAGACAGCGAATCACCTTGGACTGCATACCATGCCGGCGACCGTTGACCTCGACGTCCGGGTCGAGATTGATCAGCTTGGCCAGTTCGTGGTTACGCAGAATCGGCTGCGACAACGAGATCTGGCGACACGAATCCTCGTTCGGGTTGAGCAGGTCGCCCTCTCCGCCGGTGGTGCCCTGCAGGCTGGTCACCACCTCTTCGCGGATGGCGTCCAGCGGTGGGTTGGTCACCTGCGCGAACAATTGCTGGAAGTAGTCGAACAGCATCCGCGGCCGCTGGGAGAGCACGGCGACCGGCGTATCGGTTCCCATCGAGCCGATAGGCTCGGCGCCGGTCCGGGCCATCGGCGCCACCAACAGGTTGAGCTCTTCGTAGGTGTAGCCGAAAACAAGCTGGCGCAACACAACTCGATGGTGGGGCATCCGCACATAGTCGCCCTGCGGCAGTTCGGCCAGCGGAATCAGCCCGTTGTCCAGCCACTGCCGGTAGGGCTGTTCGGCGGCCAGCTCGGCCTTGATCTCCTCGTCGGAGACGATGCGGCCCTGCGCGGTGTCGACCAGGAACATCCGGCCGGGCTGCAACCGCATCCGGCGGACCACCGTCGACGGGTCGAGGTCCAGCACGCCGGCCTCGGAAGCCATCACGACCAGGCCGTCGGCGGTGACCCAGATCCGCGACGGGCGTAGGCCGTTACGGTCGAGCACCGCGCCGATGATGGTGCCGTCGGTGAACGTCATCGACGCCGGGCCGTCCCACGGCTCCATCAGCGAGGCGTGATATTGGTAGAACGCCCGCCGGGCCGGATCCATCGACTCGTGA
>DASYBR010000039.1:0-5830 GCA_036500645.1 Mycobacterium sp. | reverse complement strand
CGCGTGGCGGGCATGTTGCTGGGATCAACTGGACTGGGCCACGACCTGCCTGACGTGCTGCGGGTGCTGGCCGACCTGCCGGAGCCGATGGCCTCGGCTGCGTTCACCCGGACGTTGCGGGCGGTCGTCGACTGGCGCGGTCAGAGCGTCACCATGCTGGATCGATGTTATTTGACGCAGTCTGTTCCGGTGCAGATCATTTGGGGCACAGACGATGTGGTGGTGCCGGTCAGTCACGCCCGGATGGCGCACGCCGCGATGCCGGGTTCCCAATTGGAGATTTTCGAGCGCTCCGGGCACTTCCCGTTCCATGACGATCCCGACCGTTTCATCGAGGTCGTCCAGCGTTTCATCGACACCACCGAGCCCGCCGAGTATAACCAGGCCGCCCTGCGTGAGCTGCTCCGCAGCGGCGGCGGCGCGCAAACCGTCTCCGGGCCGGTCGATACCCGTGTTGCCGTGTTGGAGGCCATGGGTTCCGACGAGCGCAACGCCACCTGACCTGCTCCCAAAGGCGACACCGTATGGTCGGCCTATGGGCTTCGATGTCACGGTGGTGCGGGTGTTCACCGACTCGGCAGGAAACTTTGGCAATCCGCTGGGCGTCGTCGACGCCAGCACCGTCGACGTCCAGTGGCACCAGCGTATAGCGACCCAATTAGGTTACAGTGAAACGGTTTTCGTTGATCTGCCGAGCGCCGGATCCACCACTGCGCGTGCTCGTATCTACACACCGCTCACCGAATTGCCGTTCGCCGGGCACCCGACGGTCGGGGCCTCATGGTGGTTACGCGCGAGGGGTACACCGATCCGCACCCTGCAGGTGCCGGCCGGGATTGTGCAGGTGAGTTACGACGACGACATCGCGGCCATCAGCGCCCGCTCGGAATGGGCTCCCGAGTTCGCCATTCACGATCTGGACTCAGTCGACGAACTGGCAGCCGCGGACCCCGGCGACTTTTCCGACGACATCTCCCACTACCTGTGGGCGTGGACCGACGAGTCTTCAGGTGCACTGCGCTCGCGGGTATTCTGCGGCAACTTGGGCGTGCCAGAAGATGAAGCGACGGGATCTGCCGCCGTGCGAATGACCGACTACCTCAGCCGCAACCTGAATATCACCCAGGGCAAGGGATCGGTGATCAAGACCACCTGGAGCCCAGAGGGCTGGGTCCAGGTCGCCGGCCGGGTCGCCAACGACGGCGTCACGCACTTCGTCTGACTCGTCTCGCGTGCTGTTAAAGCGTCAGCTGGGCGACGCGGATCAGCAGCTGGCCGTAGAGCCCGGCGGCGCGGTGGACGCCGATCTCCGCTACTTCCGGGGACGTTACTATCGCGGCAAATGCTGCGGCTGAAGGATATTCGACCAGCACACAGGTGTCCCACAAGTCTTCGACATCGCCGATCACCAAAGACGCGATGTCGCCACCGAACAACACCTTTCCGCCTCCCGCGTCGATGACTTTTTGCATCGGCGCGGCGTAGAGATCGTAGGCTTGGCGCCCAGTCAGCTCAGTGGGGCGTCCGTCGGCGTAGACCGCCTTCGCCCGGAACCTGAGCAGGTTGAGCATCACAACGGGCCGGCCGGAGTCATCGGCCAGCAATGCTTCGACGCTGGAATGCGTTGGGTAGACGGCATTTTCAACATCCACGTTGTCGTCTCCTCATTTTCGAGCTCTGGGGCTCAGCTTTTGCGATGCAACAGCGCGGCGAGGTGGCCTTGCAGCGGTTGTCCTACCGCACCCATCTGCAACGAATACGACAGCTCGTCGCCGTCGACTCGAAACCGGCGGCCAAGCGCGGTCACCTCTTTGGCGGTCGGTGTCATACCGATCGTCGAGGCGGTCATGTTGAGCTCGATGGTCGTGCCGTCGGCAGTGTAGGTCCCCACCTCGATTTCGGTGATGCCACTGGGGTGCGCGAGCACCAGTTCAACGAGACCGGGTCGCGGTACGCGAAGATATCCCGTCTCGGCATGCAACGGCTTCCCGTCCGTCGCGGCCCTGGTTTTCTGGCCATAGACCAAAAACGGTTTGCCCACATGGGAAAACGCGACTTCCTCGAGATAGTCGAACGGCTCGATCGTTGGGTAATTACCGGACCCACGACCTTGCCAGGTACCGAGCAACGGAGCGAGCGCTTGCAGGTCGGGGTGCAGGTCAGGCGCCATCCGGTCAGCCTAGCCCGGCGACGATGCGGGCCAGAATAGGCACCGCCGAGCCGGACCGACGCGTCAGGCAGTGTGTACGTCCGACGTGCGGACATGCTCCGGATGGAAGCCCCGACCGACAATGATCGGCGGAATGGACTGCAGCGGACCGAACCCGACGAACTTCGGGATCCGGATCGGCGACAGGTCACCGGTCAAATTCGGCTGAATCGCTCTGTCCTGGATGAACACTTGGCCGGCCTGGATGATCCGCGCGGGTAGCTCGCGACGGCGCTGCACCTTAGCGAGGTCGGCATTTGTCAACCGACCTTCGCGCAGCCGAGCACAGAGGATGTTGGCCGCGGCCACCGCGTCAGCGACAGCCAGGTTGATACCGACGCCACCGGCCGGCGACATGGCATGCGCGGCATCGCCAATGCACAGCAGGCCGCTCCGCCACCACGTCTTGAGCCGATCCACTCGCACATCGAGTTGGCTGGTGTCATCCCAGGAGTGCAGATCGTTGACATGTTCGCGAAAATTCGGCTGCGCGGCCACCAGCCGCTCCTTGAATGCCTCCAGCGAACCGTCTCGCGGGTCCTGCCCCTTCGGCATTACATGCGCGACCTGCCAGTAGTCACCCCGGTAAATCATGGCCATCATCAGGCCCTTACGGATGATGCCGTAGAGCTCTTGAGGGTCACCCGGGCGCCACTTCAGTCGGAACCACAACACGTCTATCGGAGAGGCCGCGCTGGCGATCTCCAGACCCGCCGCTGCCCGCACCGCCGATGCGCGCCCGTCGGCGCCGACGACCAGCTCGGCATTCACCTCGAGCTCCGGCGTGCGCACGCCGACGACCCGATCGCCGTCGAAGATCAACTCTTTGACCTCCGCGTTGCGGATCAAGGTGAATTCCGGGTAGGCGCTTGCCTTCTCGGCGAGATAGTCCAAGAAGTCCCACTGCGGCATCAACGCGATGTAGGGCTGTTTGAAGCCGAGCCATTTGAGCGCGCTGAAGTTGCCGAAAGTGCGAAGCGAGCCGTCGGTGTCGAAGGCGACTCGGGTGATTTTGGTGTGCGGTAAACGCAGAAACTCATCGATGAATCCCAGCTCGTCCATGATCCGCAAGGTGGTCGGATGCACGGTGTCGCCGCGGAAGTCGCGCAAAAAGTCATTGTGCTTTTCCAGGACGACAACCTGGATTCCGGCGCGGGCCAGCAGCAGAGCGTGGACCAGGCCCGCGGGACCTCCGCCGGCAACACAGACCCGCGTTCGCAGAACTCTTGTCACGAGCGCCGCTCCTCAGCATCGCTTCGTCCCCCTCGCCGCTGCGCGCTGGGGGTGCCCCCACTGCATCGTCGCCGCCGCGGGTCACGCCCAGACACTACCGGCGTCGGTCGGCTCGCTAAAGGGTGAGACCCGACCGGTCAACCGGACGCGGGCACCTTGCGGTGAGCGCGCAGCGCCTGGATCTCGCGCTCGAAATCGTCTGCGGACGAAAAGGACCGGTACACCGAGGCGAATCGCAGATACGCCACCTCGTCGAGTTCTCGCAGCGGACCGAGGATCGCCAGCCCGACCTCGTGGCTGGGGACTTCCGGTGACCCGCTAGCCCTTACCGCATCTTCGACCTGCTGGGCCAGCAGGTTCAGCGCATCGTCGTCGACCTGGCGGCCCTGACATGCCCGGCGCACACCGCTGATCACCTTCTCGCGGCTGAACGGTTCGGTGACACCGCTGCGCTTGACGACCGCTAGCACCGCTGTCTCCACGGTGGTGAATCGCCGCCCGCACTCCGGGCATGACCTTCGGCGTCGAATGGCCTGACCTTCATCGGTCTCCCGGGAGTCAACCACTCGGGAATCGGGATGGCGACAGAACGGACAGTGCATGACCGCTCCTTCGCCGCGCCGACAACGGGATGTCTGAGACCACCCCGAGCGTACCTGCGCAGTCCCCGCGGGCCTAGCGTCATCGGAGGTCGCGCCAGGTATCCGCGGCCGTCACCGCAGTTATCGACGACCATTGAGCCACGCGGGTTTCGGCGCTGCACGACGGAACCGTCAGCCCACCGGTGCGATCAGCGTCGAACCGGCGGTCACAGTGGCGGAGTCCAGATCGTTGAGCTCGCGGATGCGCGCTGCGACCGGACCGGTCGGCGCATCGGGTGCCACCCGGGCCGCCAAGTGCTGCAGAGTCTCCCCGGGTTCGACCCGCACCACGGCGAGCCGGTCGGGAATGTGGGCCGCCTTCTGGTCCGAGTCGCCACGCAGCATGTCTCCGAAGTGCGCCACCAGCCCGAGCCACACGGTGATCAACGCGGCGAGCAGGGCGAGCGCCACCGTGGTCGCCGGCGTGATCGGACGTGGCCGATGCGGCGCCGTCGACATCAACACTCCGGTGCCGCGGTAACGCGGGGGCGCGGCGACCGGCCTCGACGGCTGCGGACCCCGTGGTCCGGGCCGGCCGCGGTGGCCTACCGGACGCACCTGGACCGGCCGACAGCGAATCGGCGCGCTGGGCGAGATGGTCTCGATGGGCATCATGTGGGTTCCTCCAGTCGGCTAGGGTCGATCATTTGTTCGAAGCATAATCGATAGTGTGTTCGAATTCCGAACATGTGATCGAACTGTTGCACATGCAGCAGACGATAGGGCACCGCACCGACAACTTTTCGGCCCGCCGAGGAGGGCGAAAATTCGACACGCCTCGAACACATGTTTGATATCGATGCCGGATGCGGCTACATTCGTCCGTATGAGCGACAGCGACACACCGGGCGGCGACCCCGAGCGCAGTGCACGATCTGGGGATTCGGGGCTCACGCACCGGCAGCGCACGATCTTGGACGTCATTCGGGCTTCGGTCACCACTCGCGGATATCCCCCGAGCATCCGGGAAATCGGCGATGCGGTCGGTCTGACGTCGACATCCTCGGTGGCTCACCAATTGCGCACGCTGGAACGCAAGGGCTATCTGCGCCGTGACCCCAACCGCCCTCGCGCAGTCGATGTTCGCGGCGCCGACGACATCGCGAGGCCGCCGGTTCGCACCGACGTCGCGGGCTCGGACGCGCTGCCCGAACCGACCTTCGTTCCCGTCTTGGGACGTATTGCGGCGGGCGGCCCGATCCTTGCCGAGGAAGCCGTCGAAGACGTCTTTCCGCTGCCGCGAGAACTCGTCGGCGAGGGCGCGCTGTTCCTGCTCAAGGTGGTCGGTGACTCGATGGTCGACGCCGCGATTTGCGACGGTGACTGGGTTGTGGTCCGTCAGCAGAACGTGGCTGACAACGGCGACATCGTGGCGGCGATGATCGACGGTGAGGCCACCGTCAAGACCTTCAAGCGCACCGGTGGCCAGGTTTGGCTGATGCCGCACAACCCGGCCTTCGATCCCATCCCGGGCAACGACGCCGCCGTGCTCGGCAAAGTCGTCACGGTGATCCGCAAGATCTAGCCGCTGGGCCCGATCGGCTAGTCGGCCTTGGTGAACCCGTTCGCTTGCGCGATTTCTTCGGTGGCGAACCAGATTTCCGCAAGCGTGTCCTCGTATAGTTCGCTGTCGGGCATGTAGTAGACGCCGAAGCTGGCGTTGGCCTTGACGGGGTATCCGTCCGGCACCTGGTAGGGGTCGTCCATCGGAAGGTGCATCGCCAACTGGCCGGCCGCGATTGGCGCA
>DASYBR010000038.1:0-10485 GCA_036500645.1 Mycobacterium sp. | reverse complement strand
CAGTACGCGGTTTCGTGGATGATTCCGAGGCGGCCGCCGACGCTCGACACGTTGACGATCATGCCCGATCCGCGCGCCAGCAGCCGCGGCAGAACGGCCAGCGTCATGCGCATCGGCGCGAAGAAGTTCACCCGCATGACGTCCTCGACGTCGTCGGGATCCAGCTCGGTGACGACCCGCCGCTTCGGGATCGCGGCGTTGTTGATCAGCACGTCGATCCCGCCGAGCGCATCGGCGGCGGTCAGAGCCAGCGCACCGGCCGCCGCCGTGTCGGCCAGGTCGGCCACCCACATCGCCGATTCCGGCGAGCTTTGCCGGCAATCGGCCAGCACCTCGGCCAGGCGGTCGCGCCGCCGGGCGACGAGCCCCACCACCGCCCGCTGCGCGGCCAGTTGTCGCGCCAGGGCGGCGCCCAACCCCGAGGAAGCACCCGTGATGAGCACCCGCTTACCCGCTGCCGCGTACGCCATGAGACAAGGTTGCCGCGAATCGCGGGCAGCGTACAGTGGTAGCAGCTTGTTATATTGGCTAAATATTAGTTCGACTACCTCCGATAGGAGCAAGAGATGACCTCAACCAGGTACGAAGGGGATTCTTGGGACCTGGCATCCAGCGTCGGCGCGACCGCGACGATGGTGGCCGCGGCCCGCGCAATGGCGACCCGCGCCGACCGTCCGCTGATCAACGACCCGTTCGCCGAGCCGCTGGTCCGCGCCGTCGGCGTCGACCTGCTGGCCCGGCTGGCCAGCGGCGAGTTGGACCCGGCCGAACTGAACGACGTCCACGACGGCACGACCGGGTCGGCCGGTGCCATGTCGCGGATGTCCGACAACATGGCGGCCCGCACCAAGTTCTTCGACGAGTTCTTCCTGGACGCGACGAACGCGGGCATCAAGCAGGTGGTCATTCTGGCGTCGGGCCTGGATGCCCGCGCCTACCGGCTGCAGTGGCCCGGCGGCACCGTCGTCTACGAGGTCGACCAGCCGCAGGTCATCGAATTCAAGACCCGCACGCTGGAAGAGCTGGGCGCCGCTCCGACCGCCGAACGACGGGTAGTCGCCGTCGATCTGCGCGACGACTGGCCCACCGCGCTGCGCGCCGCCGGATTCGACCCGTCCCAGCCGTCGGCGTGGAGCGCCGAGGGCCTGCTCGGCTACCTGCCGCCCGAGGCGCAGGACCGCCTGCTGGACACCATCACCGAGCTCAGCGCTCCCGACAGCCGGCTCGCCACCGAAAGCGCGCCCAACCCGCAGCCCGGCGAAGAGGAGGAGCTGAAAGAGCGCATGCAGGGCATCTCCGAGCGCTGGCGTGCGCACGGTTTCGACCTCGACATGGCCGGGCTCGTCTACTTCGGCGACCGCAACGAGGCCGAGCCCTACCTGAGCGATCGTGGCTGGGCGCTGACCAGCATCAGCATCCGGGACCTGTTCGAGGTCAACGGACTTCCGCCGCTCGAGGACGACGACATGCGCATGGGGGAGATGCTCTACACCAGCGGTACTCTGCGCAAGAACGCCAAATAGGAGACCAGCGATGACTACCGATTCGGGCCGCACCGAGGGTGACAGCTGGGATCTGGCGTCAAGCGTGGGCGCGACGGCCACCATGGTCGCCGCGTCCCGCGCGCTGGCGTCACAGGGATCAAACCCATTGATCAACGATCCGCTGGCCGATCCCCTGGTGCGTGCCGTCGGGTTGGACCCCTTCGTCCGCATCATCGACGGAAAGCTCGATTTCGAAGACGACCCGTTGCTGAACCGCAAGACCAGGACCGAGCAGATGGCGGTCCGGACCAGGTTCTTCGACGACTTCTTCCTCGACGCCACCAAAGACGGGGTGCGGCAAGCGGTCATCCTGGCTTCCGGCCTCGACACCAGGGCTTACCGATTGGAGTGGCCGGCGGGAACGGTGGTCTACGAGGTCGACCAGCCGCAGGTCATCGAATTCAAGACCCGCACGCTGGCCGACCTCGGCGCCGCTCCGACCGCCGAGCGCCGCGCCGTGGCCATCGACCTGCGCGATGACTGGCCTACGGCGTTGCGGCAGAGCGGATTCGACGTCACGCAGCCGAGCGCGTGGAGTGCGGAAGGACTGCTGCCGTATCTGCCCCCCGAGGCTCAGGACCGGCTGTTCGACAACATCGCCGCGCTCAGCGCGCCGGGCAGTCGGCTGGCCACCGAACACGTGCCCGACCCGAATGCGTTCACCGAAGAGCGCGTGCAACACATCACCGAACGGTGGCGGCGCGCCGGCTTCGACCTCAACGCGGCCGACCTGTTCTATCAGGGTGAGCGCAGCGTCGTCGTCGATTATCTGGCCAACCACGGTTGGCAGGTGACGGGCCATCCCGTCAGGGAACTGTATGCGCGCAACGGCTTCGAGTTCCCAGAGGACGAGATGGCGGCGTTCGGCGACCTGCACTACGTCGCGGCAACGCTCGGATAGGGTTTGGCCTATGCCACGCACTCATGACGACGAGTGGGATCTGGCTTCCAGCGTGGGCGCGACCGCGACGATGGTCGCGGCCGGGCGCGCCATGGCGACGAAGGATCCCCGCGGCTTGATCAACGATCCGTTCGCCGAGCCGCTGGTGCGCGCGGTGGGGATCGACCTCTTCACCAAGATGATGGACGGGGAACTCGACTTCAGCACGATCGAGAACGCCTCACCCAAGCGCATGCAGGCGTTGATCGACGGAATGGCCGTCCGCACCAAGTACTTCGACGACTACTTCCTCAATGCCGTGCGCGGCGGGGTGCGTCAAGCGGTGATACTCGCGTCCGGCTTGGACTCGCGCGCCTACCGGTTGCCGTGGCCGGCGGACGCGGTGGTCTACGAGATCGACCAACCCCGGGTGATCGAGTTCAAGACAACCACTTTGGCCGACGTCGGTGCCCAACCGACCGCAACCCGGCGCACCGTACCCATCGATCTGCGCGCCGACTGGCCCACCGCGCTGAAGGAAGCCGGACTGGATACCACGGCGCCGACGGCCTGGCTCGCCGAAGGCCTGCTGATCTATCTGCCGCCGGACGCCCAAGACCGGTTGTTCGACAACATCATCGCGCTCAGCGTGCCCGGGAGCACGATCGCCACCGAATTCGTGCCCGGGATCGTGGATTTCGACGCCGAGCGGGTGCGGGAGATCTCGGGACAATTCGCCGAGCACGGCGTCGACATCGACATGGCGTCGCTGGTCTATTCCGGCGAACGCAACCATGTCGTCGACTATCTGTCGGGCAAGGGCTGGGACGTCGAGGGCGTGACCCGGACCGAACTGTTTGAGCGCCAGGGCCTCGAGCTGCCCGCCCCGGAGAACGACGACCCGCTCGGCGAGATCATCTTCATCAGCGCCAGTCTCGCCGGCTAGCGAGCGCTTAGAACCGCGTTTTACCCACCCACAGCGCGTTGGCACCGCTGCACGTCTGCTCGACGTTGTCCAGGATGCCGGCGACGGTCCGGCCGAGAAGTGCGCCCAGCGCGTCCGGCAGCGACGCGGCGGCCGGCTGCGACGAGGCCTGCGGCCGCACCATGTCCAGCAGTGAGGAGTGCGGATAGCTGACGATGCGGACCTCGTCGTCCTCGTTCAGTCCGGCCAGCACCTTCGCGCGGCGCACCGCGGCGCGGAAGCCGCCGAGTTCGTCGATCAAGCCACGCTCATGGGCATCGGCACCGGTCCAGATCCGGCCCCGGGCAACGGCATCCACGGCTTCAGTGGTCAAGTTGCGTGCCGCCGCGACCCTTTCGACGAAATCGTTGTAGAACAAGTCCGCCTCGGCCTCCCGATGGGCCTGCTGCTCCGGCGTGAACGGCGCCTCGATCGACCAGGCGTCGGCATTGGCGTTGGTGCGCACGGTGTCTGACGCGACTCCCAGGCGGCCCATCAGGTCACGAATCACCAGCTTTCCGGTGATCACGCCGATCGAGCCGGTAACCGTCGCCGGGTTGGCCAAGATCGCGTCGGCGGCCATCGCGGCGTAGTAGCCACCGGAGGCGGCCACCGCGCCCATCGACGCCACCACCGGCTTGCCGCGTTCGCGGGCCCTTGCCACCTCGCGCCAGATGGTCTCCGACGCGGTGATCGCGCCGCCGGGGCTGTCGACCCGCACCACGATCGCGGACACCGAATCGTCGGCGGCAGCCGCCCGCAGCGCCGCCGCGATGGTGTCACCACCGGCGGTGGGGGTGCCCATGGGCAGGAATTGCGGTCCGCCGCGTCCGTCGACGATCATGCCGTCGACCGTGACCACCGCCAGCGTCGGCTTGGACCGGCGTCCGGGGACCGACGGCACGGGCGGCGCCAGTCGTTGTCGGGATGCCCCCGCGTAGCGCGCCAAGTAGAGCCGTGGTGGCGCGTCTTCTTCCGAATCACCTTGAGCACCAATGAGTTCCGCGATCCGCGCGTAGGCCTCGTCACGGAATCCGATCCGGTCGAGCAGGCCCGACGCGACGGCGTCATCGCGCAACAGCGGGGCGCGGTCGGCCAACTCATCGAGCGCGCCCGCGTCTAGCTTGCGCGACTCCGCGATCCCCCGCCACACCTGCTCTTGCAGGCTTTCCAGCATCCGGGTGACGGCCTCACGGTGGGCCTCGGTGAAGCCGTAATCGGTGAATCGGCTTACCGCCGACTTGTATTCGCCGCGCGCGACGAACTGGGCTTCGATCCCCGCCTTATCGAGCGCGTCGCGCAGGAAGGTCGCATTGTTCGCAAAGCCAATCAGCCCGACGGTTCCGGAAGGCTGCATCCAGACCTCGCTGAACGCCGAAGCCAGGTAGTAGGACAACGTGCCCGGGTAGGTCTCGGCCCAGGCCACAGCGGGCTTGACGGCGCTGAAGGCGGCGATCGCCTCGCGCAGCTCCTGCACCGCCGCCGGCGACGACGACGCGAGTTGCACACGGGCGATCAGCCCGGCAATCCTCGGGTCCTCGGCGGCCCGGTAGATGGCGGCAACCATGTCACGCAGGGCGATCCCGCGGCCCCCACCGGTGATGATCGCCAGCGGATCGAAACCCGTGGTCTCCGGCGGCATCGAGCGCAGGTCCAATTCGAGCACACAGCCGTTGGGTACGCCGTGATGGCGGGCGGTGTCGACGCGGCCGGCCAGCGCGCGGATCTCGTCTACTCCGGGAAGCGAAGGCAAAAAGGCGAACATGCTCTGCAGCGTACCGACCGGCCGCCGTAGGGTGGTCCCGTGAGGTTTTCGATCGCGATCCCTCAGTTCGACTACGACGGCTTTGACGCCGCCGGCCTGCGCTCATACCTGGCACGCGCCGAGGAGCTCGAGTTCGAGGGGGGCTGGGTGCTCGAGCAGACCATCGGACGGGCGCCCATCCTGGCACCGCTGGAGCTGCTGTCGTGGTGCGCGGCCTGCACCGAGCGACTGCGGCTGGGGGTGGCGGTGTTGGTGACGTCGCTGCACGAGCCGCTTCAACTGGCCTCGGCGGTGACCACGGTCGACCGGATCAGCCACGGTCGGCTGGATATCGGCGTCGCTCCCGGCGGTGGCGCACGCAACTTCGCCGCCTTCGGTGTGGAGAAGGACACCTTCATCTCGTATTTCACCGAGGGCCTCAAACTGATGAAGGCGGCCTGGTCCGACGACCCCGAGGTGACGTTCCACGGCCGGTTCCGCGACGTGGACGGCCTCCCCATCTCGCCCAAGCCGGTGCAACGACCGCACCCGCCGATCTGGTTCGGCGGGCTGGCTCCCAAGGCCTTGGCCAGAGCGGTGCGCCTCGGTGACGCATTCATGGGCGCGGGCTCGTCGACCACCGAATCCTTCATGGGCGTCGTGCCGATCCTGCGCCGCGAACTCGCCGAGCAGAACAAGGATCCGGCGCGCTTCCCCATCGGGAAACGCGTCTACCTGATGATCGACGACGACGCCGCCAAGGCTCGCGAGCGGGTGCTCGCCGGGTTGCGGCGCATCTACGGCAAGATGCCGGGCGTCGAGGACGTGCCGGTCTGCGGCACACCCGACGACGTCATCCGCGGACTGCGCGAGGTGATCGACGCCGGCGCCCAGACGCTACTGCTCAATCCCGTCGGCTACGACGTCGCAGAAAACCGCGAGCAGATGGAACGCCTTGCCGCGGAAGTGATTCCGCAGCTGAGCTGATCACAGCTCGGTGGCCGAGCCCCCCGCCGCGGTGATCTTCTCGCGCGCACTGCCGCTGAACTTGTGCGCGGACAGGTCAACCTTGACGGTCAGCTTGCCGTCGCCGAGAACCTTGACCAAGCAGTTCTTGCGAACCGCGCCCTTGGCCACCAGCTCATCCACGCCGACCGAACCGCCCTGCGGAAACAACCGGTTGATGTCGCCCACGTTGACGATCTCGTACTCGGTGCGGAACCGGTTCTTGAAGCCCTTGAGCTTGGGCAGCCGCATGTGAATCGGCATCTGCCCACCCTCGAAGGTGGCCGGCACGTTCTTGCGGGCCTTGGTGCCCTTGGTGCCGCGGCCGGCGGATTTACCCTTCGAGCCCTCACCGCGACCGACGCGGGTGCGGGCCGTCTTCGACCCGCGCGCGGGCTTGAGGTCGTGCAGCTTGATGGTCATTTGGTCTCCTCCACCTCAACCAGGTGGCTCACCGCCGCGATCAGGCCGCGGGTCTGTGGGTTGTCCTCGCGGACCACCGACTGGCGAATCTTTCGCAGCCCCAGGGTGCGCAGGGACTCGCGCTGATTCCAGCGCGCCCCGATCGTGCCGCGCACCTGGGTGATCTTCAGTTGGCTCATGGCTGCGTCCTTTGAGTTGCCTCGCGTGCGGCCGCAGCACTGGCCAGCGCGTCGCTCTCGCGTCGCGCCCGCAGCATGCCGGCCGGGGCGACGTCCTCGATGGGCAGTCCGCGACGGGCGGCGACCTCCTCCGGGCGCTGCAGCAGCTTGAGCGCGGCAACGGTCGCGTGCACCACGTTGATGGCGTTGTCACTGCCCAGCGACTTGGCCAGGATGTCGCGCACCCCAGCGCATTCGAGCACCGCGCGTGCCGCGCCACCCGCGATCACACCGGTACCCGGGCTGGCAGGACGCAACAGCACGACGCCGGCGGCGGCCTCGCCCTGGACCGGGTGCGTGACGGTGCCACCGATCAACGGGACCCGGAAGAAGCCCTTGCGTGCTTCCTCCACACCCTTGGCGATCGCGGCGGGCACCTCCTTGGCCTTGCCGTAACCGACGCCGACCATGCCGTTGCCGTCGCCCACGATGACCAGTGCGGTGAAGCTGAATCGCCTACCACCCTTGACCACTTTGGAGACGCGGTTGATGGCGACAACCCGTTCCAGGTAGTTGCTCTTGTCGCCGTCGCGGTCGCGGCCACCACGGCCACCACCGCCGCCGTCGCGCCGTCCCCGGTTGTCGCGGTCACCGCGCGAGTCGCGGCTGTCGCGGCCGTCTTGGGCGCCTTGGCTGCCGGCCGACTGTTCCGCCATTATGCGGTCCTTCCAGTCTTCTTCACGTTCTCAGTCATCAGAATTGCAATCCGTTCTCGCGGGCGGCGTCGGCCAGCGCCGCGATCCGTCCGCCGTATGTGTAGCCACCACGGTCGAACACCACACTGTCGATGCCGGCGGCCTTGGCGCGCTCGGCGATCAGTTGGCCCACCCGCACGCTGCGGGCTTTCTTGTCGCCATCCAAACCGCGCACGTCGCCTTCGATCGACGACGCGGCGGCCACCGTGGTCCCGTTCTCGTCGTTGACCAGTTGCACGTGAATGTGCCGCGCGGACCGGTTGATTACCAGCCGCGGACGCTCCGGAGTGCCCGAGATCTTTTTGCGCAGCCGTGCGTGCCTGCGTAGTCGAGAGACCCGCCGAGTCCCGGATGCGCTCTGCCCCACCGGCTTTCGCTCGGCGATACCAGCTTTTGATTGCGCCATGATTACTTACCTGTCTTTCCGACCTTGCGGCGGATCTGCTCACCCTCGTAACGCACGCCCTTACCCTTGTACGGGTCGGGACGGCGCAGACGGCGGATGTTCGCCGAGATCTGGCCGACCTTCTGCTTGTCGATCCCGGTGATGGTGAACTTCGTCGGCGACTGCACCGCGAAGGTGATGCCGTCCGGCGCCTCGATCACCACGGGGTGGCTGTAACCCAGCGCGAACTCGAGGTTGGAGCCCTTGAGCTGCACGCGGTAGCCGACCCCGAAGATCTCCATCTTTGTGGTGTAGCCCTGCGTCACGCCGGTGACCAGGTTGTACACCAGGGTGCGCGACAGTCCGTGCAGCGAGCGGTTGCGCCGCTCGTCGTTGGGACGGGCGACCACGATCGCGCCATCGTCGTTGCGGGACACGGTGATCGGCTCGGCCACCGTCAGGTCCAGGGTGCCCTTGGGCCCCTTCACCGAGACCTTCTGGCCGTCGATCGTCACGTCGACTCCAGAGGGAATTTGGACCGGCTGCTTACCAATACGAGACATGTCTATCCCCTCACCACACGTACGCGAGGACTTCGCCGCCCACGCCCTGTCTGGCTGCCTGACGGTCGGTAAGCAGGCCCGAGGAGGTCGAGATGATCGCCACGCCCAGTCCGCCGAGCACGCGCGGCAAGTTGGTCGATTTCGCGTACACCCGAAGGCCTGGCTTTGACACCCGGCGCAGGCCGGCGATGCTGCGCTCCCGGCTCGGGCCGTACTTGAGCTGAACGATCAGCGACTTGCCCACCCGAGCGTCTTCGGTCCGGTAATCGCTGATGTAGCCCTCGCGCTTGAGGATCTGGGCGATGTTGGCCTTGAGCTTGGAGTGTGGCAACGCCACCTCATCGTGATACGCCGAATTGGCGTTGCGCAGACGGGTCAAGAAGTCTGCGATCGGGTCCGTCATGGTCATCGAGCGCCACTCCTCTTCATCGCTGCGCTCTGCATCGTCGCTGTCGCAGTCATCGAGCGCCACTCCTCTTCATCGCTGCGCTCTGCATCGTCGTTGTCGCAGTCATGACAGTGTCTGTCACCTTCCTCGCGGTGGTTCCCGGTTCGGGCCTGTCGCGCGCCTATTCTGGGTTGGTCGTGGGGTACGAGCTGTTACCAGCTGCTCTTCTGCACGCCGGGCAGTTCGCCCGCGTGCGCCATTTCGCGTAGGCAGATCCGGCACAGGCCGAATTTGCGGTAGACCGCGCGGGGGCGGCCGCACTTGTTGCAGCGGGTGTAGCCACGAACCCCGAACTTAGGCTTCCGCGCCGCCTTGATGACGAGTGCCTTCTTAGCCATGTGGTCAGTTCTCCTTGAACGGAAAGCCGAGGGCCCGCAACAGCGCTCGTCCTTCGTCGTCATTCGTCGCCGAGGTGACGACGTTGATGTCCATGCCGCGGACCCGGTCGATCTTGTCCACGTCGATCTCGTGGAACACCGACTGCTCGGCCAGGCCGAAGGTGTAGTTGCCGACACCGTCGAACTGCTTGGGCGACAGCCCGCGGAAGTCGCGAATACGCGGCAGCGCGATCGAAGTGAGGCGGTCGAGGAACTCCCACATCCGGTCGCCACGCAGGGTGACCCGGGCGCCGATCGGCATGCCCTCGCGCAACTTGAACTGCGCGATGGATTTCCGCGCCCGGCGAACCTCAGGCCGCTGCCCGGTGATCAGCGAAAGGTCGTTGACCGCGCCGTTGATCAACTTGGCGTCTCGCGCCGCTTCGCCGATGCCCATGTTGACGACGACCTTCGTCACGCCTGGAATCTGCATGACGTTGGCGTAGCCGAACTGCTCCTGCAACGAGGGTCGAATCTCGTTGCGGTAGCGCTCTTTCAGGCGCGGCTGAACCTTTTCTGCAGTACTCATCAGATGTCCTTGCCATTGCGCTTGGAGATACGGACCCGCTTGCCGGTCTCCTCGTCAACGCGGTAACCGACGCGGGTGGGCTTGCCATCCGAGTCGACGACCATCACGTTGGAAGCGTCGATCGGCGCTTCCTGGGTGACGATCCCACCCGACTGGGCGCCGCGCTGATTGGTCGAAACCGCGGTGTGTTTCTTGATCGCGTTCACACCCTGGACCAGCACCCGGTTGCGCTCCGGGTAAACCTTGAGCACCTTTCCTTTGGCGCCCTTGTCCTTGCCTGCGATCACCAGGACGGTGTCGTCCTTCTTGATCTTCATCTACAAAACCTCCGGGGCCAGCGAGATGATCTTCATGAAGCGCTTCTCACGCAACTCCCGGCCGACCGGCCCGAAGATGCGCGTCCCGCGTGGGTCGTTGTCGGGCTTGATGATCACTGCGGCGTTCTCATCAAATTTGATGTAGCTGCCGTCGGGACGACGACGCTCCTTGACCGTGCGCACCACGACGGCCTTGACGACATCGCCACGCTTGACGTTGCCGCCCGGGATGGCGTCCTTGACGGTGGCGACGATGACGTCACCGATGCCGGCGTAGCGTCGCGACGAACCGCCGAGCACACGGATGCACAAGATCTCCTTGGCGCCGGTGTTGTCGGCGACCTTCAGCCGCGATTCCTGCTGAATCACTCGATCTCCTGACCTGGTTGCATG
>DASYBR010000037.1:0-7867 GCA_036500645.1 Mycobacterium sp. | reverse complement strand
GTCGGCGCCCTGACCGGTTTCCACACCGACGACATCGTCAGCGGGTGGGCCGGGATTCAATCCTGGCCGGGGTACGCGCCGGTACCCCCTACGCCGTTCCCGGTGATCACCAACCTGGCGGGCGGATGGGCGGGTGGATCGTCGTCGTTGACAGCGGGGCTGGGCCAGGCGAACACGGTTGGGGGCTTGTCGGTACCGCCAGGCTGGGCTGCGGCCGCTCCCGCGATACGCCCGGCCGCCCTGGCACTGCCGTCCACTTCGGTCGGCGCGGCCGCGCAGGCCGCGCAAGCCACTTCCGGAAGCGGCGGCAACCTGTTCGGTGAGATGGCGGCGGCGGGTATGGCCGGACGCGCGATGGCCGGAACCGGGGGAGCGGGGCGCACCGAACGGGTCCGGGGAACCACGGAGAATCCGACAGCCAAATCGGCGGATAAGCAGGCCCAGGATCCGACGGCGCCACCACAGGTATTGCCCGGCGGACCGATCACGAGCATCGCCGCCGAACTGCGCGAACTTGCGTCTTTGCGCGACGCCGGAATCCTCACCGAGGCGGAATTCAACGAGCAAAAACAGCGCCTGCTCCCACACTGATCTCGGAACAGTCACACGTGCGCCCGATGGACAACAGCGTCCAATATCATCAGATGCCACGAGCAATTGTTTTCATATAATGGGAATTCGTGAGTAACCGTTCTTCGCCATTTGCGATTGCGCCTTTTGGAGGTCGTGGCGAAGCCGTGACTGCCTATGCCGTTTACTGTCGCCGGCGGTGGTGGCAAGTCTAAGATTACGGACAATTTGGCTGTAGACCCGTGCCAGGATGTTAGCGTTTGCAGGCTATTTGATTCGTCGACGGGACTTCACCGGCCGTTATGTTCACTTCCCGGATCGCATCCGCGGCCCGCACCGCGGCGGTGAGCGCGTGCATCGCAACGACCTGTGTGTCACTCGTTTCGGCGTGTGGTCTGGCATCGCCATCGTTGCCGGCGGCGAACCCGCCATCCAACGGCGCCCCTGACCGCCACAGCAATGCGCCGGCGCCGGAGGCTGCCGGCGTTTACGGCAACCCCGCCTCGGCCGCCAGATACTGGGAACAACAGTCGCTGGAGGACAACTGCGGGCTGGTATCGGTGGCCGACGTGGTCGGTGAAATCACCGGCCACGAGCCGACGGAGCAACAAGTGGCCGAGGTCGCCGAGGCGACCCTGTCCCAGACCAATCCCGGCCCGATCTACGCGCCGCGGAACGACCCGAGCCACGCAGGCAGCAACGGTGGCATCGAGATGGCCGACGAGGTCGTGCTGCTCGACCACTACGGCATCAAATCGCACATGACCTCAGCCGCCCACCCGGAAGAGACCGGCCTGCCGGCGCTGGAGCAGTACCTGGCGAAGGGCCGTAAGGCCATCGCCTGGGTCAATTCCGCGCTGATCTGGAACACCGGCGATCAACGGACGACGGCCGATCACTTCCTTGTCGTCACGGGCGTCGACACGAACAAGGAGCTCATTCACCTCAACGACCCCGGCGCCGATCACGCGGACGAACAGGTCGGCCTCACTACTTTTATCTCGGCCTGGAAAACCGGCGAGGAATCACTCGTCGTGACCGCCCCTACGGGCTGAGAGCGTGACGAGGTCATCAATGGTTGGCCCGACGTCGGTAGAAATTCCGACCACCGAATAGCGCATTTGAGACTAAGCGCAGTTTCTTGTTTTTAATATTTGCGATCGCCACCACCCATATACTGACCGCACCATCGACCAGAAAAGAAGGGCACAAAAATGTTTGCAGCGCGCTGGCTGGCCAAAGTGACAATTCCTGTGATGATTGGTACCGCCCTCACCGCAAGCACCGCGATCGCCTCGGCCGACGCCACAGACGACACATTCCTCGGGAAAATGCACAGCCTCGGCTTCACCTGGCCGGCCGGTGACGACTCCGCGATCGTCTCGATGGGCCACCAGGTCTGCACTGATCGCAATGCCGGCAAGACACCGGACGCGATCGCTCAGGACATCCACTCGACCTTGGGCCCTAAGGGGATCACGTTCGCGGACGTCACATCGATGGTCAGCGCCGCGGAATCGACCTACTGCTCGGACTAAGTCTTACAACTCCGCTGCCTGGCGGCCCCCCGCGGTTTCCGGCACAGTAAGTGCAGTAACGCTGTGAGGGGGTTGCCCGGTGGTGGAGCCCGCGGCCTTTGAGGGCCTCGCCGCGGAGCCGATGCGGGTGAAGAACCTACTGCGCTATCCGGTGAAGTCGATGCTCGGCGAAACCGTGAACGCGGTATTCGTCGACGAGCGCGGCGCTGACGGAGACCGCAGGCTGGCGCTTGTCGACGACCTGACCGGGCATGTGGCCAGCGCCAAAAATCCGCGGCTGTGGCGGAGCCTGTTGAAGTGCACCGGCAATGTGGATGCCGGACGGGTGAGCATCGCGCTCCCCGACGGGACAAGCGTGGCCGCCGATGATCCCGCCGTCGACGATCTGCTCTCGCAGCTAGTGGGGCGATCGGTACGACTTGTCAGCAAGCGCCCGGACGGTGCGACGCTGGAACGGCCGGACCCCGAGCAATTGCTCGATCTCGGTCTGGACGCCGAGGTCGGCGGCCGCATCTTGGAGATCGCGCAGGCCACGCCGGGCGATTCGTTCACCGACGAGGCTCCACTGCACGCGATCACGACGGCCACACTCGACCACATCGGCGTGGAAGCGCTGCGCTACCGGCCGAATTTGGTGATCACGACTCCACCCGGATACCCGCCGTATGCCGAAAACGATTGGGTCGGCAAGCACGTCGCCGTCGGCAAGGTGCGGCTGCGGGTGCTGACGGCCACTTCACGCTGTGTGGTGCCGACGCTCGAGCACGGTCCGCTGCCGCGAGCCCCGCAAGCCCTTCGCACACCCGCGGCCGAGAACCGTTGGAACACAGGCGGTCACGGGGCCCAGCCCTGCGCGGGAGCGTACTGCGCCGTAGTCGTACCGGGCGTCGTCCACGTCGGCGATCACGTCACCGTCGGGTTGTAGACCCGTTCAACCGACAGCGACCTAGGTCTCCGAGTGCGGTGTGGGGCTCTGCGCCGATTCCCACTTGGACTCGAGCGACCTTTTCACCATGGTGCCGGCCGCCAGGTCCAGCTGAAAGGTCTCACCGCCGTCGTCCTCGAACGTGACGACGTATCCCGCGTCGGTGGAGTCTTTGAACACGACCTTGTAAGGCTGTTCACCAGAGCCGCGGTCGACGGCGATCATGTCGCCAGGGGTGACGTCGTCGATGAGGTCGTTACCAGAGGCTTTGGACATACCGTCGACGGTAGTCGATCGCTTCAGGGCTGCAGCAGCGCCTTGATCGCGCGACGCTCATCCATGGCCTTGTAGGCCTCGGCGACCTCCTCAAGGGGCAGACTCATGTCGAACACCTTGCCGGGACTGATCTGTCCGTCGAGCACCAACTCGATCAGGTGCGGCAGGAAGCGCCGAACGGGCGCGGGGCCGCCGCGCAGGCCAACCTGATTCGCGAAGAGTTGCTCGCCATTGATCTCGACGTCATGGGGGACACCGACGAACCCGACAAAGGCACCCGGGCGGGCGGAGGCGATTGCCTGTTGCATGGCCTGCCCGGTACCCACGCATTCCAGGACGGCGTCGGCACCGATTCCGTCGGTCATGTCCTTGATTGCCGCGACACCGTCCTCGCCGCGTTCGGTGACGATGTCGGTCGCGCCGAACTCGAGGGCCAGCTTTTGCCGGGGCTCGTGGCGGCTCATCGCGATGATCCGCTCGGCCCCCTTCTCGCGGGCGGCGAGCACCGCGCACAGCCCGACCGCGCCGTCACCGACGATGGCGACAGTCATGCCCGGAACGACCTTGGCGGCCTCGGCGGCAAACCAACCGGTGCCCATCACGTCAGACAGGGTCAGCAAGTCCGGAATCAAGTCGTCGTCGGGTTGGTCGGGGAGCCCGACGAGGCTGCCCTGTGCCACCGGGACTCGTACGAACTCTGCCTGGCAGCCACTCATCAATTGACCGTGCAGGCACGAGGTCTGGATTCCGTTGCGGCAGTTGGGGCAGGTGTTGTCGCAGGCGAAGAAGGGTCCGATCACGAACTGGCCGGGCTTGACCGAGGTGACGTCAGCGCCGACGGCCTCGACGACGCCGCAGTATTCGTGGCCAAAGGGCGTGGGCTCGGGCACCGGGGTGAGGCCGCGGTACTGCCAGAGGTCTGAGCCGCAGACACAGGTGGCGGAGATCCGGACGACCGCGTCGGTGGGAGCGACGATCTCAGGCTCGGGAATGTCCTCAGACCGCACATCGCCGGGCCCATAGATGACGCTTCCTCGCATAAGCCTTCTCCTTCAATCGTTTTGAGCACCACGAAAGCCTCGAGCTCGATACCCCGCAGCCCACCGCCGTACGCAGGAAAAGCTCACGAACTATTTCGCGCTGCGGGCGTAGCGCGACCTCAACGCCACTTGATGCCGCACCCGATCGACGGGCGCTGATCGGGGTCGACCGGCCGACCGGCGAGCACCGCGTCGACGGCCGCGCGAACATCGGCGGCGGTTACGGGCAGTCCGTTCTTGGGCCGCGAGTCGTCGAGCTGGCCGCGGTAGACGAGTCGTCGCTCGCCGTCGAAGACGAACGTGTCGGGGGTGCACGCCGCGGAGTATGCACGCGCGACGTCCTGGGTCTCGTCGTAGAGGTACGGGAACGTCCAGCCGTGGTTGCGGGCCTCTCCCACCATCTCCTCGGGCCCGTCCTGTGGGTAGGTCACGACGTCATTGCTGGAAATGCCGACCATCGCGACGCCCTGATCGGCAAGGTCTCGGCCCAGCTCGGCGAGGCCGGCCGCGACGTGCTTGACGTAGGGGCAGTGGTTGCAGACGAAGGTGACGACCAGCGCGGGACCTGTGAGCTCCTCGATGCCAACCGTGCCGCCGGTGGCCGGTTCGGTCAGCGTGAACGCCGGCGCGACGGTGCCGAGGGCGAGCATGGTGGACTCAGTGGCCATGTCCGCCAGCGTAACCGGCACGGCGCTGTCGGGCCGATCTAGACCTTGGCGCCCAGGCCCGCGACCAGGTTGATCGTGACCGCCAGGACCACGGCGCCCAAGAGGTACGACAGCAGCGCATGGCGCAGGACAGTCGCCCTGATCGAGGTCAGACCGATCTCGGTGTCCGACACCTGGTACGTCATGCCAACGGTGAAGGCGACGTACGCGAAATCCCGGAACCGGGGCGGCTCCGGGTCGTGGAAGTTGATCCCACCCGGCTCGTCCGAGTAATACAGCCGCGCGTAGTGCACCGCGTAGAGCGTGTGTACGGCCAACCAGGACGCGGCGACGGTCAGGATGCCCAAGCCGGCGGACGCCAGCGCCCCGCCGCCGGAGTGCGCACCGGCCGCCACCACGTAACCGACACCGCCCAGGCTGGCCACGCTCGCCGACAGGATCACCACATCGGCGACCCAGCGGGTCGGGTCCTCCCGCGTCGCCCACTTGCACGTCTGTTCGGCATCCATTCCGAGCACGATGAACTGCGTCCACGCCACATACACTCCGGCGGCGGTGATCCAGCCGGCGATCGCGAACCGCCAGCCGATCGCGTTTCCCACCACGAGGGCGACGCCAATTCCGAGCGCCACGGCGACGAATATCCGGACCGCGACGGTGTCGCGGAACAACTTGATCAGGGCACTCACCCCACGGCCGGAAGTGTCGGCGGCAAGCGACTAGGCGTGCCCGGGACCGATCTTGTTGACCGCGAATGTCGCGGCCTGGTTGGTCATCCCGGCTTCGATGTAGGACACATGCGCGATGATGTTCCCGCCGCCCGAGCAGATCGGGTCGTCTTGAGCGCACAGGCTGATCAACTTGCCGCCGTAGGCCGGGTTGATCGTCGGCAACGGCTGGCCGCCCCACAGCATGCTCGAGAAACCGCTGGACGGCTCGCCGAAGAGGGCGACGGCCGCGACATGGTCTGCTACCGAGGCCGGCATCGCATTCGTGGCCAGGTCGATCACCGTCGAGCCCTGGGAGTATCCGCCCAGCACGAGCTTCGTGTTCGGGCAGCTGGCCACGACGTCCTGGATGTGAGTGCTCGCGTCATTGGAACCGGCGTTCGCGCTGTTGTGGTAGTCGTCGTTGGCCGGGTAGTTGACCGCGTAGACGTCGACGGACCGGCCACCGAGTTGCTGCGTGAGCGAGTCGACGAAAGCCTGTCCGATATTGCCGAGGCCGGGCTCCTGGTGTGTGCCGCGCGCGAAAACCACCGCGACATCCGAGCAGGGGTCGGCGGACGCGGTAGGAATGCCGACGGGGGCGCTCAGCAGCGCCCACCCAGCCACGACCGAAACACCGACAATGCGAGCAAATCCTCGTGCAACCATCCCCGAATCCTGGCATACGGCCGTCATGGGCCGTACTGGCGGCTGGTCACCGGCCGCTTTGCTCCGCCGGCCACGGTATTCAGTCCGCGGTGGTTCGGATGCGGATGGGGCCGCGCCAGTCGCCGTCCGGGTCGACGGCTTCGCCGCCCTGCGTGATCTCCACTTCGCCCGCCCGCGCGAGTTCCCGCGCGACCTCCCGGGCGTCGGTCATCAACCCCCGCCAGTTCTCCCCGCCGACGGCCCGTGCGGCATCTGACGGGCAGATGCTGCTTGTCGGTCCGCGGTGGTCGACCAATGCCCGGACCGACGATTTCAGTCGTTCCCTGATCGGCCCATCACCGAGAGCCAACTTGGCTTGGTCGGCGCCCCGGCCGCCTCCGTCGAGCACTCGAGCAAGTTCGTCGCGCAATCGTTGACCCACTGTCAGCGGCCACGCCATTGCGGCTTGCGTTTCTCGCTGAAAGCCCGAATACCTTCCGCAACGTCCTCGGTCGCACCGGCCACCTTGCGCATGGTCTCACCGAAGCGGACCGACTCGATCCAGCCCATGTCCGCGGTTCGCCACGCCACCTCCTTGGTGGCACGTTGGGCCAGCGGCGCGGCTTCGGTAAGGGTGCGGGCCCACGCCCGCGCCTCGGTCTGCAATTCGTCGGGCTCGACCAGCTTCCACACCAGGCCGATCTCTTTGGCCCGCGCGGCGCTCATCGGCTTGCCGGTCAACAGCAGTTCCATGGCATTGGCCCATCCCACGCGCTGGGGGAGCCGAATGGCGCCCACGATGGTGGGGACCCCGATCGATACCTCGGGGAAGCAGAAGGTGGCCTCGGTGCTGGCAATGACGAAGTCGCAGAACAGAACTCCGGTGACGCCGTAACCAATACACGGCCCGTGCACCGCCGCGATGGTGGGTTTGAACAGCTCCATGCCGCTCTCGAACGAGTTGATTGTCGGCTTCTCCCAGAAGGTGCCGCCGAAGGTACCGACCGAGCCCGCGCCGTCCTTGAGGTCACCGCCGGCGCAGAAGACGCTGCCGTTGGCGGTCAGGATTCCGACCCAGGCGTCCAGATCGTCGCGGAAGCGATCCCAGGCCGCGTTGAGGTCTTGGCGCAGAGCGCCATTGATGGCGTTGCGCGCCTCCGGACGGTTGAGGGTGATGGTGGCAACGTGGTCTTCTTGCTCATAGGTGACGAGGCTCATTGCTGCACCCTAGCCAGGCCGAACCCTTGCCGTCCCCGCAAGCCGAGTATCCGTCCGAATTAAGCTGTGATTCAACCAGTTTCGCGGTGTTCGGAAAGCGGCATAGTCACGGCCTGCGCGGAGGTCGGACTGTCACGTTTGACGTCGTCAAACCTGACGCTCACCCGCTCAAAGGGTTTGACGCGTTCGGCCTTCACCTTTTTGGTGTACGTCTTGCGGTCGGCCGCCGTGAGGTTGGCGTCGTCCGTGAACGCGCCGAGTAAGGCACGCGGGTAGA
>DASYBR010000036.1:0-2715 GCA_036500645.1 Mycobacterium sp. | reverse complement strand
CCAGCCGAGCCTGGGCAGCCAGCCAGGCAAGCGCGGCACCGTCGTCGCGCGCGGCACCGCTCCTGCCAGCGTGCCCGGCTTACCGGGCGACAAGCTGATAGCCCTCACCCCGTACGGTCTTGATCAGGTCGAAGCCGAGCTTGGAGCGGATCCGCCGTACGCACACGTCCACCACGTTGGAGCCCGGGTCGAAGTCGTAGCCCCAGACGGAGGCGAGCAGGCTGCCCTTGGACACCGACTGCCCGGCGTGCTCGGCGAGCTCGCGCAGGAGCAGGAACTCCAGCCTGGTCAGCGGCACCGGCCCCTGCCCGATGTCCGCGACGAGCTTGCCGACGTCGAGGGTGACGCGGCCCGTGCTGATGACCTCGGCCGCCCCGTGGCCGGCGGGCCGCGGCGCCGACAGCGGCGGCATGAGCGGGCGGAGATCGGCCGGGCGCGGCACGCCGTCAACGGGCGTCTCGGCGTGGTGCGGGTCGCCGCGCAGCCGGACGCGGACCCGGGCGAGCAGCTCGGCGAGCGAGAACGGCTTGGTCAGGTAGTCCTGCGCGCCGCGCTCGAGCAGGTCGACCTTCGCGGCGACGTCGGCCACGCAGGAGAGCACGATCACGGCCTGCTCCGGGCGGGCGGACAGCAGCTCGCCGAGCACCTCCCGGCCGTCCATGTCGGTGATCACCAGGTCCAGGATGACCAGGTCGTACCGCGCGGCCGCGCAGCTGCGCAGCGCCTCGGCGCCGCTCGCGGCGAACTCGGTCGCATAGCCGGCGGCGGTGAGCGCACGGCCGATGAACGAGCCGATCTTGGGCTCGTCATCGACGATGAGGATTCGCCCCAGATGTGTCATGTTCACCTGCCTGCCCGATCAGTTCAGACTTGATGGTGTCTGTGGCTTTTCCTATGGTCAACCCGTCGATGCCGCCCGAGTCGGACTTGTTACGCGAACGTGGCGCAAACGATTGTAAGTCCCCAGGTAGGGATTGTAAGTCCCCAGGTAGGGGCTGTGTCGAGGCTGACAGGCCGTATTCTGCCCGCGCATGACAATTTTGTCATCCAGCGGTCCGGGTGTTGCGTATGCGCCATAACGGACGTCACGATCGGGGCATAAGTGAGCAACCCGCCTGCGTGACCGGCTCCCGGTGACGAAATGGTGACTAAAGCGGCACTACTTGGCCGCTGAAATCCCCGGATCGCCGCCATCGCCTCGACCGCGGGAATGCCATGGGCTTGGCACAGCTGGGCGCAACCGCTTGACGCGTTGCGCAGGAACGAGGTGGATCCGGTGTCTCTACCGGCTCGGGTGGCGACCCTGACGGTGGCCTTCCTGGCGGTTGTCGCGGGTGTGCTATGGGTGGTGTTCGACATCATTGGCCCGCAACCGACGCTTGAGAATTACGCACCGTACGCCAAGAACGGCGCGGTGGACGTCACGCTGATGACGACCCCCGAGACAACGGTGACAAACAAGCCAGACTGGGTTTCTTACTTCATCAAGAATCCCGCGACTGGCCAGTTCGATCACACGACGTACTTCGCGGTACCCGCGAACACCAAGGTGAACGTGACGATTCTCGGATACGACGGTTGCACGCCACTGCGAAACCCTGTCTGGGGGCGGGTCACGGGCGTGGTCGGCGATGCCGAGAACGTCTCGTTCTTCAATAAGGGCCAGACCACGCCGTCGCAGCCGGTAACGACCTTCGACTCGTGGGCGAACTGCGCGGTGCAGCACACGTTCGCGATCCCCAACCTCGGCATCAACGTGCCGATCGCGTCCCCGCCGACAGTGGATGAGAACAACAACCTGTGCGCGACGGGCCCGTGCGTGGGGAACGACCCCACGACCGGGAACGCACCGCACTCGGTGGTGACGTTCAGCTTCACGACCCCGAAGACGGGCGGCACCTTCCGCTGGCAGTGCTTCGTGCCGTGCGGCGGCGGCTACGTGGACGGCAACGGCGGCCCGATGGGCACGGTGGGTTACATGATGGGCCAGATGGAGGTGCAGGCCTGATGGCCGCCGACGCGCCAAGCGCCGCGGGCGCCCCTGTCCGGCCCAGCTGGCGCAGCGACAGGGACGCCGTATGGCTGCTCACCCTCTGGATCGTGCTAAGCATCATCGGCTGCCTGCTGGTCGCGCTCGTCTGGGGACCGCACATGCCCCCGGGGCGCGCCTCGGTCCAGGCGTCGAGCCAGGCGACCGACATCACCGTCCTCGCCACCATCGCAGCCCCGGTCATCATCGGGATCCTGCTGTACTTCGGCTGGGCGCTCGCTTTCTGGCGGCAGAAGCCGGGGGATGAGACCGACGCCGCGCCGCTGCACGGCAACGTCAAGGTGCAGGCGACCTGGATCGTCGTCACGTCCGCGATCGTGCTCGCCCTCGCGGTCTACGGCACCGTCGAGCTGATCAGTCCCGCGGGCGCGGGCGCGGGCCAGGGCCCGCAGCCGATCTTCAAGAACGGCGTGCCGCCCGCGGCGTCGAGCTCCTCCTGGTCGCCCAACTCCAACAACATCCTGCAGGTCCAGGTGATCGGCCAGCAGTGGGCGTGGACGTTCCGTTACCCGCAGTTCGGCGGTTTCGAGACGACGCAGCTCGCGCTGCCGGTCAACCAGCCGGTGCAGTTCAACGTCACCTCGCTCGACGTGATCCACTCGTTCTGGGCGTACACGCTCGGCGTCAAGGCCGACGCCAACCCGGGTGTGAACAACGTCGCTTAC
>DASYBR010000035.1:0-7604 GCA_036500645.1 Mycobacterium sp. | reverse complement strand
TGCCGACTCGACCTCCCACTCGGCCTGTGCCTGGCTCATCGGCGTGGTCCTGGTGACCATGTTGATCAGTTCCTGGCCCTCCCCGTACGGATTCGAGTTGGCCCGCACCTGATCGGCAAACCAGCGCCCCTCGGCGGCCTCATTGCAGTCGTTGAAGTTAGCGCTGTGCACCATCTTGTTCTGGGCCAGCAGTTTGATGTATTGATCGTCCGCCGGGGTCATATCGCAGGACGCCGAAGCGTGCGGCGCCGACAGCACGGAAACACCCAACATCGCGGCCCCCAGCGCAACACCGGCGGCGCATCCCGATAGCACCCGCTTGCGCAAGCGCGTATCACTCGTAGTCATTTCCAGGACCCCTTTCGCTTGGAAAAGTTGCTCATTGCTGGTTTCCATGGCGCTCTAAGGGTTGGGTACCCGTAGGCAACTACGGGGAGAAACCTAGAACACTGCGAACAGCGGGTGAACAATATCCTATGTAAACATTGGTACAGTAAGATACTTGACGCCACGGTGGGTGATAAAGCGGTGGATCGTCTCGCAACGCAGCCGATACCCGGCTGCGAAATACTGGCGCCCATCGATGTCGGCGCCGAATTCGGGTTCGCTTACCCGACCGTCAATAACGGTCGTATTCTCCGACGACGTCCCCCGCGGGAACGCCGCCTCTTGCCTAAGCCTCCGGCGGCGTCGCCGTCGAGGCCTGGTTCTTGATCTTGGGAAGCAAATCAGGCGCATAAACGAAGATCGCCGACTCGACCTCCCATTCGGCCTGGGCCTGGCTCATTCCCGTGGTGCTGGTGATCATGTTGATCAGCTCTTGGCCCTCGCCGTATGGGTTGGCGTTGGCCCGCACTTGGTCGGCGAACCAGCGCCCCTCCATGGCTTCGTGGCAGTCGCTGTAAGAGGCGTCGTGAACCATCTTGTTCTGAGCCAGCAGATTGATGTATTGATCATCCTGCGGGGTCAGGTTGCAGTTCGCCGATGCCTGCGGCGCCGACACCAGAGAATTTCCGAGCAGCGCGGCTCCGAGCGCAGCACCGGCAGCCCACACCAGTGACACTCGCACGTGCGAGCGTGTACGGGTGGTTGTCATTTCCGAACCTCCCTCTGCGTGGAAACGCCTTGTGCTATCCGACGCAATCAAGCTACAAATCCTGCAAATGTCAGCCCTGAAGGCCGCTCGGTCCGCTTAACGGTCGCGCGGTCGAATGGTCTTCCCGGCCCGGGCCACGCTGCCATCTCGCCACCGTCACATATATGTTTCACATAAGTCTCGGTGCCCGCGCTAAAAGTAGCGAATTCCCCCAGAAGCAACGGTAACGATTGCTTGCCTCAGAGTGTACGAATGGTTAACATTCGGTGTTTTCGGTCGGCCGGGACGGGCCGCTTAGGTACCCGGCAAACTATGCCGCGAACGCGGCAAACAACCGACAGCGCAACGTCACTGCAGCAGCAATGAAAAAACCGACGCCGCGCAGGGGAACCCTGTTTTCGTCAGCTAAAAATCGTCTGGCCGTCGGCGCCGAGGAGATACCGCTCGGTGCCCTGCTCGACCCGGGGAGCGTCGCCTCCCAGCGATACGGCGACCTTATTGCTGGCATTCCGCATGACGTCGAAGGTGAGCTCTACGGCCTCTACCTCGGAGAACCGGGAGCGCACCTCGGCGACGTCGTCGGCGACGAGGTGCGCAGGGGTCCAAATTAACCCATCGGTGTAGCGCAGCGCCGCTTTTGCGCGCTCGTCGAGCAAAGCCGACGAATCGAAGCGCTCGATCTCGTCGTACAACGTCTCCGAACCCCCGGCGTCGAGCGCGTTGCCCTCGCGCAACGACTTGCACAGCCGGCAGTTGTGCGCAGCCGCGCCGCGCAACCGAACCAGCTCCGAGGTGACTGGGTCGAGCACCCGCATTCGAGCCACCGCGATTAAAAATTCGTTGAACACCGGATCCGACGGATCGGTCGTGTGGTCCCACGCAATCGGGCCGTTCACCCAACCCAGATACTCCGAACCGACACCGAGCGCTTCCAACCCCGCCCGCACCCGGGGAACGAAGTCGGCGATGTACATCTGCACCACAACGCTGAAGGTGCGGTCCCCCAGCTGCTTCCACAATCGGGAGCGCTGCTCGGCGGTGATCGCCGAGACGTCAACGCTGAACTGCTCGGCGAACTCGGCGACGGCGGCTTCGGCTTCCGATTGCGGCTCGCCGACTTCGACCGCAGCGGGCAGCGGCGGCAGCCACAACGTCTGGGCGCACACGCGGCGAACCAGCGCCGCGACGCGGCCGTCGTCCGGCGACAGTGCCACCAAGCGCGTGAGCTGGTCTTCTCGAACCGAAACCGGAGCCGCCATTCGTCACACGCTAGAGCGCGCCCGCCCCTGCGGCAATCGGCTATTGCGCCTGGCTGACCGACGACATGTAGAAGTCCGGTATCCGCAGCGAGGGCATCACCGCGCGGGTGGCCCAATCCCCCCATTCGCGTGGCAGCGTTTTTTCGCTGACGCCGGCCTCGGTGACCCGTCGCAGCAGGTCCAAGGGACTTTCATTGAACCGGAAGTTGTTGACGGCCGCAGTCACTTCGCCGTCCTCGATGAGGTAGACGCCGTCGCGGGTCAGGCCCGTGAACAACAGCGTGGTGGGGTCGACGACGCGGATGTACCACAGCGTGGTCAGCAGCAGCCCGCGCTCGGTGGCCGCGATCATGTCGGCCTGAGTCGCTTTCCCCCCGGTCATCAAGAGGTTGTCGGCGGCGACCGCGACGTCGGTCTCATATTTGGCGGCGGTGGCCCGCGGATAGGCCAACGCGTTGATCACCCCGTCGCGGATCCAGTCGACCTGGGTGATCTCCATGCCGTTGTCGAACACCGACACCTCTTCCGAGGAGCTGCTCACCGCGACGAACGGCGTACTCGCCAGGCCCGGCGCCATTGGATCGGAGAACAGCGTGAGCGGCAACTCGGTGAGCTTCTCCCCCACCCGGGTTTCGCCGCCGGGCGCCGAGAACGCGGTGCGGCCCTCCCGCGCGCCGCGGCCGGCCATCGACCACGCCATGTAGATCATCATGTCGGCCACCGTCGATGGCGGCATGATCGTCTCGTAGCGGCCCGCGGGCAATTCGATACTGCGTTTGGCCCAGCCCAGCCTCGTCGACAGTTGCTCGAGCAGCAGATCAGTTGGCACATCGACGAAATCGGGCGTTCCGATGCCCGCCCATGCACTGGCGTCACCGCGCTTGGCGTTGATCTCGACCGTGCCGGTGGGCTGCGTGAAGCGGCGCCGCAATCCCGTCGACGACGCCAGGAATGTCGTCGAAACACTATGCTGCGCAAAGCCGTACAGCCGATCGGTGCCGCCGAAGCCGCGACTCAGGGAATTGGCGACATCGGCGAAGATCCTGGGGCCGGTCCCGGGAACCGGCGCGTCCCAATCGGCAGGCACCCCGGTGTCTTCCAGCAACGGTGCGGCATCGCCGGCCTCCGGCGCGCTGCGCGCCGCCTCCTGGGAGGCCGCCACCAGGCCGGGGATCACCCGCGGATTGACTTCGCCGGACACAACCGTGCCGATGCGTGCATTCGATCCCTCGCGTGCCACGGAGATCACCGTGATGCTGCGGCTGACCGAAACGCCGTTGGTGGTCATCGAATTGCCCGCCCAGCGCAGCGTCGCCTCGACTTTGTCGGTGACCAGCACCATGGTCTCGTCGGCGTGGCCGAGCTTGGCCGCCTCATTCAGAACGATGTTGACGGCGTGTTGAGCAGTGATCATCGGCGCCGCTCCTCAGCATCGCTTCGCTCTGCATCGTCACCGGCGCGGATCATCGGGCGCCCTCGGTACGCGTGTTGAGCACGTTGACTCCGCGGAACAACGCCGACGGACAGCCGTGGCTGACCGCCGCGATCTGTCCGGGTTGCGCCTTGCCGCAGTTGAACGCGCCACCCAGCTGCCAGGTCGATGGGCCGCCCACGGCCTCCATCGAATTCCAGAAATCGGTCGTCGTGGCCTGATAGGCGACGTCGCGCAACTGACCGTCCAGGCGGCCGTCGCGGATGCGGAAGAATCGTTGACCGGTGAACTGGAAGTTGTAGCGCTGCATGTCGATCGACCAGGACTTGTCGCCGAGGATGTAGATGCCGTCTTCGACTCGGCCGATCAGGTCGGCGGTGCTGATGTCCTCGGGGGCGGGCCGCAGCGACACGTTGGCCATCCGCTGAATCGGCACGTGGTGCGGTGAATCCGCATACGAGCACCCGTTGGAGCGTGACTGACCTAGCCGCGGGGCGAACGCCCGGTCGAGCTGGTAGCCGACGAATATCCCGTCGCGCACCAAATCCCAACTCTGCGCCGCAACTCCATCGTCGTCGTAACCGATAGTGGCCAAACCAAATTCGACGGTACGGTCCGCGGTCACGTTCATCAGCGGCGAACCGTACCGCATATGGCCGAGTTTGTCGGGCGTGGCGAACGACGTTCCGGCATAGGCCGCCTCGTAGCCGATGGCGCGGTCGTATTCTGTTGCGTGCCCGATTGATTCGTGAATTGTCAGCCACAGGTTCGTCGGATCGATCACCAGATCCGTGGGGCCCGCAAGCACGCTGGGCGCCTTGACCTTTTCGGCCAGTAGCGACGGCAGCTGCGCAAGCTCATCCGTCCAGTTCCACACGTCGTCGCTGACCAGGACTTCCCAGCCCAGCCCCATCGGGGGCGCCAGCGTCCGCATCGAGTCGAAGCTGCCCGCCGCGGCGTCGATGGTCACCGCTTCCAACATCGGCTGGATCCGCACTCGCTGCTGGGTGATCGACGACCCGAAGGTGTCGGCGTAGAACGTCTGCTCCTTGGCGGCCGTGAGAACAGCCGAGACGTGATCGACGCCGTCGGCGCTCAGCAGCCGCCCGGAGTAGTCCTCCAATATGGCGATCTTGTCGGCTGCTGGAATGCCGAACGGGTCGATCCGGTAGGCCGAAACCCACGTCGCGTCGGAATACACCGGCTCGGGGGCCAGCTCCACACGCTCGCTGTTCAGCGCCGAGAGCGTGGTCGCGACCTGCACGGCACGGCGCGCGGTCTCGGCGGCAACCGACGGGGACAGCTCCGCGTGCGATGCGAATCCCCACGTGCCATCGACGATCACCCGTACCGCCAAGCCGATCTCGCGATTGACGACCGCGGTCTCCAGCTCGCCGTCCCGCAGCTGAACGATCTCGGTATTGATGCAATGAACTCGCAGGTCGGCGTAGCTGGCCCCGGCCGCGGTGGCCGCCGAAAGTGCGGCTTCGGCGAGGTCGTGACGCGGCAGGGCCAGGAAGTCGGCGTCGATAC
Organism: Mycobacterium sp.; assembly: GCA_036500645.1. GTDB lineage: Bacteria > Actinomycetota > Actinomycetes > Mycobacteriales > Mycobacteriaceae > Mycobacterium. The sequence goes on along the minus strand of DASYBR010000035.1, from coordinate 2,284 downwards.
CCCGGTTCATTGTCACGGCTCCACCGTAACGGCCAGTCGTCACAAACCGCGGCGCCGCCCGCTTTAATACCTTCATGGCCAGCGCCGTGCGGAGGAAACAACCTCGATCCACCGCGCTGGGGTATGCCCTGCTCGCCCCCAGCCTGTTCGGGGTCCTCGCCTTTCTGCTGCTGCCCATCCTCGTCGTCATCTGGCTGAGCCTGTGCCGCTGGGACCTGCTCGGTCCGTTGCGCTATGTGGGCCTGGCCAACTGGCGGTCGGTGTTGACCGACGCCAACTTCGGCAACTCGCTGATCGTCACGGCCATTTTCGTGGCGATCGTCGTCCCGGCGCAGACGGCGCTGGGACTGCTGGCGGCGTCCATGCTGGCCCGGCAACTACCCGGCACCGGTGTGTTTCGGACCCTTTACGTACTGCCCTGGATCTGCGCACCGCTGGCCATCGCGGTGTTGTGGCGCTGGATCCTGGCTCCCACCGACGGGGCGGTGAGCACGGTGCTGGGGCACGGCATCGAATGGTTGTCGGATCCGGGCTTCGCGCTACCGCTCGTCTCGGCCGTCGTCGTCTGGACCAACGTCGGTTACGTCTCGCTGTCGTTCCTCGCGGGCCTGCTGGCCATTCCCGAGGACATTCACGCCGCCGCACGCACCGACGGCGCCACCGCGTGGCAGCGCTTCCGCCGCATCACCCTGCCCATGCTGCGGCCGACGACATTCTTTGTGTTGGTGACGGGAATCGTCAGCACGGCACAGGTTTTCGACACCGTTTACGCGCTGACCGACGGCGGACCGGGCGGCAGCACCGACCTGGTGGCTCACCGCATCTACGCCGAGGCTTTCGGGTCGGCGGCCATCGGGCGCGCGTCGGTCATGGCGGTGGTGCTGTTCGTCATCTTGATCGGCGTCACCATGGTTCAGCATCTGTATTTCCGGCGGCGGATCAGCTATGACCTCACCTAGCCGCATCGGGAATGTGGTGATCTACGCCGGGCTCACCGTCGGCGCGTTGATCACCTTGGTGCCGTTCGGACTTGGCCTACTGACCGCGTTCACCTCAGCTCACCAGTTCGCCACTGGAACACCGCTGCAACTGCCGCGGCCGCCCACGCTTCGTAATTTCGCCGATCTGGCCGGCGCGGGGTTCGGCCGCGCGGCGGCGGTGACCGCCTTGATGACGGCGGTGATTCTAGTGGGCCAGTTGACCTTTTCGGTGCTGGCCGGATACGCGTTCGCGCGCTTGCACTTTCCCGGACGCGACGCCATGTTTTGGGTTTACATCGCGACGTTGATGGTGCCGGGGACTGTCACGGTGGTTCCGATGTACCTGATGATGGCTCAGCTGGGTCTGCGCAACACGTTCTGGGCGTTGGTACTGCCGTTCATGTTCGGCTCGCCGTACGCGATCTTTCTGCTGCGCGAGCACTTTCGGATGATCCCGAACGATCTGGTCAACGCCGCCCGCCTGGACGGGGCGAACACGTTGGACGTGATCGTGCACGTCGTCATCCCGTCAAGCCGGCCGGTCCTGGCCGCCCTGACGCTGATCACGGTCGTCTCGCAATGGAATAACTTCATGTGGCCGTTGGTGATCACCAGCGGCCACAGGTGGCGGGTGCTCACGGTGGCGACCGCCGATCTGCAGTCGCGGTTCAACTCGCAGTGGACGTTGGTGATGGCGGCAACGACGGTGGCGATCGTTCCGTTGATCGTGCTCTTCGTCGCTTTCCAACGCCACATCGTCGCGTCGATCGTCGTCTCGGGGATCAAGTGAGTCGGCCCCGCTATTCGACGCTGGCGGCCGTAGCGCTGGCATTGGTCGCGGTTTTGTTGGCCGCCATGGCGGTGCTGCTGGACTACTCCGGCGCACCGGCCGGCAGCAAAACCGTTGTGACTGTGCGGGTCTGGGCCGACCAGATTGCCGCAGCCTACCGGCAGTCGTTCGAAGCCTTTACGCGCGCGCATCCCGACATCGAAGTGCACACCAATGTGGTGGCGTATTCGACGTACTTCAACACGCTGCGCACCGATGTCGCCGGCGGCAGCGCCGACGACATCTACTGGCTGTCCAATGCCTACCTGGCCGCCTACGCCGACAGCGGCCGGCTGCTGAACATCGGCTCGGCGTTGGGGTCCGGCGCCGCCGCGGCGTGGGACTCGGCCGTCGTCGACCAGTTCACTCGCGGCGGGGCGCTGTGGGGTGTGCCGCAACTGACCGACGCCGGAATTGCGCTGTACTACAACGCCGACCTTCTCGCCGCGTCAGGCGTCGATCCCGCTGAACTGGA
>DASYBR010000034.1:0-15255 GCA_036500645.1 Mycobacterium sp. | reverse complement strand
TGCCCGAGCACGGTGAACCAGGCCGCGTACACGCCGTCGGCCGGGATCGCGGAATACATCGGCGGCGCCACGTTCGCGGTGGGAAAGCCCAGCTCGGCGCCGCGCCCGTAGCCGCGGACCACCACCCCTTCTACGCGGTGCGGGCGGCCCAGCGCTTCGGTGGCCGCGACCATGTCGCCGGCGTCCACGCAGGACCGGATGTAGGTCGACGAAAACGTCACGGTCTCGTTGCTGAGGTGCTCGGACAGCAGGGACATCGACTCCACCGCGAATCCGAACCGCTCCCCGGCCTTGCGCAGGGTCTCGACGTTGCCGCCCGCCTTCTTGCCGAAGGTGAAGTTCTCCCCCACCACCACCTCGACCACATGCAGGTTCTCCACCAACAGCTCGTGGACGTAGCGGTCGGGGGTGAGCTTCATGAAGTCGGTGGTGAACGGCATCACCAGGAAAACGTCGACACCGAGTTCTTCGACGAGTTCGGCCCGACGGGTCAGCGTCGTCAGCTGGGCCGGATGACTGCCGGGGTAAACCACTTCCATCGGGTGTGGGTCGAACGTCATCAACACAGTCGGCACGTTGCGCGCGCGGCCGGCCTTCACCGCGTGTGCGATCAATTCGGCGTGGCCCCGGTGCACTCCATCGAAAACCCCAATGGTGAGCACACATCTGCCCCAGTCTGTGGGGATCTCGTCTTGGCCGCGCCACCGCTGCACGCCCGCTAGCCTACGACGCCGCGTGGCCCATCGGGAGGTCCAGCGCGACAGTTGCCCGCCAGGGTGGCGAGGAACACGCGAATCAGGCTTGGGTTGCCTAAACTCTCTCGGTGTGAGGGCTGACGAAGAGCACGGCGGTCTCACCGCCGTCGGTCAGGACTACCTCAAGGCCATCTGGAATGCCCAGGAGTGGTCCCCCGAAGACGCCCCGCAACGGGTCAGCACCAAGATGCTGGCCGAGAAGATCGGGGTGTCGGCCAGCACGGCGTCGGAATCGATCCGCAAACTCGCGGAACAGGGACTGGTCGACCACGAGAAATACGGCGCGGTGACCCTGACCGACGCGGGTCGGCGCGCGGCGCTCGAGATGGTGCGACGCCATCGGCTGTTGGAGACGTTCCTGGTCAATGAGCTCGGCTACGCCTGGGATGAGGTGCACGACGAGGCCGAGGTGCTCGAGCATGCGGTGTCGGATCGTTTGGTGGCCCGCATGGACGCCAAGCTGGGGTTCCCGCGGCGCGACCCGCACGGCGACCCCATCCCCGCCTCGGACGGGCAGGTGCCCACCCCGCCGGCGCGGCAGCTGTGGGCGTGCGAGGACGGCGACACCGGGACGGTCGCCCGCATCTCGGACGCGGACCCGGAGATGCTGCGCTACTTCGCGGGCGTCGGGATCAATCTCGACTCCCGGCTGCGCGTGGTGGCCCGCCGCGAGTTCGCGGGCATGATCTCGGTGGCCATCGAATCCGACGGCGGCGCCGAGACGACCGTGGATCTGGGCAGCCCCGCCGCGCAAGCGATCTGGGTGACGGCTTAGCGGCGATCGCAAGCGCGGCGCAGCGGGGCGCAGCGGGGCGCCGCCAAAAGCTAGCGGCGATCGCAGGCCCTAGTCGGCCAGTAGCCCCTTGGCGATGTGGGTGACCTGAACCTCGTTGCTGCCGGCGTAGATCATCAGCGACTTGGCGTCGCGGGCCAGCTGCTCGACTCGATACTCGGCCATGTAGCCGTTGCCGCCGAACAGCTGCACGGCCTCCATCGCGACATCGGTCGCCGTCTCCGACGAGTAGAGCTTGATCGCCGATGCCTCGGCGAGCGTCAGCGGTTTCCCGGATTTCTGCCGCTCGATCGTGCTGAAGACCATGTTCTGCACGTTCATTCGCGCGATTTCCATCTTGGCCAGCTTGAGCTGGATGAGCTGGAACTGCCCGATGTTCTTGCCCCACAAGGTGCGGGTTTTCGCGTAATCCACGCACAGGCGGTGGCATTCGTTGATGATGCCCAGCGCCATCATCGCGATCCCGAGGCGTTCGGCGGCGAAATTGTCGCGGGCGCTCTCGCGACCGTCCCCGCCGCCGTGCTGTTCGCTCTCGCCGAGCAACCGATCCGGGGTCAGCCGCACGTTGTCGAAGAACAGCTCGCCGGTCGGCGAAGACATCATGCCCATCTTCTTGAACGGCTTGCCCTGCGTCAGCCCGGGCATGCCTGAGTCGAGGACGAAGACCAGCACCGGACGGTTCCGCTTGTCCAGTTTCTTGTCCGGGGAGGTATCCGGGGAGGCGTCGCCTTCGTCCAATTTCGCGTACACGATCAGAACATCGGCGTAGGGGCCGTTGGTGATGAACGTCTTCTGCCCGTTGAGGATGTAATCGGCACCGTCGCGCTTGACGTAGGTCTTCATGCCGCCGAACGCATCCGAGCCTGAGTCCGGCTCGGTGATGGCCCACGCCGCGATCTTCTCCAGCGTCATCAGCTCCGGCAGCCAGCGTTCCTTCTGCGCCAACGTTCCGCGGCTCATGATGGTGGCCGCGCCCAGACCGAGGCTGACGGATGCGGTGCTCAGCAATCCGATGCTGACCGTGGCAAGCTCGGACACCAGCACCGCGATCATCGACCCCTGGGCGGCCAAACCGCCTGCACCATCTGACTTTTCGTCCCCCTCATCGGTCTTGGGGGTCCCGTTCTGTCTGGCGCGCTCGCGGTCCAGCATCTTCTTGACCGATTCGGCGGCCAGCACATCGAGCCCGAACGCACTGAACAGCTTGCGCACAATCGGATAAGGCGACAGTGCGCCCGTCTCCAGTTCGTCCAGGTTCGGACGGATCTCCTTGTCGATGAACTGACGAACGGCGTCCCGAACCATCAGGTCGGTGTCGGACCACTCGATCATGGCGTCCTTAAAGCTCGGCGCGTTGGTAGGCGGTGACGACGGCGGCGCCACCCAACCCGATGTTGTGTTGCAGCGCGGCGGTGACGTTGTCGACCTGACGCTTGTCCGCCGTGCCGCGCAGCTGCCAGGTCAGTTCGGCGCATTGGGCCAGCCCGGTCGCACCCAGCGGGTGTCCCTTGGAGATCAGGCCACCGGAGGGGTTGACCACCCAGCGTCCCCCGTACGTGGTGTCTCCGTTGTCGATCAGCTTGGGCGCCTCACCCGGACCGCACAGACCGAGCGCCTCGTACAGCAGCAACTCGTTGGCCGAGAAGCAGTCGTGCAGTTCGATGACCTGGAACTCCTGCGGCCCGAGCCCGGACTGGTCGTAAACCTTCTGTGCCGCTTGAACATTCATGTCGTAGCCGATGAGGTTCTTGGCGCTTCCGTCGAACGTCGACGCGAAGTCGGTGGTCATCGCCTGGCCGACGATCTCGACCGCCTGGCCCGCCAACCCGTGGCTGTCGACGAACTTCTCGCTGGCCAGGATCGCCGCGCCGGAGCCGTCGGAGGTCGGCGAACACTGCAGCTTGGTCAGCGGGTCGGAGATCATGCGGGCCGCCAGGATGTCGTCGAGCGTGTAGGACTCCTGGAACTGCGCGAACGGGTTGTTGACGGAGTGCTTGTGGTTCTTGTAGCCGATCTTGGCGAAATGTTCTGCGGTGCTGCCGTATTGCTTCATATGCTCGCGGCCGGCGGCGCCGAACATCCACGGCGCGACGGGCATCGCGAACTCGTCGATCTCGGCCATCGCCTTGACGTGTTTGCCCATCGGCGATTCCCGGTCCTGGGCTCCCCCGCCCAGCGAGCCGGGTTGCATCTTCTCGAAGCCGAGCGCGATGGCGCAGTCGACGATCCCGCCGCGGATCGCCTGGGCCGCCAGGAATAGCGCCGTCGAGCCGGTCGAGCAGTTGTTGTTGACGTTGACGACGGGGATGCCGGTCATGCCCAACTCGTAGAGCGCCCGCTGCCCGGACGTCGAATCGCCGGCGACATAGCCGACGTAGCCCTGCTCCACCTCGCGGTAGCCGATGCCGGCGTCGGTCAGGGCGTTGGTCCCCGACTCCCTGGCCATGTCCGGGTAGTCCCAGCCCTCGCGGCGCCCCGGCTTTTCGAACTTCGTCATGCCGACGCCGACGACGTAAACCTTGTTGGACATGGGGCACCTTCTTCGGCTTCTGGGCTTCGACTTCTGGGCTTCTTGACACCTGTCTAGTCGGCAGCTTAGCCGTGCGGGGATTGCGCCCGGAACCCCCACTTCTGCCGATGCTTCTGTCAATGCTTCTGTCAATGCTTCGGTCGATGCTTCTGTCATGCGTGGGCCTGTTGCTTGCGTAGGCTCGAACCGATACCCACGACGAAAGACTCACGACTATGAAGGCAACGGTCACACCGGAAGCCGAACACGCCATCGCCGACATCGCCCACCGTCATGGGCTCTCCCGCGAGGCGGTGCTGGCGATGTTGTTCGCCCTGCACGCCGGCGGCGGCACCATGGCCCAGTTCGACATCCCCGAACTCGGCGGCTCCGGGCAGTGGATGCGCGGCGGGATGACGATGGTCGGCAACATGTTCGACAACGCGCTCAAGGCACGCGTCGATGCGCTGTGCAACGAGTTGACCCAGTTGCTCGCCACCACCACGGTGTTCCCCGCCTCGGCCCAGGCCTCCGGGTACGCCCAACACGGGTTCACCTCGGGCAATTGGTGGCCAGCCGACCTCGGCGTGCCCAGCTCGTCGGGCGGACAGAACGACGCGCGCTACGCGATCTTCCCCAGCACTCGCCGACTGGCCATCCAGATCAACGGCGTCACAAGGGTTTTCGACACCGGTGAGCACCAGATCGGCGGCGTGCAACAGCAGCAGGGCGGCGGGTACGGCTCGGTGAGCTTCACCAGCCAGTTCGGCACCTTCGACGTGTCGAGCCTGCACGAACTCGGTTCGCGGCACGTGGCCGAGACTCCCGCGGCGGCGCCCGCCCCGCAGTATCAGTCCCCGCAGCACCAATCGCAGTATCAATCGCACGCCGCCCCGCCGTCCGCACCCCCGACGCAGCCACCGCCACCGCCAGCGTCTGGCGATCCCACAACCATCGTCGCGGCCATCGAGTCGTTGGCCGGGTTGCACGAGCGCGGCATCCTCTCCGACGAAGAATTCGCCGCGAAGAAGGCCGAATTGCTCGGCCGGCTGTAGATCCCCTTGCCGCTCCGCGGCTGGGGGTGCCCCCTCCTCAGTCCGTTCCGGACTGCATCGTCGCCGGGCGGATAACGACCACCGACTTGGTCCGCGCGCCCTCGTCGCGCAGCAGCGCCATTACCCGGCCGTCGGGGTCACACGCGGCATAGCTGCCGTCGATACCGGCAGGCGAGAGGCTCCGGCCGTTGCTCGTCGCCTCGGCTTCCTCGGCGGACAGGTCGCGGCGCGGAAACACCAGCAGGCAAGCCTCATCCAGGCTGTAGCTCAGCCGCGGGCGCTGCGCGAGGTCATCGAGCGCATACGCCTGGCCAAGCGCGAAGCGGCCGACGCTAGTGCGCCGCAACGACGTCAGGTGCCCGCCCACTCCCAGCGCGCCGCCGACATCGCGGGCCAGCGCCCGAATGTAGGTTCCCGACGAACAATCCACCTCGACGTCCAGGTCGACCAGCCGATCGTGTGGTCGGGCGGCGAGCACATCGAAACGGTCGATGCGCACCGGCCTGGGCTGGAGTTCGACGGTCTGGCCCTCGCGCACCAAGCGATACGCGCGCCGGCCGCCCACCTTGACCGCGCTGACCGACGACGGCACCTGCTCGATGTCGCCGCGCAGCCCGTCGACCGCGGCTTCGATCTCCTCGTTCGTCAGGTGCTCGGCCGAGACGCTGCACAGCAGCTCACCCTCGGCGTCCTCGGTGGACGTGGTCTGACCCAGGCGGATCGTGGCGGCATACGACTTCGACGCCGCGCTCAACAGGCCCAGGATCTTGGTCGCGCGGTCCACGCCGACGACGAGCACGCCGGTGGCCATCGGATCCAGGGTGCCCGCGTGCCCCACCTTGCGGGTGGAGAAGATCCGGCGGCACCGCGCCACCACGTCATGGCTCGTCATCCCCGCGGGCTTGTCGATGACGACCAACCCCGGACCGCCAGGGCTTTCGCTCATAGCACGATCGCGGTCAGCACCAGCCCGCGCTCGACCGACCAGCGGCCGGCAAGGGTGGTCAACGGCGGCCCGGACAGCGCCTCGGGATCGATCAGGATCCGGGACACGAAACTGCCCGTCACCGACCCGGGGCTGTCGGTCTCGAAGGTGATGTGGGCGTCCTCGAAGCCCAGCCATCTGTTGGTCAGCGGGAACCACGCCTTGTACGTTGCCTCCTTGGCGCAGAACAAGATTCGGTCCCAATGCAGCCGCGCCGGCAGCTTTTGCGGGATCTCGCTGCGCTCCTCGGGCAGGCTGATCGCGCCCAGCACACCGTTCGGCAGCACGTCGTGCGGTTCGGCGTCGATACCCACCGAACGGACCTCGGCGGTGCGCCCCACCACCGCGCCACGGTAGCCCGTGCAATGCGTGAGGCTGCCCACCACCCCGTCGGGCCAGCAGGGTTCCCCCTTGTCGCCCTTGAGGATTGGCGCAGGCGGCAGGCCCAGCTCGCCCAACGCGATCCGGGCGCAGTGCCGGACGGTGATGAACTCATTGCGTCGCTTGGCCACCGACTTGGCGATCAACGGCTCTTCTTCGGGCAACGGCGTCAGGCCGGGCGGATCGTCGTACACCTCCGAATAGGCCAGGCCCGAAGTACCCGGCGCAGGCAGGACCGAGGAGACCAGCATCTGCCCGATCACCGTGATTGCCGCTGCCGCAACCGTTGCCGGAACTGCGTGGCCTGTTGCCGCATCTCGGGAGTGATCTGAAAGTGACCGCCGAAGTCGTTGAGGTAACCCGGCGCGTACTGCGGATCGGGCAACACCTGACGCAGCCAGTGGTAGGGCTTGCGGCGCCGCCACTCCCGCGGGTAACCGACCGACACCTCCTCGAAGCGCACGTCGTCGTACCACGTGGTTCGCGGGATGTGCAGATGGCCGTAGACCGAGCAGACGGCGTTGTAGCGAGTGTGCCAGTCGGCGGTCTTGGTGGTTCCGCACCACAGCGAGAATTCCGGGTAGAACAGCGCATCGCAGGGATCCCGAACCAGCGGAAAGTGGTTCACCAGAACGGTCGGTGTCATCCAGTCCAGCTGCTCGAGACGGTCCCGGGTGATGGCCAGGCGTTCCCGGCACCAGGCGTCGCGGGTCGGGTACGGCTCCGACGAGAGCAGGAACTCGTCGGTGGCCACGACATTGCGATCCCGCGCGATGGCCAGGCCTTCGGCTTTGCTCGCGGCACCGTCGGGCAAGAAGCTGTAGTCGTAGAGCAGGAACATCGGCACGATCGTGGCCGGGCCGCCGCGCTCGGTCCACACCGGGAAGGGATGCTCGGGCGTGACCACACCCATCTCGTCGCACATGTTGACCAGGTAGTCGTAGCGTGCCTTGCCGAAGATCTGCACAGGGTCCCGTGTGGTCGTCCACAGCTCGTGGTTGCCCGGCACCCAGATCACCTTGGCGAAGCGCCGTCGCAGCACGTCAAGTGCCCACCGGATCTCGTCGGTGCGTTCGGCGACATCGCCTGCAACGATCAACCAGTCATCGGGCGACGACGGGTGCAGCGACTCGGTGATCGGCTTATTGCCCAGGTGACCGGTGTGCAGGTCGGACACCGCCCACAACGTCGGTTGCCCGCCATTATGGAAATCCTGGTGCGATTCGTTCCCGGCCACGATTGACCACGATAACGAAACGAACGAATGACCTCGGTTTCAGCCGGGCTCCCCGGCGGGGAAATTAGAACAAGTTCCTGTTTCCCTGTGACGCCGTCGAGGCGACTTGTACACTCCCCCGCAAGGGACCGCCGAGGCGTCAGGGGGTTTGAGTGTTCGCCAGTGTGCGTCTATTGGGGGCGCTTGGTGCACTGCTCACAGCGGTCATCGTGGGCACCGTGGGATGGCACGGGGCCGCGCCCGCCCCGGCCGGGCGTAGGCCCGTTGAGCTGCGGTCGACGGCCCAGCCGATGGAGACCACGATGAAGAGTCCCATCGTCGCGACCACCGACCCGCGCCCGTTCGACGCGTGTGAGGACATCCCGTTCGATGCCTTGCAGCGGCTCGGGTTGGCCTTCACCCCGCCCGAGCACGAAGACGGCCTGCGCTGCCACTTCGATGCGGGCAACTATCAGCTGGCCGTCGAGCCGATCATCTGGCGCACCTATGAGCAGTCGCTGCCACCCGACGCCGTCGAGACGTCCATCGCGGGTCACCGCGCCGCACAGTACTGGGTGATGAAGCCGACCTATCACAACAGCTACTGGTTCTTCTCCTGCATGGTCGCCTTCAAGACCGGCTACGGGGTACTGCAGCAGGCGCTGTACTACTCGGCCGTCTACTCCAACCCCGAGGTCGACTGCATGTCGACCAACCTGCAGCGCGCCAACGACCTCGCACCGTACTACAAGTTCTGAGCCGGGCCTGGTCTTAACCTGGGACCGTGAGTATCACTAGGCCGCTGCCCAAGATCCGATCCGCGCAGCCCGCGCTGCACACCCTGCGACACCTCGGCGGCAGGGCACTCGGCCGCATGCTGGGTCTGCCGCCGGCGAGCACCGACTACACCGTGGACCGCGTACAGGTGCCGATGCGCGACGGGGTCAACCTGGTGGCCGATCACTATGCGCCCATCACCTCCACGCCGCTCGGCACGCTGCTGGTGCGCGGGCCCTATGGGCGCGGGTTTCCCTTCTCGCTGGTGTACGCCGAGCTGTACGCGGCCCAGGGCTACCACGTCGTATTGCAGAGCGTGCGCGGGACGTTCGGGTCGGGCGGAGCGTTCGAGCCCATGGTCAACGAGGCCGCCGATGGCGCCGACACGGTCGCCTGGCTGCGCGAACAGCCCTGGTTCACCGGTCGATTCGCCACCATGGGACTGTCGTATCTGGGTTACACCCAGTGGGCCCTGTTGGCCGATCCCCCACCGGAACTGGCCGCGTCCGTCATCACCGTCGGCCCGCACGATTTCAACGCCGCGGTGTGGAGCACCGGCGCGTTCACGAATGACTTCCTGGGGTGGAGCGACATGGTGTCGCACCAGGAGGACCCGGTCCGCATCAAGTCGGGACTCCGTCAGCTGCTGGCTCCCCGCAAGGTCGCGCAGGCGGCGGCCGGGCTGCCGTTCGGTGAGTCGGCGCGAGCGCTGCTGGGCACCGGTGCGCCGTGGTTCGAAGCGTGGGTCGAGCACCCCGCCGAAGACCATCCGTTCTGGGAGCCACTGCGATTCGGCGCCGCGCTGGATCGCGTCCAGGCGCCGGTGCTGCTGATCGGCGGGTGGCAGGACATCTTTCTGCAGCAGACGCTGCAGCAGTACGCGCATCTGCGTGGCCGCGGCGCGGACGTCGCGCTGACGATCGGGCCCTGGACCCACACCCAGCTGCTCACCAAGGGACTGGCCATCGCGGTGCGAGACACCCTGGACTGGCTGAACACCCACCTGGCCGGGGCAGACCCGAAGCGCCCCAACAGAATCCGCGTGTGCGTCACCGGTCAGGGCTGGCATGCCGTGCCCGACTGGCCGCCCGCAACCACCGAGCACTCGCTATACCTGCGGCCCGGCGGCTACCTGGACGAGATCCCACCGGCAGACCTCACGAAGATCGCCCCGGCGACCTTCCGCTATGACCCATCCGATCCGACTCCAACCACCGGCGGTCCCCTGCTGACCGCCAACGGCGGTTACCGCGACGACAGCCGACTCGCCCTGCGCGACGACGTAATTGCGTTCACCGGCGCGACCCTCACCCATGACGTGTGCGTGTACGGGAGTCCCGTCGTCGAGCTGGCGCACAGTTCGGACAATCCGAACGTCGACCTGTTCGTTCGGGTGAGCGAGGTCGACGCGAAAGGCCGCTCCCGCAACGTCAGTGACGGCTATCGGCGACTGAACGCCGCGCAGAAATCCCGCAAGCCCATCCGCCTCGAACTCGACGGCGTCGCCCACCGCTTCCGCGCCGGCTCGCGCATCCGCGTCCTGATCACCGGCAGCTGGTTCCCCCGCTACGCGCGCAACCTCGGCACCGACGAACCGGTGCTCACCGCCCGGCAGTCCAAGCCGGCCACCCACACCGTGCGCTACGGGCGGTCCCGGCTGGTGCTTTCGATCGGCCCGATCGACTTGTCAGCCAACGGCGTTTCGAACCCGAACGGCGGCCTCGGCTAGACTGGCTTCGTCATGAACGGGTCGCGCAAGGGAGGCCCGCAACGGGAGTTCGACCCAGCTCTTGCAGCCCGCGAACTCCGGGGTCCGGAAGATTCGCAGCGGCTCGGCCAACGGAATCGCCGCCACCACCAGCACGGCCAGTTTGTGTTTGGGCCGGAAGTCGAGCCGGTCGGCGCGTACCGAATCGGCGGTCCAGATGTGCAGGTCCTCGATTGCCGGGAGGCCTTCCGGTTGGTTAACCGGCACTGCCGCAACCACTTTCGCGGCGGCCCTGATCACCAATTCGTCGTCGGCGCTGTCGGCGGCGGCGGCCGCAAGCAAGTCTTGATGCTCGGGGCGCACGCGCTCGGCGTGGCTGTGGGCAACGGTCGGAAACAGCAGAAACTCGCGGGCCGCCAATTCGAATCGCTTCTCACCGATGCCGCCCTTGCGCAGCAGCACCCGCTGGCGGCCGTCCAGCAGGGCGTGCACCACCGCACTCCACTCCTTCAGCGCGGGTGTCGTTGCGGTGATTGTCATTTCGTGCCGGCCAGCCTGGCGATCACCTCGGGGCGGCGCAACGGCGGCACGGTCTTGGGCGGCTGCCGCCGCGCGGGCAGTGATCCCAGCAACCGCGTGGTCGTCTCGGTGACCTCGGCGACCGCCGCCTCGAACGCCTCGACATTCGCGGCCGACGGGCGGGTGATGCCGCTGACCTTGCGCACATACTGGCGCGCCGCCGCCGCGATCTCCTCGGCCGTGGCCGATGGCTGTAAACCGCGCAGTTCGGTGATATTCCGGCACATGCCTCAACGATAGGCGCCCCCGGCGACTGGATACGGTGATGTCATGACTGACGACATCCTGCTGATCAACACCGACGAGCGGGTGCGGACCCTGACCCTCAACCGGCCCCAATCCCGCAACGCGCTGTCCTCGGCGCTGCGGGACCGGTTTTTCGCCGCCCTGGCCGACGCCGAGTCCGATGACGACGTCGACGTCGTCATCCTCACCGGCGCCGACCCGGTGTTCTGCGCGGGACTGGACCTCAAGGAGTTGGGCGGTTCCTCGACGCTTCCGGACATCTCCCCGCGCTGGCCGGCGATGAGCAAGCCGGTGATCGGCGCGATCAACGGCGCCGCCGTGACCGGCGGGCTGGAGCTGGCCCTGTACTGCGACATCCTGATCGCCTCGGAGAACGCGCGGTTCGCCGACACGCACGCCCGAGTGGGCCTGCTGCCCACTTGGGGCCTGAGCGTGCGGTTGCCGCAGAAGGTCGGCATCGGCCTGGCCCGGCGGATGAGCCTGACGGGCGATTACCTGTCCGCGGCCGACGCATTGCGCGCGGGCCTGGTCACTGAGGTGGTGGCGCACGATCAGCTGCTGAGCGCCGCCCGCCGGGTGGCGACGTCCATCGTCGGCAACAATCAGAGCGCCGTGCGTGCGCTGTTGGCGTCCTATCACCGGATCGACGAGACGCACACCAGCGCGGGGCTGTGGCTGGAAGCCACCGCGGCCCGGGAGTTCCGGACCAGCGGCGACGACATTGCGGCCAACCGGGAGGCGGTGCTGCAGCGGGGACGGGCCCAGGTGCGTTAACGCGGTGCTCACGCGGAGCCCCTCGGAGCCACCCAATACGATCAGCTGATGCGTGTGGTCGTCGGCGTCACGATCAGGGTGCTCGGCGTCGTGACTGTGGCGGCGGCCTCTGTTCTGTCCGGCCTCGCACCGCAGGCAGCCGCGCAGCCGCCCCCGGGTTTTCCCAATCTCGACGCCTTCACGGCCGTGCCCGCGGACGGCTACGTCACGGCCTCGGGCACAGGGGTTGCGCCCCGGGTGACCTTTACCGGCACCTACAACCTGGTGTGCGACTTCTACGGCGGCCCGGCGCCGGCGCCGCAACCGTCCGCGGACATCAAATGCAAGGGCGACCTGCCCGGATTGGACGACGTGCCCTTCCCCGGCGGGGGCCGCTCACGGCCCGGTGACTGCGTGGTGGGCTCGGTCGACTTCAAGGGACCCGGTTACCAGTTGAGCCGGATGTCCTACTTCGGTTGCGACGGCAACCCCGCCACCGCGCCGTCGGGCGCCAAAGTGCTGAGCGCGGGCCAGAAGCTGACGTACCTGAACGTCACCTGCGCGGTCGGCAACGACAATCTGGTCGCCTGTCTGGACACCACCAGCGGAGACCACGGGTTCGTGCTGCAGCGTTCGGGAAGCTGGGCGTTCTAGCGAAGATCAGCCAAGCGCCGTGCGCAGCGACGCCACCACGTCATCGATCGAGCCGTTAACCGAGTAGCCGGCAGCCAACCGGTGGCCACCGCCGCCGAAGGTGGAGGCCACCGCCGCCAGATCCACCTGGGCCTTGGCCCGCATCGACACCGACCAGTGTTGCGGTTCGATCTCTTTGAAGACCGCCGCCACCTCGGCCTGCTGCGTGGTGCGCACGATGTCGACGATGCTTTCGACTTCCTCGGGGCGGGAATTGTTCCAGTCCCGGTTGTCGACGACGGCGTACACCAGCCCGCGGCCGCCGACCGCGTCGGACACCAGTTGCGCCGAGCCCAGCACGCGCGACAACAGCGGCAGCCAGTTGAACGGATGGTTGTCCATCAGGGTTCGGCTGATCGCGGCGTTGTCGACGCCGGTGTCGACCAGCCGAGCCGCCAGCCGAAGGGCGCGGGCACTGGCCCAGCGGAAGGAACCGGTATCGGTCGTCAACCCGGCGTAGATGCAGTGCGCGACTTCGCGATCGATGGGCTTGCCCCACGCGTCGAGCAGGTCGGCTATCAGCAGAGTGGTCGAATCCGCCGCCGGGTCAACGTAATTCGCGGTGCCGAACAGGTCGTTGGAGGCGTGGTGGTCGATGACCAGCAGCTGCTGCCCGGGAGCCGCCAGATCACTCAACGTGCCGAGCCGCTTGACACTCGGAACATCAACGGTGACAACCAAATCGACGTCGCGACGCATCGCGTCGGGACTGACCAGCAAGCGGCCGCCCGGCAATGACGCCAGCGACTCGGGCAGTGTCGCCGGTGCGGCGAAACTCACCTCGACCTGTTTGCCGTTCTTGTCGAGCACCAAGGCCAGCGCCAGCCCGGCGCCGATGGTGTCGGCGTCGGGATGGACATGCGCGAGCACCGCGATTGTCGTTGCATCCGAAAGCAATTCGACCGCACCGAGGGCATCGACGCGTTCCCCGGCGCCCCGGGTACCGGAGAGCTCAGTTTTCGCGTCGATTGCCGTCACCGCTACCCTCACTCGCTTCGCTTAACCCGCTGTCACGGTATGGATCGGCCTCCCCGGCCGGCTTGGCGCCGGTGCGCACGCGCGCCACATCGGCGTCCGCCTCGCGGGCACGGGCGAGCAACTCGTCCATCCGCTGGACGCTGTCCGTCGTCGTGTCCCGGGTGAACGTCAACGTGGGCGTGAAGCGCACCCCGGTGCCCGCGCCGACCTTGGTGCGCAACGCGCCCTTGGCCCGTTCCAGCGCGGCCGCGGCCGCCCCGTAGTCCGGCTGGTCCTCCAGCGTGCGCCCCATCACCGTGTAGAAAACCGTCGCGTCGTGCAGATCGGCGGTCACCTTCGAATCGACGATGGTCACTCCGTCGAGCCCCGGATCCTTGATCTCGAACTCGATCGCCGAAGCGACGATCGTGCATATCCGTTTGGCCAGCCTGCGCGCTCGAGCGGGGTCGGCCATCAGGTGCGCTCCTTCTGGACCAACTCGTAGGACTCGATGATGTCGCCTTCCTTGATGTCGGAATAGCCCAGTGTCATACCGCATTCGAAACCCTCGCGCACCTCGGTGACGTCGTCCTTCTCCCGCCGCAACGAGTTGATCGTGAGGTTCTCGGTGACCACGACGTTGTCGCGCAACAGGCGGGCCTTGGCGTTGCGCCGCACCACGCCGGAGCTGATCATGCAGCCGGCGATGAGGCCGACCTTCGAGGACCGGAAGATCGCCCGGATCTCGGCGCGACCCAGCTCGTGCTCCTCGTAGATCGGCTTGAGCATGCCGCGCAGGGCCTTCTCGATCTCGTCGATGGCCTGGTAGATCACCGAGTAGTAGCGGATATCCACGCCTTCGCGGTTGGCCAGCTCCGTCGCCTTGCCTTCGGCACGGACGTTGAAGCCGATGATCACCGCATCCGAGGCCGACGCCAGGTTGACGTTGGTCTCGGTGATGCCACCGACGCCGCGGTCGATGACGCGCAGTTCCACCTCGTCGTCGATCTGGATCCCCATCAGGGCCTCTTCCAGGGCCTCGACGGTACCGGCATTGTCGCCCTTGAGGATCAGGTTCAGCTGGCTGGTTTCCTTCAGCGCGGCATCCAGATCGTCCAGGCTGATCCGCTTGCGGGACCGGGCCGCCAGCGCGTTGCGCTTGCGGGCGCTACGCCGGTCGGCGATCTGGCGGGCGATGCGGTCCTCGTCGACGACCAACAGGTTGTCACCGGCACCGGGCACCGACGTGAACCCGATGACCTGCACCGGGCGCGACGGCAGCGCCTCGTGGACGTCCTCGCCGTGCTCGTCGACCATGCGGCGAACGCGGCCGTAGGCGTCGCCCGCGACGATCGAGTCGCCGACCCGCAGCGTGCCACGCTGAATCAGCACGGTGGCCACCGGTCCGCGACCACGGTCCAGGTGTGCTTCGATCGCCACACCCTGGGCTTCCATGTCGGGGTTGGCCCGCAGGTCCAGCGCGGCGTCGGCGGTCAGCAGCACCGCTTCTTCCAAAGCCTCGATGTTGGTGCCCAGCTTGGCGGAGATGTCGACGAACATCGTGTCACCGCCGAAATCCTCTGCCACCAAACCGTATTCGGTGAGCTGCCCGCGAATCTTGGCCGGGTCGGCGCCCTCCTTGTCGATCTTGTTGACCGCCACCACGATCGGCACGTCGGCCGCCTGGGCGTGGTTGATGGCCTCCACGGTCTGCGGCATCACGCCGTCGTCGGCGGCGACCACCAGGATTGCGATGTCGGTGGCCTTGGCGCCACGGGCACGCATGGCGGTGAACGCCTCGTGACCCGGGGTGTCGATGAAGGTGATCAGCCGCTCGCTGCCCTCGAA
>DASYBR010000033.1:0-39773 GCA_036500645.1 Mycobacterium sp. | reverse complement strand
TCACCCTCGAACGGCAGCATCAGCTGCTGGGCACCGCTGCGGGCGATCGATGACACCGCGAAGCCGACCAGAGTCAGGCCACGCTCGGAGATGGTGGGCGCTGCCGAAGCGACCAATCCCCTGGCGGCGGCGAGGATGGGCTGCGTCGACGAGGTGGCCGACGGCAACGTGCGTGACCGGGTCGCCCGGCTGAAGTCGTCGAACCGCAGGCGCAGTACCACCGTGCGACCGGTGCGGCCGGCGGCGCGCATGCGGCTGGTGATGCGGTCGATCAGGTTGACCACCACCGAGTCGATCTCGACCGGCGACATGGTGTTGCCGGCGCGGCCCAGCGACCGCTGGGCACCGACCGAACGGCGCGGCACCCCCGTATTCACCCGGCGGCGGTCGACATTGCGCGATAGCGCATACAGCTGCCGACCCATTGCGCCGCCCACCATCGAGGCGAGCGTGGATTCGTTGAGTTCGGCGACGTCGGCGACGGTGGCAAGGCCGTGCGCGTGCAGTTTGTCGGCCGTCTTCACACCTACGCCCCACAGCCGGCGCACCGGCAACGGGTGCAAGAAAGCCAGCTCCTGATCGGGCGGAACCAGCAGCAGCCCGTCGGGCTTGGCTTCCCGGCTGGCGACCTTGGCGAGAAACTTTGTCCGCGCGATGCCCACCGTGATGGGCAGGCCGACGCGCTCGCTCACGTCGGTGCGCAGACGCTCGGCGATCTCAACCGGGGTCCCCGACACCCGGCGCAGACCGCTGACGTCGAGAAACGCCTCGTCCACCGAGATCGGCTCCACGATCGGTGTGCAGTCGCGGAACACCTCGAACACGGCGTCACTGGCCCGGGAGTAGGCGGACATGCGCGGCGGCACCACCACAGCGTGGGGGCACAGGCGCCGCGCCTGCGCGCCGCCCATCGCCGTGCGCACGCCATAGGCCTTGGCTTCGTAGCTGGCGGCCAGGACGACTCCGCCGCCGACGACCACCGGCCGGCCGCGCAACGTCGGATCGTCACGCTGTTCGACGGACGCATAGAACGAATCCAGGTCCGCGTGCAGGATGGAGGCGTCATGCCGCACGAACATATGTTCGCATAGGTCGCCGACAAGACCGGGTCAGCAGGCCTCGCCGTAGATGCTGCCGACCCAGATGTGCACCAGGGTGTCGAGCAATTGGTCGCTGGGCACCGACGGACGCTCGTCGGCGAAGGAGGCGAGCATCATTTTCTCGTTCAGCAGGTTCAGTGAGGCGGACAGATTGCGCGCCGGCAGCGTCACCGGCGCAGCGCCGCGGGCGCGTTCGGCTTCGATCACCACGGCGATGTGATCGACCCACTTCTGCATGAACCGCGACCACAGGTCGCGTAGGTCCTTGTTGGTGCGCGCGGCATCGGCGGCCAGCGACACCGCGCGGTGCGTCCCGAATGTCTCGACGAACACATTGATCCCGACGCGCCAGAGCGCCTTCAGGTCGGCGGGCGGGTTGGCGACCAAGTTCTCGAGTGCGGAGTCAGCCTCGACGATCACCCGCTCGAACAAGGTGAGCAGCACCGCGTCCTTGGACGGGAAATAGAAATAGAACGTCGGCCTGGACAGGCCCGCCCCCTTGGCCAGGTCGTCGACCGAGATATCGGCCAGCGGACGTTCCTCGAGCAGCCGCTCGGCGGTGGACAGAATGGCCAGTTCACGATCGTCGCCCGACGGACGCGTCGAACGCCGACCTCGGGGAGCACGGGTGGAGCTGGCGGCGGTCACGGCGCCTACTCTACACTGCGTCGAGTTTTTCAACAGAGTGTTGACTAGTTCAACGCGGCGTTGATAGCGTGGCCTCATGACTGAGCACCTTGACGTCGTAATCGTCGGCGCTGGCATCTCGGGCGTCAGCGCCGCGTGGCACCTGCAGGAACGCTGTCCCACCAAGAGCTACGCGATCCTGGAACGCCGCGACGACCTGGGTGGCACGTGGGACCTGTTCAAATACCCGGGCATCCGCTCGGACTCGGACATGTTCACCCTCGGGTTCCGGTTCAAGCCATGGGGCTCGGCGAAGTCGATCGCCGACGGCGCCTCGATCAAGGCCTACATCAGGGAGACCGCGGCCGAGAGCCGGATCGACAAGCACATCCGCTACCGCCATCGGGTGGTGGCCGCGGACTGGTCCGACGCCGAGAACATCTGGACTGTGACCGTCGAGAGCGACGGTCAACAGAGCGAGATCACTTGCTCCTTCTTGTTCGCCTGCACCGGCTACTACAACTACGACGAGGGCTACTCGCCCACCTTCGCCGGCGCTGAGGACTTCGACGGCACGATCATCCATCCCCAGCACTGGCCGGAGGACCTGGATTACGCCGGCAAGAAAATCGTCATCATCGGGTCCGGCGCCACCGCGATCACCCTGATCCCGGCCCTGGTGAACTCGGGCGCCGGAAAGGTGACGATGCTGCAGCGCTCCCCGAGCTACATCGGGTCGCTGCCCGGCACCGATCCCTTCGCGGTGCGGGCCAACCAGCTGCTGCCGGAACGCTTCGCGCACATGGCGAACCGCTGGAAAGCCATCGCGTTCAGCACCTTCCAGTACCAGCTGGCGCGGAAGGCTCCCGCCTACATGCGCAAGACGCTGATGACGATGGCACAGCGACGCCTGCCCGAAGGCTACGACGTGGAGAAGCACTTCGGCCCGCGCTACAACGTGTGGGACCAGCGCCTGTGCCTGGCGCCCGACGGTGATTTCTTCCGGACCATTCGGCACGGCAAGGCCGACGTCGTCACCGACACCATCGACCGGTTCACCAAAACCGGGATCAGGCTCAGCTCGGGTGAGGAGTTGCAGGCCGACATCATCGTCACCGCAACGGGATTGAACATGCAGCTGCTGGGCGGAGTGCGCCCGACGAGGAACGGTGAAGCACTCGACCTGACGTCATTGATGACCTACAAGGGCTTGATGTTCTCCGGGGTTCCGAACTTCGCGATCACCTTCGGATACACGAATGCGTCATGGACGCTGAAGGCCGACCTGGTCTCCGAATTCGTCTGCCGGTTGCTGAACTACATGGATGCCAATGGCTTTGACTTCGTCGAGCCGCAGCATCCGGGCGATTCCGTTGACGAGCTGCCGTTCATGGACTTCAGCCCCGGCTACTTCCAGCGGTCGATGCATCTGCTTCCCAAGTCGGGATCGCGCGCGCCGTGGCGGCTCAAGCAGAACTATTTCTTCGACATGCGCACGATCCGGCGCGGCAAGATCGCAGACGAGGGCCTGCGATTCGCGAAAAAGACTGCGGCGGTGGCCGTTTAAGGACCGACGACGACGATACCGTCGTCGTCGCTGAAGGCGATCTCGCCCGGTGTGAATGTCACTCCGCCCAGCGTGATCTCGACGTCGCGGTCCCCGCTGCCGGTCTTGGTGCTCTTGCGGGGGTTGGTGCCCAGGGCCTTGATGCCGATGTCGATGCCGCGTAGGGCGGCCGCGTCGCGCACCGCGCCGTTGATGACGAGTCCGGCCCAGCCGTTCGAGCGGGCCAACTCGGCGATGACGTCTCCGACCAGCGCGCTGTGCAGTGAGCCGTCGCCGTCGATGACGAGAACCCCGCCCGCGCCGGGTTGCGAGAGCACCGATTTCAGCAGTGCGTTGTCTTCGAAGCAGCGCACGGTGCTGATGGGGCCGGCGAATTCGGCGCGGCCGCCGAACTGTCGGAATTGCACGTCGCAGCTGCGTACGTCGGGGCCGATGCTGTCTACGAGGTCGGCCGTCGGTCGGAATGACATGGTCACGTCTGCCACGTTAGCCGCCTGCGTGGCGCTCAGCGGCGGCGCAGTTGCCGGATGAGCAGGATGGCCAGCAGGCTGACGCCCAGCGCTACGATCAGCGGCACCGGGGACTGACTGACCGACGCCGGCGAAATAGTTTGGGAGACTGGGTCGTTGGCGCCTTCCACGGTGGACTTCGCCTGTGCGGCAGCGTCTTTGGCGGCAGCCGCTAGGTCACCGTTGGTCTCGATCCGCTGCTGAATGTCAGCGGATTGCTCGGCCGACGGCTCGGGTGGCTTCGGAGGCGCGGGCTCGGCCTTTTTGGCCGGCGCCTTTTTCGCGGGTGCTTTCTTGGCCGGGACCTTTTTGGCGGCTGCCTTTTGCGCCGGGGCTTTTTGCGCCGGCGCTTTTGCGGTCTTCTTGACCGCCTTGGCCGGAGGCTTCTTCTCCGGCGGCGTCGATGCGCCGTCGGATTCGCTGTTGGGTTGATCCTGCGGGTCTGCCATGCGGCTGCTCCTTGAGCATTCCTTCGTCGTATTCCTAGCTCACCGGGTTCTCGGTCCCCATCATGCCAGGACGCGTCGGGGCGCCTTAGTTGCCGGTCACGGCTTGCGCCGCACCGCCCACAGTGCGCCCCCGGCGACGAGCGCCACCGCCGCCGCCACGAAGGGCCAGACCGGAACGCCGCCGGTATCGGCGCCCGCGGCCCGCGGCCCCGGCATACCGGTGCCGGGAGTCGTCAGCCGAAACGACCAGGACCCGGACACCACGTGGCCATCCGCGGATGTCACCCGGTAGTTCACCGTGTATGTGCCGGTCGGCCCGAGCGGCCGCAGGGCGATGCTGACCACCGCACCCTCCACTGCGGGGTCTCCGGCCGACCACACGTTGCCGTCGGGTCCGACGACCGTCATAGCGGCGAACGTGGTCTGCAGGCCTTCGTTGAAGGTCGCGCGCACCCGCTCGGGACCCGTCGCGAGGACCGCGTTGTCAGCCGGGTCGGTCCAGAGCCGTGCGGCGTGCGCGGACGCGCTCGGTGTCGTGACCAAGAGAATTGCGATCCACAACGTGGCGCCGACGCACGCGGCGGCGGCTAACCGCCTCATGTCCTTCGGCGGATCAACGCGATGGCGATGCCCAGCGCGGCGACGACGAGCGCCGCGCCGCCCAAGATGCGGGCGGTGTCGTCGGACGCGCTCGACGGCGCGGTCGCCTGGTTGGCCGGTGCGGCGGCGGGCGGACGGTGGTGCTCGTGGGGCGCCCCTGTTGCCGCCGCGGACAGTGTCAGGGTGGGAGCCGGATGTTCCGGCTCGTCGCCGCCGGGCGGTGACGGCTGGTCCCACTTCACGACAGTGCCGTCGGAATAAGTCTGCGTGGCCGGGAAGCTGACGGTATCGGTGTCGGGCAACTGCACCGATATCCGGAACAGCGCGAACTGGTCGGGTGCGATCCCGGCGTTCGGAGCGGCCGTCCACGTCACCGAGCGGACCGTGCCGGACCCCGCGTCACGGTCGAGTTTGACCGTCCAGCCGGGCATGCTCTCGGTGTGCGCGGAGGTCACGTTGGGAAGCGCGACGGTCAGCGCGGTGGTCGCGGCTCCCGTATTCGATTCGTTGGGCACCTGAAAGGTGACGATCGCCGTCGCGCCGCGGACCGCGTTGTCGCTGCTGGCGTGGACGTGTGCCGATGCCAACGGGGTGTGCGCCGCCGAGCCGAGATAGAGCGCGACCGCAGCGGCGATCGCAATCAGGAAGCGCGACGTCCACCTGGCTTGCGGCGACATGGCGGTCAGGTCAACCCGAGCCGGGCCATCAGATCGGCCTCGATGCCGTCGAGCTGCGACGAGATCGCGGCGTGGGCCGAGCGGCGTCGCGCGGCGGGCATGTTCTCCGCCGCCGTGACGGCCGCCGACAGATCGCTGAGCCGCTCGCTGATGGCGGTCGCGAACTGCTTGGTCTCGGCGTCCTTGGGCTTCTTGTCCTGGACCGCCCGCAGCGATTTCTCCGCCCCGGCGATCCGCGCCGACAGCTGGGCGCCATGGCCGGAGAAGCGGCCGATCTGAGCCAACGGGATTCCCAGCTGATCCGCGCGGCGCTGGTCGATCAGCGCGCGCGCCGAGATCGCGGCCCGGTAGATCACCGGGGTGAGGATCGGCGCGAGTAACCGGGATACCGTGAGCACCCGGCGAATTCGTGTCGGTGACAAAACCTTGCCTTCCCGCACCGCTTTCAGATCGGCCTCGGCGACCTTCAGCGCATTCCGGTCGGTGTCCCGCTGCGCTTTGATCTGAGCTCGGAGGGCTTTCGTCTCCGAGCGGTGGGCGGCCTTGAACCGGCGAGCCTCGTTCTTGGCGGCCAGCTTGGCCTCGAGCTTCGCACGGGCCTTGATCGCACGGGCTTCGGCGCGCCGCGTCGCGCGACTCTTTCGCTTGCGGAACAGGGCCATTCCCGGCCGCCTCCCGGTAATCTCGCTGGCAATTGTGGACTATCGCTCTCGCGTTTGCGCGATCCGTGAGCCAACCCTAATGGGAATGGGCAAGCCGCAGCCCGCCAGGTCGGGCCCGGCGGGCGTTAGCGGGCTCAGGCGCCCTCTGGGGGTCGTCTAAGCGTCGAGGTGCTCTGAGCGGCGCAGCTCGTTGATCCGCTCCATGACGTCGAGTTGTCCCTCGGGTGATAACTCGGAAGCGCGCAGCGCGATGCGGCGCACACCGTCGTCGCGCAAGGTGGACACCCACGCCAATTCCTTGTCGAGCTTCTCGTAGTACTCGTCGTCGGTGAAGTAGGACGACTTGATGCGGAAGAAGTTGGCCAGCGCGGCCATGGTTGCCGACGAGGGGTTGGTGCGGTTGCCCGAGCGCAGTTGAGACAGATAGGGAGCCGACATCGTGATGCCTTCCGCCTTGAGCGCCGCGATCACCTCGGCGGAGGTGTGCGGACCGCGGCCTGGCGGATATACCGTGTCGAACAGGCGGTTGAGGCGAGCAGAGAACGTCGTGCTCATGTCAGATGACCTCCACTTGGCTGTAGAAGTGAACTATTTCCTAGGTATATTTGCTGATCATGGTATCCAGTGTTCGTGGACCTAACCAGGTGCAAACCTCGGCGGTTTCGTGTTGGGCATAGCTGAAGCTTGCCAACCGTGCACTTGACGAGCGTCTAACTAATTCGCTGGGGTGTCCACAGGATCGCCGAAACTCACAGGTTATCCGCAGATTGAGGGCTCGTTCAAACGTGGCGGACCGGTGGCCGGATCGCCCGTAAACAAACCGTAAAGAGCGTGCTGAGCGCCCGCACGGCAATCGGCCAGCAACCTGCGCATGTTCGGCGTGTCCTTTGCTGTCAAACGCGAAACTTAGCCAGGGAACGAACCGAGGCACGGCGAGGCACCCCTTCATGGCGCCCCGTCGGGTGGCTGTCCGGCGAGAGACGGCACCGTTTTGCGCCCGCGCAGGGTGTTGGCGATCGCGATCGTCGCGGCGGCCAGCGTCACCGCCGCCGTCGCTGCGACGGCGACCCAGCGCCAGCCCAGGGCCATGTCGAAGAGCATCCACAATCCGAAAATCAGGAACAGCAGGCTTGCCAGGACGTGCAGCGGCTTTTGCGGGAGGCGTTGGTGTAGCAGTGTCCCGACGCCGATGGCCACGCCGTCGGCCAACACCATTCCCAGGGTGGAGCCGATCCAGACACCCCGCCAGTCGTGATGGCTGGCCAACGTCACGGTCGCCAGCGAGGTCTTGTCGCTCATTTCTGCCAGTGCGAACGACGACACCACGGTCACGAGTGCGAACCGGGTTTTCCGCGTCGTGGACACGGTCTCATCCGCGCCGGTGCCCTCCCGCCAGGCCCATACCGCAAAAGCCAGGAAGGCGATCGCCGACGCAAAGGCCATCGGGCGCGCCGGCAGCGTCGCGCCCAGAAAGTGGCCGACCGTCACCGCGACCCCGTGGGCCAGGAAAGCGGCGATGGCCACCCCAGTGAGCACGACCCACCATCGGTAGCGCAGGGCGTAGGTCATGGTGATGAGCTGGGACCTGTCGCCGAGTTCGGCGAGAAAGACCACCCCGAGACTCAGCAAAGTGGCGGCGAGCATGCGGAACGACCTTTCGACACGTTGTCGACGACCACTCGGTCATCGAACTCCGGTCGAAGGTCTCGCCCACCGGTTTTCAAACCGGTTCGCCAGCCGGGCTATGCGCCAGTATGTCGACTTGACGATTCGGGGCTACTCCCCTTCGCTAACTTTTTCAGGCTAGTGCGCGAATCGCGGGTTAGCCAGGGAGGCAGTTAAGTTCGGGTGTCCGTACTTACCGATTCGCCGGACCGGGGTATTTCGCTAATCCGTTATGCCGCAAGCAGCATCGCCAAAATGGCCGTATCGGGATGGCTGATCGGATCGACGCCGACGCGACTGACCATGGACGTGATGGTGCCGTCGGCTTCGGCTTCCACCCATGCGGCCCGGTGCTCTAATCCCAGATATGGCAAGCCAGGCAGCAGAACGCATCCCGAGGCCGCCCCGGTGCACTCCGGTAGTGAGGGCGTCGTTTCCGACGGTGGGTGCAGCATCAGTAACGCGGGTGGCTGATGGTCGGCGAAATACCCTGGCTGAATGGCGGATTCACCGAAGACGGTGCCCTCGGCCAGTACCAAGCCGACGGTGCCTGGCTCGGGCTCGTCCGGCAGTTCTTCGCGGGCGCCGAACACCGTTGTGGTGGAGAGCAATCCGGGTAATGACGCGATCCTGACCGCAACAATGAGCAGTTGGGCCCATTCCTTCGTCGAATCAGGCCAACGGCCAGATATGACAAACCCTTTCAGGGCACCACGAGAATGAAAAGGGGAAACCCCTATCGGGTGTTCCGACCCAGTCTCCATTTCGACCTCCCCGCAACGCCTCCGTTTCGAATAACCACACTGGTAGCTCGAATGATTAAGCATGCCTGCGGGTTAGGCGCCTTGCAACCCGACACGGCTACGGGGGCACATCTTGTCAAGATGCCCCAAATCGGTGCCGGAGAAACGACAAGGGCGCCGCGCATCCGGCGCGACGCCCTTGTCGATCGAGATGAAGTCAGCCGAAGATCAACCCGTGCGATTTCGAGGTTGCGGCAGCGTAACGCTTCTGAACGTCTGCCCAGTTCACGACGTTCCAAAACGCCTTGACGTAGTCGGCTTTGACGTTCTTGTACTGCAGATAAAAAGCGTGCTCCCACATGTCGACCTGCAGTAGCGGGATGATGCCGAGCGGAACGTTGGCCTGCTGGTCGTAAAGCTGGAATGTCAGCAGTCTGTCGCCGAGGGTGTCGTAGCCGAGGACCGCCCAGCCCGAGCCCTGCAGGCCGTTGGCGGCAGCGCTGAACTGAGCTTGGAACTTGTCGAACGATCCGAACTGCTCGTCGATCGCGGTGCCGAGGTCACCGGTCGGCTTGTCGCCACCTTCCGGCGACAGGTTCTTCCACCAGATCGAGTGGTTGACGTGGCCGCCCAGGTGAAAGGCGAGGTTTTTTTCGTTCAGGAAGATCGCAGAGTGGTCGCCATTGGCGCGGGCTTCTTCGAGCTTGGCCACTGCGTCATTGAGGCCTTTGACATAGGTGGCGTGGTGCTTGGTGTGGTGGATCTCGTTGATCTGACCGGAGATGTGCGGTTCCAGCGCTCCGTAATCCCAGTCCAAGTCGGGCAGGGTGTATTCAGCCACGGCGTTCCTTTCTTCGATTATCGTCTTGACGCTCATTGACGCGGGGCTGCCACAAGGAGGCCAGCCGTAATCAACCCTGCTGCAAGACTGCGCGCACCGCAAGAATGAGCGTTACGAACCGAAGTTGCGGATACCCCGTTCGGGAAGGTTCAAGACAGAACGATGAGGGCGAGAACCGCGAGTAAGGCCAGCGCGATGAGCCCGGCCCGTAGTGCGGCGATGCTGTAGCTGTGATTCCAGGCGGGCGAGCCGGAATACGAGTTCGACACTGCCGGTGAACCCGGACCGAACGAATGCGCCGCCATCAATCGCCTTTCACCCCCGCCGTCACCTCGCGATAGTGAGGTGAGTCACAAACTCTTTTCGCGAACGCGATCATAGCGCGTTGTAGCGGACTTGAGAAATGGTGCGCTGAACTGCCGGTTGATGGTGGAAATGAGGCGATCGGCCGGACGAGTACCCGGGGCGTCGGCGCACGGCGACGCCTCCCGCGAGGTTCCTCCCACGAGGTTGTTGCACGAGGTTCTTAGTAGAGCAATCCATTTCGCTCACCGAGGGACTCGGGCTGTCGACGGTGCGCATCGATTACCGCGGTGTTTATCCACAGTTACACCACGGTTTGCCGCCAGAGGCTGTAGCAATAGCTTTTTATACCCACCACAGATATGTGGATAAACCTGTGGAAACTGTGGATAGCCGTCCACGCCCGAGCACGTTGCCGACCCGCCCGACTGGGCTCCCCCGTCCGCCCGCAACCCCCACTCGGCCGCTTCCCGTGGCCGGGATGGTCGCGAGGTTAGGCTTGTCCGGTGATCCAGGTGTGCTCCCAGTGCGGCACTCGGTGGAACGTGCGCGAACGTCGCCGCGAATGGTGCCCCCGCTGCCAGGGGGCGCTGATGGCGCCCCTGGCGGATGCATCGACCGCCGAGCCACGCTGGGGTGCGCAGGGTGCTGCGCCGCCGGCGGGAACCCCCGGTCCTGCCCGCTGGCAGCGCACGCCCCCGCGGTTGCCGCCCGGCTACCGCTGGATCGCGGTGCGCCCCGGTGCCGCGCCGCCCGTCCGGCGCGCCCGCCGCCCCCTCGGTCCCACCCCGCGCTACGCCGTCGTCCCGCGCTGGGGTTTGGTGGACCGTTTCGAACAAGCGCCCGGGCCGGGCCAGACATCTGCGCGCACCGGGCCGTCGGCGGAGCTGGTCCGCACCACGCAGTTCGTGAGTGTGCTTGTGCTCTGCATCGCCGCGCTGATCTATGTCGTGCGCTACGTGCTGCTGGTGGTCAACCGGAACACATTGCTGAACTCGTGGCTGGCCATCGGCGCCGACTGGCTCGGCATTTTGGCGAGCGTGGCCGCGATCGGGGCGCTGATCGCCTACGGCGTTGTCCTCATCCGCTGGTTGATCGGGCGGCGCGCGGCCGTGCTCGCCCATCTCGGCGTGCCGGAGCAACGTTCGGTCCGGGCGTTGTGGGTCGGCTGCGCCGTGCCGTTTGCCAATTTGCTGTGGGCCCCGGTCTACGTGATCGAGCAGGCAATCCTCGAAGACCACTACAGCAAGCAGCGCCGACCCATCGTGCAGTGGTGGATCGCCTGGGTTGTCAGCTACCTGGTCTCCATCTTCGCCGTCATCACAAGCTTCGCCACGGACGCTCAGGGCATCGCCAACAACACCGTTCTGATGGTGTTCGCCTACCTGTTTGCGGCCGCCACTGCAGCCGCCGTGGGCCGGGTCTTCGATGAATTCGAGCGGAAGCCGGTAGAACGGCCCGCGCATCGCTGGGTCGTAGTCGCCGACGAACAGCATGTGGCGCAGGCGTCGGCCGGTCCGGTTGAGTTGAAGGGGCAGGAACCGGCAGCATTAGGGGTATGACGTGGGCCGAGGAGGTGCTCGCCGGCCATCCCTTTGTGGTGGCCCACCGCGGCGCTTCGGCCGCTCGGCCCGAACACACGCTGGCTGCCTACGACCTCGCCCTCAAAGAGGGCGCCGACGGTGTGGAATGCGATGTGCGCCTGACGCGCGACGGCTACCTCGTTTGCGTGCACGACCGCCGGCTGGATCGGACCTCGACCGGCGCCGGCCTGGTCAGCACGATGACCCTCGCCGAGCTGCGGGAGCTTGAGTACGGCGCCTGGCACGGCAGCTGGCGCGCCGACGGGACGCACGGTGACACCAGTCTGCTGACGTTCGATGACCTGGTGTCCCTTGTTCTGGACTGGCACCGGCCCGTGAAGATCTTCGTCGAAACCAAGCACCCCGTTCGGTACGGCTCACTAGTGGAAACCAAGCTCCTCGCGCTGTTGCACCGCTACGGCATCGCCTCGCCCGCTTCCGCCGACCGATCCCGCGCGGTGGTGATGTCTTTTTCGGCGGCCGCGGTCTGGCGGGTCCGGCGAGCCGCACCGATGCTGCCCACGGTGCTGCTCGGCAGGACTGCCCGCTACCTGACCAGCGGAGCGGCCACGGCCGTCGGCGCCACCGCCGTCGGGCCATCGCTGGCAGCGCTGAAGGAGTACCCGCAACTGGCGGACCGCGCCATCGCGCAGGGCCGGGCGGTGTACTGCTGGAACGTCGACGAATACGAAGACCTCGACTTCTGCCGCGACATCGGGGTGGCGTGGCTCGCCACCCATCACCCGGGCCGCACGAAGGCGTATCTGCAGGATGGCAGTGCCGGCGAGAACAGCGGTTAGTTCGGCGAGGTCGACGACGCCGCGGGTGCGGGCGCGTCGGAGGCCAGTGCCTCGAACAACCGTCGGGCCTCGTCGTGGTTCCACACCACCACTGCCCCGGCATCGCCGTCGGTGAATTCACCGATCGGCACGGTCATGGCCGTGGTGGACCCGTGCAGCGACAAGCCGAGCCGGGCCAGGTCCCACACGTGGTCCCCGCGGTCGACCGTCAGTGCGCCGGCGAGTGCACGCGGCACGGTGTACCAACGCCACGGGTTGAGCCAGACCGCCGGGCTGGCCGCGCGGTGCAGCAGCGCCGAGATGAACTGCCGCTGATTGACCATCC
The DNA here is from genome assembly GCA_036500645.1 of Mycobacterium sp. Taxonomy (GTDB): domain Bacteria; phylum Actinomycetota; class Actinomycetes; order Mycobacteriales; family Mycobacteriaceae; genus Mycobacterium. The sequence goes on along the minus strand of DASYBR010000033.1, from coordinate 27,322 downwards.
GATCGAGATCCGCCCGCGGCGTATCACGCGTCCTGACGAAGCCGAGCGCGTTGGGGCCGTTGAGTTCTTGGCAACCGGCCGGCAGATGGATGCCGGCCAGCGGGTCGTCGATCGGCGCCGTCGGGCACACGGTCACCCCGCCGAGGGCGTCCACCAACGCGGCGAATCCGCCGAATCCGATCTCGGCGTAATGGTCGAGGTGCAGCCCGGTGGCCTGCTCCACCGTCTGCGCCAGCAACGGCGCCCCACCCATCGCGAAGGCGGCGTTGATTTTGTCCTTGCCATGCCCGGAGATCGGCACGTAGGAGTCGCGCGGTACCGACACGATCGTGGTCGGCGTGTCCGACCACCAGGCAGGCAAGTGAACAAGCAGGATCGTGTCCGTCCGACCGTCTCCGATGTCGCCGCCGGTGGCCAGGTCTTCTTGCTGCTCGGCGGTGAGATTCTGGCGACTGTCTGAGCCGACCAGCAGCCAGTTGGTCCCACGGCCGGGGCCCGGTCGTCCGGCGTAGTCGGTCAGCGCCTGCGCGCGGTGCAGTTTGGTGTCGAACCAGATCGCCCCGCCGACGATACCGGCGCCTGTCAGTAGCGCGGCGACCAGCAAAGCCGACGCCACGATCCGTGCCCAGCGGCGTTTGCGGCGCACGCTCGGCGCCACCGGTCGCGGCGGTGGCGCCTGTTGCGCCGGAGGGCCGGTGCGGGTTCGAGGCGGCACCGGGGGTGGGGGTGGGGCTGACCGGCGCAGCGGTCTGGTCTGCTCGGCCGCGTTCGACGGCGGTCCGAGTTCGCGGCGAATCACCTGCGACGGCTCGGGGCGCGGTTGCGGCGGCCCTGGCGGTCTCGGTGCCCGTCGAGGGCGCGGTGATCGATCGCCATCCACGAGGTAAACCTACGCGGCCGGACGCCGGGAATCCGGTTACCGGCGCGCGCGCAACCCGTTGATGAACGGACAGCCCATCAGGACCCGGATGGCCTGGCTCAACCCCGTCATGTCGTCGACCGGCTTGTGGAAAGGCAGCCGAACGTCGTGGTCGCGCTCGGTGCCTTCGATGCGAAAGCGCACGCCGTAGCGGTCGAGTCCCAAGGGGCGGACCTGGCCACGCCGCAACGGTGCGGGTAGCCGGGAAACCAGACGCGCAACCACATCGCTGTGGGCGGTGTCCAAATGCCGCAGCACGCTCGCCTCGATTTCAGAGAAGGGGTCGGGCCGGGCGTCGAGAAGCTGCTGCACGCTGACCGGCTCGGCGCCCGTGGCGTCGGTGACGACGACGGACTCGATCTCCAGCCGCAGCAGTGTGTACCGGGACTCCCGGTCGTTGCGGGGTGCGCATCTCGGGGTGTCGATCTGCAGCAACGCCGGGTTCGGGCATTCCGAGGCGATCAGGTCGAGCGTCGGCGTGATCTCGCCCGCCGGCACTTCCTGCAGGCTTCCGCGCACCCACACCAGCGAACGGACCCGTTCCCGCAGAGGCAGCGGGGCGTAGTCGGTCAGCTCCAGCAGCGCCTGGGATCCGGAGATCGCGCGGGCGCCAGCGGCTTCGCGGTCGACGGGCAGCGCCAGCACGAAAGACCCGTCGGCCATCAGGTGGTGCACCGGCGTCGCGACCGGGTCGTGGCGCTCGATCGCCAGAAGTGCGCCGCCGGCGCGGACACAGGCACTGCGAATTCGTTCGGCAGTGGTCGGGGCGGGGCAGCTCAGCGGTAACACGATTCTCCTTCGAATTAGGTAAGCCTAAGTTAACTTAGGGACCACGGCGGCGCAAGACTCGATCGGCGGTGCGCACGGCTAGGGTTGGAGCGTGGCCCGCATCGCTTATCTCGGTCCTGAGGGGACCTTCACCGAGGCAGCGCTACTGCAGATCACAGCCGCCGGTTTGGTTCCCGAGCAGGGGCCGGACGGGCTGCAACCGTTGTCGATCGAGAGCACTCCCGCGGCGCTGGACGCGGTCCGCGAAGGCGAGGCCGATTACGCGTGCGTCCCCATCGAGAACTCGATCGACGGCTCCGTGACACCGACATTGGACAGCTTGTCCATGGGGTCGCCGCTGCAGGTGTTCGCCGAGACGACGCTGGACATCACGTTCAGCATCGTCGTCAAAGCCGGCCGCACCGCCGCCGACGTGCGCACCTTGGCGGCCTTCTCGGTGGCGTCGGCTCAGGTGCGCCGCTGGGTGGCCGTCAACCTGGCGGGCGCCGAGCTGCGGCCGGCATACTCGAACGGCGACGCGGCGCGCCAGGTGGCCGAAGGGCTGGCCGACGCCGCGGTCACCTCGCCGCTGGCCGCCACTCACTGGGGCCTGGACATCCTGGCCGACGGCGTCGTGGACGAACCCAACGCCCGCACCCGCTTCGTCCTGGTCGGTCCGCCGGGGCCGCCGCCGGCCCGCACGGGCGCCGACAGGACGTCGGTGGTCCTGCGAATCGACAACGCGCCCGGAGCGCTGCTGGCCGCGCTGGCCGAATTCGGCATCCGCGGCATCGACTTGACCCGAATCGAATCCCGGCCTACCAGAACGGGACTCGGCACCTATGTGTTTTTCACCGACTGCGTGGGCCACATCGACGACGACGCGGTGGCCGAGGCACTCAAGGCGCTGCACCGTCGTTGTGTTGATGTGCGATACCTAGGGTCTTGGCCCATGGGGTCGCCCGCCGGGGTGATACCGCCACCCGCGGACGAGGCGTCGCGATGGCTGACGCGGTTGCGGGAGGGCGGGTCCGAACAGGTTGCTGAACAGACCAAAACCGGGGGGTTTGCGTCGTGAGCGGTCGTTTGGTGTTGGTGCGACACGGCCAGTCGTACGGCAATGTCGATCGCCGGCTGGACACCCGGCCGCCAGGGGCCGAGTTGACGCCGTTGGGCCGCGACCAGGCCCGGGCGTTCGCCCACGGTTCCCGGCGGCCGTCGATGCTGGCGCACTCGGTGGCGACTCGGGCGTGGCAGACGGCCGCGGTGATCGGTGTGGAGCTGGCAATGCCCACCCTCGAGGTTCCCGGCATCCATGAGGTGCAGGTCGGGGCGCTGGAAAACCGAAACGACGACGAGGCGGTCGCGGAGTTCAACGCGATCTACGACCGGTGGCATCACGGCGAACTCGACGTGCCGCTGCCCGGTGGCGAGACCGGGAACGACGTGCTGGATCGCTACGTGCCCGTGCTCACCGACCTGCGCATGCGCCACCTCGACGACCATGACTGGAACGGCGACATCGTCGTCGTCAGCCACGGCGCGGCTATCCGGCTGGCCGCCGCGGTGTTGGCCGGAGTGGATCCCGACTTCGCATTGGACAATCACCTGGACAACGCCGAATCGGTGGTGCTGGCCCCGATCACCGACGGGCGGTGGAGCTGTGTGCGCTGGGGAACTCTGACGCCGCCGTTCTTCCCGGACGCCGAGGCCACCCCGGTGGCGGACGCGGTGCACTCAAGCACCGACCCGATGGGCTGACGCCTAGTTCAAACGGCGAGCGCGATGGTTTCGCTGCACTCGCAGCCGATGGCATCGCAATCGACGACGAAGGCGTGCGGCAGCAACTCGGGGCTGTCGCAGTCCGGCTCGGTGCATTCCGTCCGGCCCCAGAAGCGGCCTTGCGAATGGCGAATGATGGTGCCGTGACAGTGATCTAAGCCTGCCCGGCAGTCGCGGCAATCGGCAGTCATAAGCCGTTCATAGCACCGGTCGCCCCGAAATCCGGGGATGCCGCGCCCATGAAGGGCGGTGGGGTTTTAAGAAGTGTCAGGACCAGCCCAGTTCGTGCAGCCGGTCGTCGTCGATGCCGAAGTGGTGGGCGATTTCGTGGATCACCGTGATCGCCACCTCCTCGACGACGTCTTCGTCAGAGTCGCACACGTCTAGCAGTGCCTCGCGATAGATCGTGATGGCGTCCGGCAGCGATCCTGCGTAGTCGGAGTCGCGTTCGGTCAGCGCCACGCCTTCGTACAGCCCGAGCAGTTCGTCATCTTCGGGATGACGGCCTTCGACCAGGACGACGACGTTGTCCATCGCCGCGGCCAGCTCGGGTGGGATCAGGTCGAGTGCGTCGGACACCAGCTCGTCGAAGCGACGCGGATCCATCCGCACGGACAACCGGCTAGCCACCCGGCGCGGGCTCGGCGGGCGGCGCCTCCGGTGGTGGCGGGGCTACCGGTGGCGGGGCTGCCGGTGGCGGGGCTCCGCCATCCGCCGGCGGTGGTGGCGCTCCACCGTCCGGCGGCGCCTGCGGTGCGGGAGCCTGCGACTGCGGGGCCCTGGGCGGCGTCACGACAGGCTGCTGGGGCTGTTGCCCTGGCAGGTGCTGGTTGTTGGGCGGCACCTCCGGGGTCGCGCTGGGCTGGCCGGCGGAAGACTGCGCGGGAGCCGGCGCCTGCAGCGGTATCGGCGGCATCGTGAGTCGGTCTTCGGGAATGTCCGGCGGCGGCACGGGCGGCTGGCCGTTGATCAGCAACTGGCCCTTGGCGCCGTTCACCAAGGTGGCCCAGCCGCCATTGCCCAGCGTCGCGCCGATGCTGCACGCGATCTCCCGGCTACCCGCCGTCCAACTCGACAGCGACACCGTCGGGTAGATCAGTGTCAGGGTGGTAGTGCGCAGCTTGACGGGCGCCAGGTACGCGTCGGTCATCTTGGTGCAGGAGTCCTTGACGAACGCGTCCTGGTCGGACTCCGAGGGCAGGCCACCGGGGAACTTCTCGGCCAGGTTGACGGTGCCGGTGACCTCCATCGCGTGCGGGGCCGCACAGTCGACCGGGACATCGACCGGCTGGTTGGTCGTCGGGTCGACGCCCAGACAGGTGCCTGCCGGCCACACCTTGGACTGATCGACGTCGGAGACCTTGCCCTTGAAGGCATCCTGGCCGTTGTTGATGCCGGGCAGTTGCAGGCCGCACAGCATGCGGCGGTCACCGGACTGGCGCCACGCCCGATCACCCGGCCACAGCAGGCTGACGATGAACTTGCTGTTGGGATCGAACTTGGGCCCGAGGTAGTTGCGGACGGCGGACTCGCACTGCTCCTGAGTGATCTGCTGAATGCGGGCGGGCGACGGGGGAGCCGCGTTCGGCCCGTACTCGGCGCCCGGGAAAGTGCGCATGTCGAGGGATTCGGCGACTTCGAACTTGTGATCGTCCGCGCAGTTGACGATGCTCGCCGACTCGGGGGTGGTGGCCGGCCACATCAGGCATTCGCCGCTGCCGGCGCGGTTGAACGCGGCGTTGCTCTTGCTGCCCGTGCTGGGCACCGGATCGCTGTCGAGATAACCGGTCAGCCGCCCTTGCCCGGGCCCGCCGACCGGAATGGCGGTGACCACCCCGGCGATCAGCAGGCCGCCAAGCGCCGTCAGCAGCAGCGCCCGCCTGGTGGCCGTCGCCTGCAGGCTGCGGGGCCACTGAAAGCCGGCCGACCGTCGGTCCGCGTGGGCGACGGTCGACGTATCGGCCCCGGAAGCGTTCGGGGCTTCCATGGCTTCTTTTTCGGGCGCTTGCGACATCCGCTCCATTCTGACAGGGCCGGGTAGGTTGCGTGACAAAAGTTGCGGATGCGACATCTGGGATCCGCGCGACGGGATGCTGTTCTGCCCGAGCGGACTCCGAAAAGTAGTCTCAGGGCCGTGATCGACCTGAAGCTGCTCCGGGAAGACCCTGACGCCGTGCGCCGCTCCCAAGTCAGCCGGGGTGAAGACCCGGCGCTGGTAGACGCGCTACTGGATGCCGACTCTGCGCGCCGGGCCGCGATTTCTTCCGCCGACGGGCTGCGCGCGGAGCAGAAGACGGCCAGCAAGAGCGTGGGCGCGGCGTCGGCCGAGGAGCGCCCGGCGCTGCTGGCGCGCGCCAAGGAGCTGGCCGAACAAGTGAAGGCAGCCGAAGCCGCTCAGGTCGAAGCGGAGGCGGCATTCACCGCGGCACACATGGCGATCTCGAACGTCGTCATCGACGGCGTGCCGGCCGGCGGGGAGGACAACTTCGCCGTCCTCGACGTGGTCGGCGAACCCGCCGCGATCGACAACCCGAAAGATCACCTGGAACTCGGCGAATCGTTGGGCCTGATCGACATGCAGCGCGGCGCCAAGGTATCCGGCTCGCGGTTTTACTTCCTGACCGGACAAGGCGCGCTGTTGCAGCTGGGCCTGCTGCAGCTGGCTCTGCGACTCGCGATCGACAACGGCTTCATTCCGATGATCCCGCCGGTGCTGGTGCGTCCCGAGGTGATGGCCGGCACCGGATTCCTGGGCTCCCACGCCGACGAGATCTATCGCGTCGAGGCCGACGACATGTATCTGGTGGGCACGTCGGAGGTGCCACTGGCCGGCTACCACGCCGACGAGATCCTGGACCTGTCCGGCGGCCCGCTGCGCTACGCGGGCTGGTCGTCGTGTTTCCGGCGGGAGGCCGGCAGCTACGGCAAAGACACCCGAGGCATCATCCGCGTGCACCAGTTCGACAAGGTCGAGGGGTTCGTCTACTGCACGCCCGACGAGGCCGAGGCCGAACACCAACGGCTACTGGGCTGGCAGCGCGAGATGCTGGCCCGCATCGAGGTGCCCTACCGGGTGATCGACGTGCCTGCGGGCGACCTCGGCTCGTCGGCCGCCCGCAAATTCGATTGCGAGGCTTGGGTTCCCACTCAGGGGGCCTACCGCGAGCTCACTTCGACATCCAACTGCACCACCTTCCAGGCGCGCCGGCTGTCGACGCGCTACCGGGACGCGGCGGGCAAGCCGCAGACCGCGGCCACCCTGAACGGCACGTTGGCCACCACGCGCTGGCTGGTCGCGATCCTGGAAAACCATCAGCAGCCCGACGGCAGCGTCCGGGTGCCCGCCGCGTTGGTGCCGTTCGTCGGTGCCGAGGTGATCGAGCCCCGCAAGCGCTGAACCAGCAAGCGCCGACGCCACCTACGTGGCCAAGCGTCGCGGAGGCGATCAGGCCGGCCAGCACGAGGCGCCGCTGTCGCCGCGCCGCGCGTCCCAGCCGGTTAAGCGTCCACAGTCGTTGGCGCGGTGGTGGATTGGGCGTGCCGCCGCTGGCGCTCCATGGTCGCGAAGTAGAACGCGAATGGGAACGCAAAGCTGGTGAAGAAGCTGGACAGGAAGAACAACCACGGGCGCCGAATGCCGCGCCGGAGGCCGTCGACGATGGTAAAGACCGGCATCAGAATGACATTGGCGATCATGTAGTCCTGATTGCCCGAGCCGCAAGCCGGGGTGGCGAACTGTCCTTTGATGAACTCCGGATAGCTGGCCGGGCCGGAGATCAGGTTTCCCTGCCCGTGCGCGGCGAGCACGAAGTGGATGTTGAACCAGTAGCCCAGTGCGATCGAAGCGATGCCGGCGGCGTAGTACACGCATTCCAGCGGTGACAACCACGGCCCGCCTTCGGGTTTGGCGTAGATCTTCTTGTTCGACACGATGAGCCCGGCGATGCAGGCCAGCCCGAGCGAAAAGTGAATGATGATGGATGCCATTGGCGCAGTCTCGCCCTGATGCCGAAGTTTTGTCAATAATGACATAACCAGTTCTTGGGGTACTTTACTGACATGGTCCGGCCCGCACAGACCGCACGAAGCGAACGCACGCGCGAAGCGTTGCGCCAGGCTGCCGTCGTGCGATTCCTGGCCCAGGGGGTGGAAGACACCTCGGCCGAGCAGATCGCCGCCGATGCCGGGGTGTCACTGCGCACGTTCTATCGCCACTTCAGCTCCAAGCACGACCTCCTGTTCGCCGACTACACCGGGCTGCACTGGTTTCGCGCCGCTCTCGATGCCAGGCCGGCCGAGGAACCGATCATCGATTCGGTGCAGGCGGCCATCTTCTCGTTCCCGTATGACGTTGATGCCGTGGCCAAAATCGCCGCGTTGCGCCAAGACGAGCTCGACCCCGGTCGCATCGTCCGCCACATCCGGGAGGTCCAGGCCGACTTCGCCGATGCCATTGCGGTGCAGCTGCAACGGCGTAACCGCGGGTCCAACGGCGCCAAGGACCCGACGGCGGACCAACGGGTCCGCACCGCCGTGACCGCGCGATGCATCGCCGCCGCGGTGTTCGGCGCGATGGAGGTCTGGATGATCGGTGACGACCGGTCGCTCGGCGAGCTCGCACGGCTGTGTCACGCGGCGCTGGAGTCGCTGCGAGCGGGGATCACCGACTCCTGGATCACGGCGACAGACCAACAGGTTTTGTCATAATTGACAAAACCTGTTGGTCGTGCGAGCCTCCTTTTCGGAGGGCTGGACATGACTGGTTATGACGCGATAGTTATCGGTGCCGGGCACAACGGGCTGGCCGCCGCGGTGCTGCTGCAGAAGGCGGGACTGCGGACGGCATGTCTGGATCCCAAGCTGTACGCCGGCGGAATGGCTTCCACCGTCGAGCTTTTCGACGGCTATCGGTTCGAGATCGCCGGCTCGGTGCAGTTCCCGACGTCGTCCGTGGTGATCAACGAGCTCGGCCTGGACACCCTGCCGACGATCGATCTGGACGTGATGTCGGTGGCGCTGCGCGGCATCGGCGACGATCCGCTGGTTCAGTACAGCGATCCGATCAAATTGTTCACCCACCTCAACGAGGTGCACGGGGCCGACGCAGTCAACGGCATGGTGGGGCTGATGGCCTGGAGCCAGGCGCCGACGCGGGCGCTGGGCCGGTTCGAAGCGGGAACGCCGCCCAAGACCTTCGACGAGATGTATGCCTGTGCCACCAACGAATTCGAACGCTCGGCGATCGACGACATGCTGTTCGGCTCGGTCACCGACGTGCTGGACCGCTACCTTCCGGACCGCGAGAAGCACGGCGCGTTGCGCGGCTCGATGACGGTACTGGCCGTCAACACGCTTTACCGCGGGCCGGCCACACCCGGCAGCGCGGCGGCGCTCGCCTTCGGACTAGGCGTTCCCGAGGGGGATTTCATGCAGATGAAGAAGCTGCGCGGCGGCATCGGCGCGTTGACCTCACACCTGTGTGAACTCTTCAAGAGCCACGGTGGCGAGGTTCGGCTGCGGACCAAGGTGACCGAAATCCTGGTCGCTGACGGCCGGGTGACCGGAGTACGCACCGAGAGCGGCGAGACGCTGGAAGCTCCGATCGTCGTTTCCGGCATCGCCCCCGACCTCACGCTCAACGAGTTGATCGATCCGGCGTTGCTACCCGCCGACATTCGAGAGCGGTATGCCCGGACCGACCACCGCGGCAGCTACCTGCAGATGCACTTCGCGCTCAACGAAGCCCCCGCTTTCGCCCCGCCCTACGAGGCGCTCAACGAACCCGCGATGCAGGCCTCGATAGGCCTGTTCTGCACACCCGAGGAAGTCCAGCAGCAATGGGAGGACTGCCGGCGCGGCATCGTGCCCGCCGACCCGACGGTCGTCTTGCAGATCCCGTCGCAGAACGATCCGGACCTGGCGCCCGAGGGTAAGCACGCCGCGTCCGCGTTCGCCCTGTGGTTCCCGATCGAGGGCGGCGCCGACTACGGCCAGACGAAGGTCGAAATGGGACAGCGCGTGATCGACAAGATCAGCCGGTTAGCCCCCAACTTCGAGAGCAGCATCATCCGGCACACCACGTTCACGCCCAGGCACATGGGTGTGATGTTCGGCGCGCCGTCCGGCGACTACTGCCATGGGCTGCTGAACGCGAACCAGGTCGGTCCCAACCGGCCCGGCCCCAACGGCTTCATCGGCCAGCCGATCCCGATCGGCGGCCTCTACCTGGGCAGTGCTGGCTGCCACGGCGGGCCGGGCATCACCTTCACACCCGGCTACAACGCGGCGGCCCAAGCGCTCGCCGACCGTACGGCCTAGCGGCCCTCGGTCACTAACCGCGTTGAGCTAGCAGATCGTCCAATAAGGCGATGAATTCCTCGGGACGTTCCGGTGTGAATGCGGGGCTGGGCCAGGTGCCCGGCACATCCAGGGTTATCAGCGTCGACTTGAACGGCCTGCCCACGTCGAGTGGCAGCCAGCGGCGGAAGTCCGAGGAGCCCCAGACCCGGAACCGATGCGCGAAAGTGCCCAGTCCTTCGGCTTTGTAGCCACCGATGGTGCTCAAAGCGATGACCTTCGACGTACCCGAAGGAAAGTGATAGCGGCGCAACGTGATTGCGGCGCGGTCCAGCTGAACCAGACCGTCGTCGTAGGTTCCGTTCACGCCCGAGCACTCCGTAGCTGGTGGCCACGCGCTGTCAGGCAGCGCCCGTCGTCCAACCGCCACTGCCAGCCATGCAGGTTGCAGGTCAGTGTATTGCCCTCCACCACACCGAAGTTCGATAGGTCGGCTTTGAGGTGGGGGCAACGGCGCTGAATCTGCCAGCCGTCCAGCGTGACCGACGCCGAGTCATCGTGGGTCTCGGCGAACCAGCCGTCCGCATAGGCGATCCGCTCGTCGGTCAGGCACTTGAAGAACGTGTACAGGTATTCGTTGTAGCCGCCGACCCGCCACGCCCGGAAACGGGTGGACAAGAAAACGGTGTTGACCCAATCCGGTTCGTGGTCGCGCAAGACGGTGCGCACCAGCTCCGGCGCGATGGCAAATCCATAACGGACTCGCTCATCGGGAATCCGTTCTCGGACTGCTCGTTTCGGAAAGTCGAGAATGACGGTCTCTGGGCCGATTACCAGCTCGACGGGATAGCCGATCCCGTCGCAGATCTCGTCGCTTTGCGACATGATCGGCTCGAACAGCGCGCGCAGCTGTTCCAGTAGCGGCTCCGAGGTGGCGGGTGCCCAGCGCGCCCGCTCCGCGGCCAGGACGGGCGCCATCCGCTGCGCGTAGGCCGCGATGTAGGCGGCCTTGCCGGTGGTGAAGATGTCCTCGACCGATGCACATTCCGGCGGTGCCCCCAGGTCGGCCGGCAGCGGGTGACGCAGCGAATTCAACGTCGTGCCAGAGAAATCCGCGGTTGAGCCGGGGGCCATCAACAAGCCGCCGTCGTGGCCGTGCGTGCGCATCTGTTCCAGGAACACCATCTGGTCGGGAAAGATGTTGGCCGGATCGCCGCTGTCGTCGTTGAGGTCCCGCAATTCGGGATCCAAGAAGCACGGCGGGCCGGCGGACGGCACCACCCACGTCGCGCCCACCTGAGCGATGTACTGGCGAGCGCGGTCCATCTGCCGCTGGCGCTTCTGGACGCCGAACGATTCCTTGGCGCGCTCCGGCATGTCGTAGACCATCGGGTACCAGATCGCCCCCGAGTACTGCAACAGGTGCGCATCGACGTGGCCGAATTCGGATGTCAACACATCCAAATCCACCGGCCTGGCGTCGTTCATGTTGAAAACTGTTGTGGTGCCGTCGGATACGACCAGCGCTGAATCGCCGATCGGTCCGTCGGCGGGCGCCCGCAACGCGATGATCATGACGTCGAGATCGCCCTTGGGGCCGTTGATCCGGTGCTTGACCGAGTTGCTGGTCTCGAAGAACCGGTGAAACCCCAGCAGCTGCAATTCATTCCGCAGGTCGGGTACCGGGAATTCGGGCAGCAGCACCACCGCGTCTTTGTTGACGTGCTCGGTCAGGTTCTTCGCGTCGAAGTGGTCCCTGTGCAGATGCGATACGTAGAGGTAGTCGCAGTCGCCCAGGCGGTCCCAGTCCAGCCCGCTGTTGTCGGGGAACGGGAACCAGGACGTGAAGTAGGCCGGATTGACCCACGGGTCGCAAAGGATGCTGCCCGCGTGGGTCTCAATCAGAAATCCGGCGTGACCTACGCTGGTGACCTGCACAAATACCTTCCTGGGGGCCGCTGAAACGCCTTGGAGGCCCCGGGCGCGGTTACGGTTTTTCAGCCCCCGAGCTTAGCGCGCGGCGACACCCTCGGCGTTCCACTCATCCATTGGAGCTGCCGGTAGTGGTGGATGCGACCCGGTTCCGGGTCGACGCCCACCGAGCGGCCACACGTCGTCTGCGAGTTTTCGGCACATCAGTCGGCTCACAGCCGGGACCACTAGGCTGACTAGCTGTGGAACCGGTATACGGGACTGTCATTCAGCTCGCCCGCTTGATCTGGCGCGTACAGGGTCTGAAGCTCACCGTCGCGGGCGTCGAGAATTTGCCGACGAGCGGTGGAGCGGTCATCGCGATCAACCACACCGGCTACCTCGACTTCACCTTCGCGGGTTTGCCGGCCTACCGACAGGCTCTCGGGCGCAAGGTGCGGTTCATGGCCAAGCAGGAAGTGTTCGACCACAAGATCACCGGGCCGATCATGCGCAGTCTGCGGCACATCTCGGTCGACCGGCAAGACGGCGCGGCGTCCTACGAAGCCGCGGTCAGGATGCTGAAGGACGGCGAGCTCGTCGGCGTCTACCCCGAAGCCACGATCAGCCGCAGTTTCGAGATCAAGGAGTTCAAAACCGGAGCCGCGCGGATGGCGGTCGAGGCGGGCGTGCCGATCGTCCCGGTGATCGTCTGGGGGGCGCAGCGGATCTGGACCAAGGATCATCCCAAGAAGCTGTTGCACCCCAAGGTGCCCATCACGGTGCTCGTCGGCGAACCGATCGAACCGACGCTGGGGACGGCCGAGCTGAGCGGACTGCTGCACTCGCGGATGCAGCATCTGCTGGAGCGGGCGCAAGAAATGTACGGCCCTCATCCCGCCGGTGAGTACTGGGTGCCGCACCGGCTGGGCGGTGGCGCTCCATCATTGGCCGAAGCGGCCCGGCGCGACGCCGAGGAGAAGGCCGCACGGGCGGCCCGCAAGGCGCGATCGACAGGGGCGCCGGAGTAGCGATCGATGGTGGAGCCGACCTTCCGCAGCCTCGAGATCCTGACCCACTTGGTGGTTCGGGCCACCGGCACCAGGATCACGTACTGCGGCGAGGAGAACATCCCCGGTCGGGGTGGCGCCGTTATCGCGATCAACCACACCAGTTACGTGGATTTTCTGCCCGCCGCGCTGGCCGTGCATCGCCGGCGACGTCGGCTCAGGTTCATGATCAAAGCCGAGATGCAGCGGGTGAAGGTGGTCAATTTCCTGATCAAGCACACCCGCACCATTCCGGTGGACCGGGGCGCCGGGGCGGGCGCGTACGCGGTGGCCGTGCAGCGGCTCCGCGACGGCGAGCTGGTCGGGGTCTATCCAGAGGCGACGATCAGCCGCAGCTTCGAACTCAAGGAGTTCAAAACGGGCGCCGCCCGGATGGCCGTCGAGGCAGACGTTCCGATCGTCCCGGTGATCGTCTGGGGGGCGCATCGGATCTGGACCAAGGACCACCCCCGGCAGATCGGTCGCGCCAAGCTGCCGATCATCGTCGCGGTGGGGGAACCGCTGCGGGCAGGGGAAGATATTCTGCAGACAGATGTCGCGTTGCGCGCGTCGATGACGACCCTGCTGCACCGCGTGCAACAGTGCTATCCAAACGTCCCAGGGGCGTACTGGGTGCCGCATCGGCTGGGCGGCGGGGCACCCACCCTGGCACAGGCTGCCCGGATGGAAGCCGACGAGGCTGCGGCCCGGTCAGCCAAGAGGGCTCCCGGCCGTGCCGAGCACCGGTCGGGGTAGTCGAAGGAGAGAACATGGCTGAGCCCTTCTACCGGTTGGGGGAGTGGATAGTCCCTCCGATGGTCGCGATGCAGGGAACGAAGTTCCGGTTCCACGGCCTGGAGAACATTCCCGAGCGGGGCGGCGCCTTGCTCGCCCAGAACCACACGAGCTACTTGGATTGGCTTCCGTCGTTGTTTGCCGTGCGGGAGCGTGGCCGGCGCATGTACTTCATGATCAAGGCGGAGATGGCCGACGTGAAGGCGGTCAACTACGTCATCAAGCACGCCAGGCTCATTCCGGTGGACCGCAGGACGGGACACGACGCGTTGGACGCGGCCGTGCAGCGACTGCGGGAGGGCGAGCTCATCGGGATGCATCCCGAGGCCACCATCAGCCGCAGCTTCGAACTCAGGGAATTCAAGACCGGGGCGGCGCGGATGGCGCTCGAGGCCCGGGTGCCGTTGATCCCGGTGATCGTGTGGGGCGCCCACCGGATTTGGCCCAAGGACCACAAGAAGAAGGTGTTCCGCAACAAGGTTCCGATCACTGTGGCCACCGGGCGCCCGCTGGCGCCGCAGGGCACGCCCGAGCAGCTGAACGCGGCGCTGCGGGAGGCGATGAATGGGTTGCTGTACCGGGTGCAGGAGGAGTACCCGCATCCGGAGGGCGAGTTGTGGGTGCCGCGCCGGCTCGGCGGCGGCGCACCCAACCAGGAGGATTCCCGGGCGATGCGCCTCTCCGAGTTGCAGGCGCGGATGCAGAAGTACGGAACCGACGGCGTGACCCGGCCGGGCCGCGAACAAAGCGGATTGCATTGAGCTGTTCGGCTAACCGCGAGAGTGGGCGGTGTCGATGACGTTGCCTGCGCTGATCGCGTGCGACGTCGACGGCACGTTGTTCAACGACGCCGAGACGATCACCCCGCGCACCCGCGACGCCATCCGCAACGCCGTGGCCGCCGGCGCGAGGTTCGTCGTAGCGACCGGCCGCCCGCCGCGCTGGATACGCCCGGTCGTCGATGCGCTGGGCTTCGCGCCGATGGCGGTGTGCGCCAACGGTGCCGTCATCTATGACTCGGCGACCGACCGCGTGGTGTCGGCGCGCACGCTGGCCGTCGACGCCCTGGGCGAGCTTGCCGAGTTGGCCACTCGCGTCATCCCGGGTGCGGGGCTGGCCGTCGAGCGGATCGGTGAACGCGCCCACGACACGGCGACTCCCCAGTTCATCAGCTCGCCGGGCTATGAGCATGCGTGGCTGAACCCCGACAACACCGAGGTGTCGATCCAGGACCTGCTCAGCGCACCGGCTATCAAGCTGCTCATTCGCCGAACCGGGGCCCGCAGTTCCGACATGGCGGCCGAACTGGCCAAGTACGTCGGCATCGAGGGCGACATCACCTACTCCACCAACAACGGCCTGATCGAGATCGTGCCGCTGGGAATCAGCAAGGCCACCGGCGTGGACGAGATCGCCAGGCCGCTGGAGATCGTCAACGGGGACGTGGTGGCCTTCGGTGACATGCCCAACGACTTGCCGATGCTGCGGTGGGCGGGTCACGGCGTGGCGATGGGGAACGCCCATCCCGACGTTCTGGCCGTCGCCGACGAGGTCACCACCCCCAACAACGACGACGGGGTCGGCCGGGTGCTGGAACGTTGGTGGCTTTGACCTCCCCGACGACCTACGCGGGGTGCGCCGGTAGCGAGAAATGCTCGGACAGAACCGTTGGGCCGCTTGGGGATTGCGTCTCCAGTGGCGTCGTGATCCCGTCCACGACGTCGGTGACGTTTCCGGTCAGCCGGTCGTAGTTCAGGGTTCCGTGCTGGAAGTTCTGCGTAATCTGCAGTGGCTCTTGGAGTTCCGCGCTGGTCGGCAACCCGAGCGGCCCACGCTCGTAGCTCAGCGATGCCCACGCGTCGTAAATGGCGCCGGTGACCGGTTGGGCACTGGTTTCGGGTGACCAGTACATCGCGCCCTTAGCGAACGTGACGAAGCGGGCGTCATCCGCTGCACTGTCTTCCGGTGAGGTCGGCGAGCCCAGCACACTGCTCATCCCGCCGATCGCCTGCCAGTGGTCGTAGATTGCGCCACCCTGCAGTGCCTTGATCAGCTCCTCCGGTGGGTCGTTGAAATGGGATGCGATATCCCGCATTTCGTCCATCAACGCGTACGCGGCGTTGCCCGGGCAATCGGTGTTGCCGACGTCGCGGTGGGTGAAGATGGTCGGCAACGTGGCAATCGAGCCGGCCGGGTAGGTCGTGTAGTGGCTGCCGGCCGATTCCAGTTGCACGATGCCTTTGGGGTCGACGCCGTCCAGGCCCAACCGCCACCCGAGCAGTCGGCCCACGGTTTTCAGCTGGATGGGCGTCGGCGGCACGTCGTTGAAGTTTCCGATCATCGCCACACCCCAGGTGTTGCGGTTGAACCCGCCGGTGTGGAAGGCCTCGACCGCTTTGGTGAGCCCGCCGGCGCTGCCCTCGAACACCTGCCCGTATTTGTCGACCAGCGCGTTGTAGGCGATGTCGCACCAGCCCAGCGTCTTGGCGTGGTAGGTGTATATCGCCTTGACGATGCCCGCTGATTCCAGCGGGGAGTAGTCGTTGCTTCCCGCGGTGTGGTGGACGACCGCGGCGCGAATCCCGTTGTCGTACTGCGGGCTACCACACCGCAGCGATTCGTCCGCGCCCCATTCCGCCCGGCTGATGATGGCGGGGGCTTGGCCGGGCATCAGGACACCCGACGGTGGCGTCCACTGCCGGTGCGCCGGCGCTTGCGGCGGGGAGATGAGGACGGCGTTGATGTTCTGCCCGAAGGGTTGTTCCTTGGACGCCGGCTTGTAGCCGAGACCGTTCTTGTCGAGGGGGTCACTCGGCGGTGCCGGGGGTGCCAGGGTGATCGGCGCGTCGATCGGGCGGGTAACCGCGATCTGGACCGTTGTGGTGGTGCCGACGAACACCGGATCCGTGCCGCGGGCGCCTTCGAGGAGTCCAGCCGATTGGCCCGAGCCCGCCACGTCGTCGCCGCCCAGTTGGTCTTTCGGGTCGGGCGCCGCGGTCTCGTACTCGGTCTGATACCAGGGTCCCCAGGAGCCGTCGGGGCGTTTGGCGCGCACCCGGGTGGAGGTGCCGGCCAGGTCGCCGGTGAGTGCGACCAGTGAAAACGGGGTGGGCTGGGTGATCTCGCGAACCGTGACTCCGCCGGTGAGCCCGATCAGCGGCTGCTCGAAGAGTTGGGTGTCGTGGGGCCGGGACGCGCTCGTGGTGCCGCGATCGCGTGCGGTGCCGGTGACCCAGGAAACGATGACGACAGTCGCCGCGATCGCGGTGAGCAGCATCGTCGGGGCACGACTACGGGGCACCAGTCGATGTTACGTGTGTTTCTGAAGTTATTTGTGGGACGACACGATCAGAAGCGGTGGCGGATGTGCCGAGATATAGGAGACGGCACCGCAGAGCCTGTTGAGACTCTGCGGCGCCGTCTTATGACCGATTTCCCGAATTTCTAGACGGGGGGCAGCGCCGGCAGAGCACCGGCAGCACCCGGCAGGGCACCGAGCGCCCCTGGCCGGGCGCCCGCGGCGCCCGGCAGGGCACCCGCGGCACCTGGCAGGGCACCCGCGGCACCCGGCAGCGCACCGAGCGCACCTGGCAGGGCACCCGCCGCACCCGGCAGCGCACCCGCCGCACCCGGCAGGGCACCCGCGGCGCCCGGCAGCGCGCCGCCGTGCATGCCCTGCGTGATTGCCGGCATCACCAAGCCCTTGAGCAGGTCAATGGCCTGACCGGCGCCCAACTGGTTGGCCGCCTGCATCACGTCGTTGACCAGGCCGCCGCCACCACCGGAGCCCTGGCCGGCGCCCAGGCCGCCACCACCACCGCCGCCGATCGGCGAACCCCCGCCGAACGTCGACGGGTCGCCGAGGATCGGGTAGGTGCCGCCGGCGCCCGGGTCCAACGCGCTCTGGGAGTCGATCGGCATCTCGGTCGGACTAGCCAGACCGGGTGCGACTCCGGCCGGGCTGGTCAGCCCGGGGTTGGAAAGGGCCGGGTTGAGCCCCGCACCCGGGGTCGCAATCCCAGCACCCGGAGTGGTCGGCAGCGCGCCGGGCGAAGTCAGCCCGGGCGTCGTCGGGGACAAGCCGGGACTTGCCAGACCGGGGCTGGCCAAGCCGGGGCTGGTCAGGCCAGGACTCGTCAAGCCCGGGCTTGCCAGCCCAGGGGTGGAGGTACCACCCAGGGCACCCAGGCTCGGGCTGCCCAGACCGGGGCTGCCCAGTCCGGGGCTGGCCAGACCGGGTGTCCCGGCCGCGCCGCCGCCGAGGGCGGGCACCGGGGGCAGGTTGATCCCGAACTGCGACAACCCCTGCGACAGGGCGCCCATGAGCTCACCGGGCAGGTCGCTCATCACCGCGGCCTGCTTGAAGTCGTGGTGCTCGGGCGGCTTGTCGCCGGCTGTCGATTCGTAGACCAGAAAATATGCGCAAGGACTCGCCACTGCCAGGGCGGCGACCGCGCTCATGGCTGTCGAAAGCTTGCGTCGGCGTCGGTTCGGCACGGAAGTCTCCTCAATCTCGACTATCTGTTTTGTCGGCGCGCTCGGCCCGTCGTAACTGGGATGAACACACAGAGTTGATGGTACGAGTGGGATTCGTGTTACCAGAGTGGTGATATTGAATCGTGAGGTAATTACCACCCGGGCTGTAACCGCGATCAGAGGCATCGGCGGCCGCTGTTCACCGGACGAACTGACGACTTCCCAGGCTCGCCAAATGGGTTAGGCCCACTGCGTCGGATACCCTAAGCAACCGATGACCGCTCGTTTCGACCTCCTCGTCGTCGGCTCCGGATTCTTCGGCCTGACCGTTGCCGAGCGCGTGGCTACCCAGCTCGGGAAGCGCGTGCTTGTCGTGGACCGCCGGCCGCACATCGGTGGCAACGCCTATTCAGAAGCTGAACCGCAGACTGGCATCGAGGTACACAAGTACGGCGCGCACCTGTTCCACACCTCGAACAAGAGGGTCTGGGACTATGTCCGCCAGTTCACCGATTTCACCAACTACCAGCATCGCGTGTACGCGATGCACAACGGACAGGCCTACCAGTTCCCGATGGGACTGGGCCTGGTATCGCAGTTCTTCGGCAAGTACTTCACGCCACAGGACGCGCGGCAGCTGATTGCCGAGCAAGCCGCCGAGATCAACACCGAGGACGCAAAGAACCTCGAAGAGAAGGCCATCTCGCTGATCGGCCGACCCCTCTACGAGGCTTTCGTCAAGGGGTACACCGCCAAGCAGTGGCAGACCGACCCCGTCGAGCTTCCGGCCGCCGTCATCAACCGACTGCCGGTGCGCTACACCTTCGACAACCGGTACTTCAACGACACCTACGAGGGCCTGCCCGCAGGCGGCTACACGGCGTGGCTGCAGAACATGGCAGCCGACGATCGCATCGAGGTCAGGCTGGACACCGACTGGTTCGACGTCCGCGACCGACTGCGCGCGGACAGTCCCGATGCCCCGGTCGTTTACACCGGCCCACTGGACCGCTACTTCGACTATGCCGAAGGCCGGCTGGGCTGGCGCACACTGGACTTCGAACTCGAGGTCCTACCGATCGGCGATTTTCAGGGCACACCGGTGATGAATTACAACGATCCCGACGTGCCCTACACCCGGATTCATGAGTTCCGTCACTTCCATGGCGAGCGCGACTACCCGACCGACAAGACGGTGATCATGCGGGAGTACTCGCGGTTCGCCGGGGATGACGACGAGCCCTACTATCCGATCAACACCGAGGCCGACCGCGCCCTGTTGGCCGCCTATCGCACAAGGGCGAAGTCCGAGACCGC
Source organism: Mycobacterium sp. (assembly GCA_036500645.1). Lineage (GTDB taxonomy): Bacteria > Actinomycetota > Actinomycetes > Mycobacteriales > Mycobacteriaceae > Mycobacterium. The sequence goes on along the minus strand of DASYBR010000033.1, from coordinate 8,008 downwards.
TTCTTCGAAGGTACTTTTCGGCGGTCGGCTGGGCACCTACCAATATCTGGATATGCATATGGCCATTGCCAGCGCACTGAACATGTACGACAACACCCTTGCACCACACCTGCGCGACGGCGCACCGCTGCTCGAAGAGGAAGGCGCGCGCAGATGAGTCGTGCCGTCGACGATGCAGTGGGGGCACCCCCAGCCGCGCACCGGCGAGGGGGACGAAGCGATGAGGAGGAGCGGCAGAAATGACCGCAGTGAGCCTGCTGTCCCGAATCATCTTGCCGCGCCCGGGTGAGCCGCTCGACGTGCGCAAGCTGTACCTCGAGGAGTCGTCCACCAACGCCCGGCGCGCGCACGCGACGAGCCGCACCGCACTGCAGATCGGTGCGGAGTCCGAGGTGTCGTTCGCGACCTATTTCAACGCCTTTCCGGCCAGCTACTGGCGCCGGTGGTCGATCTGCCAATCGGTGGTTCTGCGGGTCGAGGTGACGGGCGCCGGTCGAGTCGACCTCTACCGCACCAAGGCCACCGGGGCGCGAATCTTCATCGAGGGCCACCAGTTCGCCGGCACCGAGGACGAGCCGCAGGTGCTCGAGATAGAAGTGCCGCTCAAGCCGTTCGAGGACGGCGGCTGGATCTGGTTCGACATCACCACCGACAGCAAGGTCACGCTGATCAGCGGCGGCTGGTATTCGGCCGAGCCGGCCCCCGGCACGGCCAACATCGCCGTCGGCATCCCGACCTTCAACCGCCCGGCCGACTGTGCCAACGCGCTGGCCGCGCTCACCGTAGATCCCTTGGTGGACAAGGTGATTGGGGCGGTTATCGTTCCCGACCAAGGCGTCCGCAAGGTGCGCGACCACCCGGACTTCCCGGCCGCCGCCGCCCGGCTGGGCAATCGGCTCTCCATCCACGACCAGCCCAACCTCGGTGGCTCCGGCGGTTACAGCCGCGTGATGTACGAGGCGCTGAAAAACACCGATTGCCAACAGATTCTGTTCATGGACGACGACATCCGCATCGAGCCCGACTCGATCCTGCGGGTGCTGGCCATGCACCGCTTCGCCAAGACGCCGATGCTGATCGGCGGCCAGATGCTGAACCTGCAGGAGCCGTCACACCTGCACATCATGGGCGAGGTCGTCAACCCGTCGAACTTCATGTGGACCGCCGCGGCGCACGCGGAGTACGACCACAATTTCGCCGAATACCCACTGAACGACGACAATCCGCGCAGCAAGCTGTTGCACCGGCGCATCGACGTCGATTTCAACGGCTGGTGGACGTGCATGATCCCGCGACAGGTCGCCGAGGAGATGGGCCAGCCGCTGCCGCTGTTCATCAAATGGGACGACGCCGAATACGGTCTGCGCGCCGGTGAGCACGGCTACCCGACGGTCACGTTGCCCGGCGCGGCGATCTGGCATATGGCCTGGAGCGACAAGGACGACGCGATCGACTGGCAGGCCTATTTCCATCTGCGCAACCGGCTGGTGGTGGCGGCGCTGCACTGGGACGGAGACGTCACCGGGCTGGTTCGCAGCCATCTCAAGGCGACGCTGAAACACCTTGCGTGTCTTGAGTATTCGACCGTAGCGATCCAGAACAGGGCCATCGACGATTTCCTGGCCGGTCCAGAGCACATCTTCTCGATCCTGGAAAGCGCGCTGCCGGAAGTGCACCGCCTGCGCAAGGAGTATCCGGACGCGGTCGTGCTGACGGCGGCGAGCGAACTGCCCGCGCCGCAGAACAAGACCAGGGCGATGAAGCCACCGGTCAACCCGTTGTCGATCGGCTACCGGCTGGCCCGCGGGATCTCGCACAACCTGACCAAGGCCGACCCGACCGCCCACCTACGCCCGGAGTACAACGTGCCGACCCAGGACGCGCGCTGGTTCCGGCTCTGCACGGTCGACGGGGTCACGGTGACGACGGCCGACGGGTGCGGCGTCGTCTACCGGCAGCGTGACCGCCGCAAGATGTTCACGCTGCTGCTGTCCTCGCTGCGCCGGCAGCGTCAGCTGCTGAACCGGTTCGACGAGATGCGCAAGGTGTACCGGGACGCGTTGCCCGTGCTGTCCAGCAAGCAGAAGTGGGAGACGGCGTTGCTGCCAACCACTGAACATGCCCGACATGCCTGACGCTGGCGCACCGGCCGGCGAGGTCGCCGCGCTCGTGGCGGTCCAGTCGGCCCTGGACGGCCATCCCGGCGTTCTGACCGCGGCGCGCGGACTGTCCCACTTCGGCGAGCACAGCATCGGCTGGCTGGCGGTGGCGCTGATCGGGGCGGCGGTGTCGCCGAGACGACGCTGGGACTGGCTGGTGGCCGGTGCCGGGGCCTTCGTCGGGCACGCGACCGCCGTCGTGGTCAAGCGGGTGGTCCGGCGCGAGCGGCCGCATGACCCCGCCGTCGCGGTGAACGTCGGCACACCCAGTCAGCTGAGCTTTCCGTCCGCCCACGCGACCTCCACCACGGCCGCGGCCCTGCTGATGGCCCCGATCATGGGCGTCCCGCTACCCGCGCTCTTGATTCCCCCGATGGCGCTGTCGCGGATGGTGCTCGGGGTGCATTACCCCAGCGATGTGGCCTGCGGTATCGCGCTCGGCGTCGTCATCGCGAAAGTCGTTGCCCGGCTTAAGAACCGGCTGTTGGTGAACGGCCAGCCGAGCATAGGAGTGTGACCCAATGAGTGAGGATGTGGAGGTCCGGCCGCCGGGCAACCTGATCGTCGGGGTGGTCAAGGCGATCCGGCCACGGCAGTGGACGAAGAACATATTGGTGCTGGCCGCGCCGTTGAGCGCGGCGGGCCGCGGCCACCGCTACGACTATGGCCAACTGGGCATCCAGGTGCTGGTGGCCTTCGTGGTGTTCAGCCTGGCGGCCTCCGCGATCTACCTGATCAACGACGTCCGAGACGTCGAGGCCGACCGCGAACACCCCACCAAACGGTTCCGCCCGATCGCCGCGGGCGTGGTGCCCGAATGGCTGGCCTACGCCCTGTCCGTCGTGCTCGCGGTGGCATCCCTGGGGCTGGCCTGGTGGCTGACGCCGAACCTCGCGGTGGTGATGGTGGTCTACATCGTCATGCAGCTGGGCTACTGTTTCGGCCTCAAACACCAAGCGGTGATGGACATCTGCATCGTGTCGTCGGGGTTCCTGCTGCGCGCCATCGCAGGCGGCGCGGCCACCGATACCCGGCTCTCGCAATGGTTCCTGCTCATCATGGCGTTCGGGTCGCTGTTCATGGCGGCGGGCAAGCGCTACGCCGAGTTGCAACTGGCCGAGCGCACCGGCGCAGCGATCCGCAAGGCGCTGGAAAGTTACACCGGTACCTACCTGCGCTTCATCTGGACGATGTCGGCCACCGCGGTGGTGATGTGCTACGGGCTGTGGGCCTTCGAGCGCGACCACGGGGTGGCCGGCTGGTTCTCGGTGTCCATGGTTCCGTTCACCATCGCGATCCTGCGCTACGCGGTGGACGTCGACGGCGGGTTGGCCGGAGAGCCCGAAGACATCGCCTTGCGGGACCGGGTGCTGCAGCTGCTGTTCGTGGTGTGGATCGCAACACTGGGTGCCGCCGTTGCCTTCGGCTAGCCCCGAACTGCAGGCCCTGCGAGCGCGGATGATGCGCGGCCGACCGGCCATCAGGCGCGGTTGGCCGGTTTTCCCGTACACCACCATGGTCCGGGTCAGCCTGTGGACCAGCGTGGCGGTGGTCGCCGTCCTGTTCGCGTGGGGCGCCTGGCAGCGGCGCTGGATCGCCGACGACGGGCTGATCGTGCTGCGCACGGTGCGCAATCTGCTGGTCGGCAACGGGCCGGTCTTCAACCAGGGCGAGCGGGTGGAGGCGAACACCTCCACGGCGTGGACCTATCTGATGTACCTGGGCAGCTGGGTCGGCGGCCCGATGCGGATGGAATACGTCGCGCTGGCGCTGGCTCTGGCGCTTTCGGTGGCGGGCATCGCGCTGCTCATGCTGGGTGCCGGACGGTTGTATGCGCCCAGCCTGCGGGGCCGCAGAGCCATTATGTTGCCCGCCGGGGCGCTGGTCTACGTCGCGCTCCCGCCGGCGCGCGACTTCGCGACGTCCGGCCTGGAGACCGGCCTGACGCTGGCCTACCTCGGATTGTTGTGGTGGATGATGGTCTGCTGGGGGCAGTCGGTCCGCAACCGCCCCGACAGCAAACTGTTCACGGCCACGCTGGCATTCGTCGCCGGGTTCAGCGTCCTGGTCCGGCCGGACCTGGCGCTCATGGGCGGGCTGGCGCTGATCATGATGCTGATCGCGGCCCGAACGTGGCGGCGCCGCGTGCTGGTCGTGGTCGCGGGCGGATTCCTGCCGGTCGCCTACCAGATCTTCCGGATGGGCTATTACGGCCTGCTGGTACCCGGGACCGCGCTGGCCAAGGATGCGGCCGGGGACAAGTGGTCCCAGGGAATAATCTATCTGTCGAACTTCGACGCGCCCTATGTGGTCTGGGTGCCGGTGGTGCTCCTGCTGCCGCTCGGCGTCCTGCTGCTGCTGGCACGTCGCCGGCCGTCGTTTCTGCGTCCCGCGCTCGCGCCGAACTACGGCCGGCTGGCCCGGGCGATCCAAAGCCCGGCGGCGGTGGTCGCCTGGGTCGTCTTGAGTGGTCTGGTGCAGGCGTTCTACTGGATTCGGCAGGGCGGCGACTTCATGCACGCGCGGGTGCTGCTGGCTCCGCTGTTCTGTTTGCTGGCCCCGGTGGCCGTCGTTCCCGTCGCCATTCCCGACGGCCAGGACTATTCGCGGGAGACGGGCTACTGGGTGGCCGGTGCCGCCAGCCTGCTCTGGCTTGGGGTGGCCGGCTGGTCGCTGTGGGCCGCGAACTCACCCGGGATGGGCGATGACGCCACCCACGTCACATACACGGGCATTGTCGACGAGCGCCGCTTCTACGCGCAGGCCACCGGTAATGCGCACCCGCTGACCGCCGCCGACTACCTGGGCTATCCACGGATGGCCGCCATCCTGGTAGCCATGAACAACACCCCGGACGGGGCGTTGTTGCTGCCGTCCGGCAACTACACACAATGGGACCTGGTGCCGATGTTGCAGCCGCCGCCGGGAAGCCCGCCTCAAAAGCCGCAACACACAGTGTTTTTCACCAACCTCGGCATGGTCGGCATGAACGTCGGCCTCGACGTCAGGGTGGTCGACCAGATCGGACTGGCAAATCCGTTGGCGCAACACACGGAACGGCTCAAGCACGGCCGCATCGGGCACGACAAGAACCTCTTCCCGGATTGGGTGATCGCCGACGGCCCCTGGGTGAAGCTGTATCCGGGGATTCCGGGGTATGTGAGCGAGCAGTGGGTCGCTGAGGCGGTGGCGGCGCTGGAGTGCCCCGAGACCAAGGCCGTGCTGAGTTCGGTGCGCGCGCCGATGACCGTGCACCGATTCTTCTCCAATCTGTGGAACTCGTTCGAGTTCACCACGTACCGCATCGACCGCGTTCCCCGCTACGAGCTGGCCAGGTGTGGGTTGCCCGTCCCACAAGGGCGTCCGCCGCCTCCTCCCGAGTAAGGGCTCGGCAGAAGAATTTTCGACATATATCGAACAAATCACAGTCCGGCGATCGCGAATTATTGACAGCAACATCACATTTAGCGCCTCACCAGCGATGATTGCAGTCACGAGCGTGCGAAAACACGGTGATTTCCTTCGCACGTTCAATCGAAAAGCCCTGGGTGGGAGGGTCGCTCGAACGTTTGTGGCATCGCCTCGATGCGACCCGGTGTCCGAAGGTGTGGTTGACTACACGAGCACTGCTGCGCTTAGCACGGCGACGATACGGGCCGCGACGGCCCGAGCAGGAGCTGTGCAATCGGGTTTCGCGCCTGCAGTTCGACCTAATCGAGAACGCGCCCGCTAGTGGGATGCGCCCGAAAGGATGAGGAAGCAAGGATGACGCTAGTCGACAGGATTCGCGGCGCCGTGGCAGCCATGCCACGCCGGCTCGTGGTTGGGGCTGCTGCCGCGGCTCTGCTCTCGGGCCTGATCGGTGCCGTGGGGGGCTCGGCAACCGCTGGGGCCTTCTCGCGCCCCGGTCTGCCGGTGGAATACCTGCAGGTTCCGTCCGCAGCGATGGGCCGCGATATCAAGATTCAGTTCCAGAGCGGTGGTGCCAACGCGCCCGCGCTGTACCTGCTCGACGGTATGCGTGCGCAGGACGACTTCAACGGCTGGGACATCAACACTCCGGCGTTCGAGTGGTACAACCAGTCGGGCATCGCCACGGTCATGCCGGTCGGCGGGCAGTCCAGCTTCTACTCCGACTGGTACAAGCAAGCCTGCGGTAAGGCCGGTTGCACCACCTACAAGTGGGAGACATTCCTGACCAGCGAGCTGCCGGCCTACCTGTCGGCCAACAAGCAGGTCCGGTCGACCCAGAACGCGGCGGTCGGTCTGTCGATGGCCGGGTCGTCGGCGCTGATCCTGGCCGCCTACCACCCGAACCAGTTCGTCTACGCCGGTTCGCTGTCGGCGCTGTTGGACCCGTCGCAGGGCATGGGCCCGTCGCTGATCGGCCTGGCCATGGGCGACGCGGGCGGTTACAAGACCGCGGACATGTGGGGCCCGAAGGAGGACCCGGCGTGGCAGCGCAACGACCCTTCGCTACAGGTCGGCAAGCTGGTCGGCAACAACACCCGCATCTGGGTGTACTGCGGTAACGGCAAGCCGTCCGACCTCGGTGGGGACAACCTTCCCGCGAAGTTCCTCGAGGGCTTCGTGCGGACGAGCAACCTGAAGTTCCAGGACGCCTACAACGGCGCCGGTGGCCACAACGCGGTGTGGAACTTCGACGCCAACGGCACCCACGACTGGCCGTACTGGGGTGCGCAGCTGCAAGCCATGAAGCCTGACCTGCAGGCGACGCTGGGCGCTACGCCGGGGGCCGGTCCGGCTACCGCCGCGCCCGCCGCACCCGCCAACCCGGGCACCTAAACCCTTAACAGCAACGACTGACGGCGGGGACCCTTCGGGGTTCCCGCCGTCAGTCGTTGCTGGGGGATGTGAGTTGTTTCACTACCCTGCGGGCGGACGCGTTGCGGCGCTGGCTACTGTGCACTACAGCGACTAGGCGATGGAGGGTGGACATGACGGTCGTTCGGGGTTGGTCAGCGCTTTTTCGGATGCTCTGCGTTGCCGCACTCTCGGTCGGGTTGATCGGCGCGACGGTGGTGGCTGGTTCCACCGGCAAGGCCAAGGCCGCCGGTTTGGAAAGCCTGATGGTCCCCTCGGCGGCGATGGGCCGCGATATCCCGGTGGCGTTCCAGGCCGGCGGTCCGCACGCGGTCTATCTGCTCGATCCCTTCAATGCCGCCCCGGACGTCAGCGGCTGGGTCACCGCCGGTAACGCGATGAACACGCTGGCCGGTAAGGGTGTGTCGGTGGTGGCGCCCGCCGGCGGCGCCTTCAGCATGTACACCAACTGGGAGCGCGACGGTAGCAAGCAGTGGGACACCTTCCTGTCGAGCGAGCTGCCGGACTGGCTGGCCGCCAACAAGGGCCTGGCCCCCGGCGGGCACGCCGCCGTAGGGGCCTCGCAGGGCGGCTACGCCGCGATGGCGCTGGCCGCGTTCCACCCCGACCGCTTCGGCTTCGCCGGCTCGCTGTCGGGATTCCTGTATCCGTCGAACACCACCACGGGGGGCGCCATCCTGGCGGGTCTGCAGCAATTCGGCGGCGTCGACGGCAACGGAATGTGGGGCGCCCCGCAGCTGGGCCGGTGGAAGTGGCACGACCCGTACGTGCACGCTTCGCTGCTGGCGCAGAACAACACCCGCGTCTGGGTCTACAGCCCGACGAACATGGGGGGCGATGACGCCGCGATGATCGGCCAAGCAGGGGCGGCGATGGGCAGCTCCCGGGAGTTCTACTCGCAGTACCGCAGCAACAACGGGCACAACGGTCACTTCGACTTCCCTGCCGGCGGTGACAACGGCTGGGGCTCGTGGTCGGGGCAGCTGGGCGCGATGTCGGGCGAC
>DASYBR010000032.1:0-1728 GCA_036500645.1 Mycobacterium sp. | reverse complement strand
CCTGCCATGGTGATCGTGAATCCGCCCGATCACACCCGCTATCGGCATCTGGTGGCCCAAAGCTTCACCCCGCGGGCAATCGACACGCTCGGCACCCGGGTCACCGAGGTGACTATGGACCTGATCGAGCGCATCGCTGCCACACCGAATCTCGATCTGATAGCCGATTTCGCGATGCAGTTGCCCGTCGCCATCATCGCCGAAATCCTCGGCCTGCCGGCCGATTCCTACCCACGCATGCTGGGGTGGGGTCGCAGCGGCGCGCCGCTGCTCGATGTCGGAATCGACTGGAAGACCTACCGAGACGCCATCGCCGGCATGCGCGATGTCGACGGTTACTTAACTGAGCACTTCCGCAAACTGCGTGCCGGCCAGCCGGGCGACAATCCGTTCAGCCGCATGGTCGCCGACGGCTCCATGACCGACCACGAGCTCACCGCCAACGCCGCGCTGATCGTCGGCGCGGGCTTTGAAACGACGGTCAACCTGATCGGCAACGGCATCGTCCTGCTGCTGCAACACCCCGACCAGCTGGCGCAGCTACACGACGATCCCGACCTATGGCCCAACGCCGTCGAGGAGATCCTGCGGCTTGCCAGTCCCGTCCAAATGACCGCGCGCACCCCCGGTTGCGACGTCGACATCGCCGGGACCCACATCACAGAAGGCGACATGGTCGCCCTGTTGCTCGGCGGCGCCAACCGCGACCCGCAATTGTTCTCGGATCCAACGAAATTCGACATCGCCCGGCCCAACGCACGCGAGCATCTCGCATTCGCGTCGGGCATCCACGCCTGCCTCGGTGCCGCCCTGGCCCGAATCGAAGGGGCCACGGCCCTGCGCGCACTGTTCGAGACGTTCCCCAATCTGCGCCTCGTCGCACCCCCAGAGCGGCGAGGCTTGATCAACCTGCACGGCTACACCCGGCTACCGGCTCAACTCGGCCGCCGCAGAACCACTTCCGCCGTCCTTCCTGTATAGACCTAAGGAGTACTCATGTCCCTTAAGGATCATCCCAACAACGCCCCCGGCCTGCCGATGCTGTTTCCGGCCCAGATCGACCGGCTGCAAATGAAATACATGAACCCGGTCATGCGGCGGGTCGCACCCTTTCTGCCGATGTTCGTGGTTCTCAAACACCGCGGCCGCAAATCGGGCAAGCCTTACCAGACGGTCGTGAACGCCTTCCGCAAAGGCAACGCGGTCGCAATCCTCTTGGGCCACGGCAACACCGACTGGGTCAAGAACCTCCAGGCCGCCGGTGAGGCGGACATCCAATTTCGCAGCCGCGACGTGCACATCACCAATGTCCGAGTGCTGCCGGCCGGCGCCGACGGCGATGGCCTGCCGGCCATAGCGCGACTCGGACTGCGCCGCATGGGCGTTCTGGTCGCGGATATCGCCTGAGAATCTCAGTGGGGCAACGGCTGTCGACCCACGGCTGGCGTGACGTCGGCGTGCACTTCGGTTTCTTCGTGGTCGGTTAGCCAGCGTTCGGCGTCGATGGCGGCCGAGCAGCCGCTGCCGGCGGCGGTCACCGCCTGGCGGTAGGTGCGGTCCACCAGATCCCCGGCGGCAAACACCCCCTCGATCGAGGTGCTGGTGGTGCGCCCGCGCACCAACACATAACCCTCGGGGTCGGTCTCGAGCACCTCGCGCACCAACTCCGAACGCGGATCATGCCCGATCGCCACGAACACCCCGGTCACCGCCAACGTGGACTGCTCC
>DASYBR010000031.1:0-3706 GCA_036500645.1 Mycobacterium sp. | reverse complement strand
GCTTGATTTGCGGTTCCCCCGGATTATTCGGAAGTAGCACCGGGCACTCCCGAACCATGAACACAAACAGGGGGAAGATCTTAAAGATAGCGACCACAGCGTTGGTGTCCGGCGGGTTGGGGTTGGCCGGATTGGGCGTGGCGACGGGTACCGCCCAGGCAGCGCCCGTTCCCGGTCCCGGTCCTGTGCCTGTGTATCACTGGTGCCCTGGAGATCGCTGGGATGACGGCTGGGGTTTCAACTGGGACGGTGGCCGCTGCCATGACGATCACCATGCCGACGCCGACGGCTGGAACCACGACCACGACTACTGGGGCGGCGACCGAGGCCACAACGATTGGAATGACCGGGGCGGTCCGCAGGGGCACGACTGGGATCATCACTAGACCGTAGCGACACCAAAAGGGTACTAAAGGGGCCGAATCCGGCCCCTTTAGTGTCCGTCCCCGCCCTCGGCGGGGTGCTCGCCGGTAACGACCAGCTCGGCATCTACCGTGACTACCCGCCAACCCCACGACCGCGACGCTGCCGTTTCCGATCGGTGAGATGGGCGTCCCGGTCCACGCGAAATCCGCCAGCGGGGCGACCGCCGATGTCACCCTCAACGGCGCGACATGCTGCAACGTCATCGAGTTGACTGTTGCCGGCATGACCCCTCACGACCTTCGGCACACCGCGGCTAGCCTCGCCGTGTCGGCCGGCGCAAACGTCAAAGCGTCCAGCGGATGCTCGGGCACGCCTCCGCAGCAATGACCCTCGACATTTATGCCGACCTCTTCGACGACGGACCTAGAGGCCGTTGCGGTCGCGCTGCATCAGGCTCGTTCACAGGCAAGGTGGGAAAAATGTGGGCACGGGATGGGCAGAACCGTGGTTAGATGCTGCGATCTGGCTCGTAAAACCGGACCTGAGCTGCTGTTTCAGTCTACGAGGCGCGCGACCTCGACCATCGCCGAGGTGATCTGCGCGATCTCGTCGGCGCCGCAGATGTAGGGCGGCATCGTGTAGATCAGGTTGCGGAACGGCCGCAACCAGACGCCATGGTCCAGCGCGGCGGGGGTGGCGACGGCCAGGTCGACCGGCCGGGCGCATTCGATGACGCCGATGGCGCCGCACACCCGCACATCGGTCACGCCGGGCAGTGCCCGGGCGGGTTCGAGCCCGGCCGCCAGCCCGGCGGCGATCTCGGTGACCCGCGACCGCCAGTCCTGGCCGAGCAGCACCTCCACGCTCGCGACCGACACCGCACACGCCAGCGGGTTGGCCATGAACGTGGGGCCGTGCATCAGCGCGCCCGCCTCGCCGGCGCTGATGGTGTGCGCAATATCGGTGCTGCACAAGGTGGCGGCCAGGCTCAGGTATCCGCCGGTCAACGCCTTACCGACGCACATGATGTCCGGGCTCACCCCGGCGTGGTCGGCGGCGAACAACTCGCCGGTGCGCCCGAAGCCGGTGGCGATCTCGTCGAAGATCAGCAGCACGTCGTGCCGGCGGCACATCTCGCGCAGGTCACGCAGGTACGCGGGATCGTGGAAGCGCATCCCGCCCGCACCCTGCACGACGGGCTCGACGACCACGGCCGCCAGCTCGGTGGCGTGCTCGGCCAGTTGGGCCTCGAACGCCGCGCTGTAGGCCGGGTCGTAGTCGCGTGGCACCTGCGGGGCGAACACCTGGGCGGCCAGGATGTCGGTCCACAGCGAGTGCATGCCCCCGTCGGGGTCGCAGACGCTCATCGGCGTGAAGGTGTCCCCGTGGTAACCGCCCCGCCAGGTCATCAGCCGGTGCTTGCCGGGCCGGGTGCGGCTGCGCCAGTACTGCAGCGCCATCTTCACCGCGACCTCCACCGACACCGAGCCGGAATCGCTGAAGAACACCGTGTCCAGACCCGCCGGCGTGATCTCCACCAGCAGCTGGGCCAGCCGGGCCGCGGGCTCGTGGGTCAGCCCGCCGAACATGACGTGGTTCATCGCGCCCAGCTGGCTGGCCAGCGCCGCGTCCAGGACCGGGTGGCCGTGCCCGTGTACCGCCGTCCACCAGGAGCTCATCGCGTCGAGCGCCTCGACGGGCTCGCCATCGCGGATCAGAGTCAGCCAGGCGCCGCGGGCGGCGACCGCCACCACCGGCGCGACGGCTTCGGAACCGATGGTGCTGTAGGGATGCCACAGGTGGGCCGCGTCGATCGCGCTGATCTGCTCGGGCGTCAACCCGGCCTTCGCCGCGGGCATAGTGATCGAGGGTAGAGCAGCCGATTCGCGCAAATCCGGGCCATCGGGAAGCATGGGATGTGATGGCTACGCCGCAGCAGTCCGACAACCCCGCCGCGGGGCGTCACCGGGGCACGGACACCACTTCCGCGCTGGCGGAGTACGACGAGGAAGCGCCGCGCGTCCTTCGGGTGCGGCTGGCGCCGTGGGACGTGCTCTGCACGGTCGTGATGTACGTCCTGCTCGTCTTCGTGGCCACGTCGACGTCGTGGCCTACGCGGCTCTTCGGCTTCCTCGCGAACGTGTGTGAGGGCGACGAGTGCGGACTGGTGCCCGTCGGGGCCGACATGTACATCTACCCGGTGGTGTGGGGTGGCGTGGGTGCGGCGATCACCGCCGCCGTCGTCGGCCCGGTGGTGTCCATCCTGAAGGGCTGGTACATGTCCTTCTGGCCGGTTCTGGCTCTCGCGCTCATCGTGGGGAGCGCGGTGGTGGGTTCGGCGCTGACGGTGTTCAGCCAGCCCTATTGGGGCTGAGCGGGCCCACGGCGAGGCACGTCACTTCTAGCCCCAGATCGAGACTGAAATCACAACTGCGCATACGGAATTCGGCGCGCCAGTCACCGTCCGGTCACGTTACGACAAATAATCCTCTGCGACCCTGGCGGCCACCGCTTTCTGTTGTCAAAGTGGCTCCTGTGACTAGTGTGAAACCGCGGTCGGACCGACTGGTTCACACTCGCAAGTCTCATGAGCGGCGTTCGGCCCCAACGTGGAGGTCGCCACACCGGTCATGAATAGGCGGCGGATGCGCGCGGTCACCGCGCTGAGGCCCGAGGAGCCCCTGAGAGGCCGGAAAATGAAACGCATCTACGCCTACGCGATCGGTTTGGCCATGCTGGCGGCCCCGGTGGCCGTCGCTCCTGCCGTGGCGACCGCTGACCCGGGCGCCAGGTCCATGGACTATCAACAGGCGACCGACGTCGTCGTCGCGCGCGGACTGTCGCAGCGCGGCGTGCCCTTCTCCTGGGCCGGCGGCGGCATCAACGGCCCCACCCGCGGAACCGGTTCGGGCATCAACACCGTCGGATTCGACGCCTCCGGGTTGATGCAGTACTCATACGCCGGTGCCGGCCTCAAGCTGCCACGGTCCTCCGGTGCGATCTACAAGGTCGGCCAGAAGATCCCGCCGCAGCAGGGGCGCAAGGGCGACCTGATCTTCTACGGACCGGAAGGCACGCAGAGCGTCGCGATGTACCTCGGCAACAACCAGATGCTCGAGGTCGGCGACGTCGTCCAGGTGTCACCGGTGCGCGCCAACGGGATGACCCCCTACCTGGTCCGGGTGCTCGGAGCCCAGACCGCACCGGTCCAGCAGGCACCGCTGCAGCAGCTGCCCACCCAACAGTCGCCGCTACAGCAGGTCCCGACGCAGCAGGTCCCGACCCAGCAACTGCCCACCCAGGCCCCGCCGCAGCAGCTGCCCACCCAACAGTCGCCGCT
>DASYBR010000030.1:0-34679 GCA_036500645.1 Mycobacterium sp. | reverse complement strand
CCGCAAGTTGGTGTCGCCGTACATGGCGGCGAAAAGCACAGCGACGCAACGCTGGCTCGCGTTGACCCCATCGACATGAATCTCATGGTCGACCGTGACCAAGCGCTGCCCGTCGCCACCGTCGAAGGCCAGGCGCAGATCGTCGAACCGCTCGCCGTCACGCGAGAAGCTGGCGCCGGAGTGGCGGAAGGTCGCGATCCACCGGTCGCGATCGCCGTCCGAATACGCTCGGTTGCATCGCGCGCTCAAATCCAGGATGGCAGCGCGGCCCGTGGCGGCCTGGAGCATCTGCTGTTCCTGATAGGTCATGGTCATCTCTGCACTCCAGCCTCTCGGACATGACAGCCAAAAACGGAACTGACGTAACGGTAGCGTAACTTTCCGACGATTACGTAACATTGGCGTAACTTAGCGGCTAACGATATACCCCCGGCTTTCGCGATCCCATGCGTCTGCACTCAATCCTCGACTGCGCAACAAGTCTTTGCGCACCCGGCCGATGACATTCTTAGGAAGTTCATTGACTCTCTCGACGAATCGTGGCACGCAAAAGTACGGCATCCGGGCCGCGCAGAAATCGAGCATCTCTGCACAATCCAATGTGGCACCGGGGCGCAGCGTCACCACCACCAGGATGTCGTCCTCGCCCAAGTCGCTGGGCACGCCGACCGCCGCCGCTTCGGCGACGGCGGGATGGGCCATAACCACAGCCTCCACTTCGACCGAAGAGACATTCTCACCGCGCCTGCGCAGTGAATCCTTTATGCGGTCCATATACGTCAGGTTGTGATTCGTGTCGAGGCGGCCCAGATCGCCCGTGCGGAACCATTCCTGGTGCGCCTGAACGTGCCCGCCCTGGCTGACATAGCCTTCGCTCATCACGTGCGGGTACCTGGGTCGGCACGCGATCTCCCCGACGGTCCCCTCGGGCAGTTGTTGGCCGTCATCGTCCAGGATGCGGACGTCGAAATTGGGATTCGGCCGCCCCGACTTTCCGGGAATCCCGTCCTCGGACAATGCCTTGACGGCGATCGGAAACGCCTCGGTCATCCCGTACATCGTGACAATGCGGCAGCCGTAACGCTTTTCGATCTCGGGGTACGACTTGGCGTCGATCGGCGCCGCGGAGATGAACCGCAGCGGCAGCTGCGCGTCGCGCGCATCCGGCGGCAGATTCGCCAGCATCGAAACCATCGCACCGGCGCCGGCGAACCCGACGGCACCGCACGCGCGTATGTCGTCCCACACCTGGCCCGGGTGAAATGCCCCCGCCAGCACCGTCGTTGCGCCAACCAGCATCGGGGCCAGCACACTGGGCGCCGCGCTCAAGTGGAACAGCGGCATCGCGGTCCAGAGCACCTCCCCCGCACCGAATTCCCATGCCGACGCGACGGTCGCGGCCACCGAGAACAGGTAGTGCCACGTTGTGGCGACGGCTTTTGACGGTCCGGTAGTGCCCGAGGTGTAGAACAGACAGCCAACATCGGTCGCTTCGGCGGGACGCTCGGCGCGGGGAGCGTCGGTCGCTCGGCTCAAGGCCGCGGCCAGCGAATCATCTTGCATCACAATGCCCGTCACGGTGTCCAACGCGTCGGCGATCTCGTCGACGCGCGGGCGGCGTTCGGCGTCGGTCAGGATCACCTTCGGCTGTGACAACCGCAGGGTGTGCGTGAGGAAGTCACCCTTGTTCGCCGCGTTCACCGCCGCGCTCACCGCACCGATCCGCGCCGCACCCAACCAGAAGTAGACCCATTCCGGACAGGTTCCGGTGAACAACGCCACGCAATCGCCGTGTCCGACACCCAAGTCGGACAACATCTTTGCCGCGGCAGCGGACCGCTGCCGCATCTGCTCGAAGGTGATGTCGACGCCGGCGATCGCCATCATCACGCGATCGGGGTACTGCTCGGCCCGCCGATCCAGCACGGCCGAGACGGTGAAACTTTTCACTCCGAAATCGGAGGGCCCCAAGGGCGCGCTCCGCTCGGGCTGCATCAGGTTTCCAGTCAGGCCGGGGCGGCCGCCGGGTCCGGCTCGCCGTCGGCGGTGTACCCGAAGTCGGTGTCAGATGCTTGCTCTCCCGGGTAGAAGCGGTGCGCCCACCGGCGCAGCGCCGCGTAGTCGCGCGCTTCCTCGGGAGCCAGATTCGGCTTCTCCAGGTACTTCATGTTCTCCCAGGTGAAGAAGTCCTGCTTGATGACCTCTTGCTGCAGCGCAAGGAACTTGGCCGCACGGCCGGTGGGCACATCCCCGCTGTCGCCGGGCTCGCGGATGGACGCCTGCGTGTAGAAGTAGTCGGTGTAGTCCTCGTCGACCGGGGTCTGCCCGGTCACCTCGATGGTGGCCACCAGCTCGCTGGGGAAGCGGACGATGCCCAGGCCCAGCGAGTAGTTGTCGTAGACAATCTTCGCGTCGACCGGACCGTTCGGAGTCAGCCAGGTCTGGGCCCGGCCGCCGCCGAAATGGGCGCTGACGGTGGCGTGCAGGTGGTAGCCCGAGACCTCGAACGAGGTGGTGTTGGCCGGGTTCGCGGCCTTGTGCACGTATTGCACATGGTACGGGTCGGCAGCGTTCTCGATGATCATCTGCGCGTGCACCTTGACCCGGTTGAGCATCCGGCTGTGCGGGTGCAGCGGGTAGTACTCGTCGGTTTCCAGCTCGGGCAGCACCGGGGGTTGCCAGTACGGCGCGCGGCCGTGGCGTTCGTGCCAGACCAGGATGAACCCGTACCACTGGGTGCTGTGGTAGGTGCGGACGCGGACGTTGTTTTTGCAGCCGATCTTGCTGTACGGGATCAGCGCGTTGGAGCCGTCGCCGCGCCACCGCCAGCCATGCCAGGGACAGACGATGTTCTCGCCTTCCACGGTGCCGCCGACGCCCATATTGGCGCCCAGGTGCTGGCAGTAGGCGTCCATCACGTGAACCTCGCCGGACTCGGTCCGGAAGATCACCATCTCCTCGCCGAAGTAGTGCGCCCGCTTGACTTGACCGGGCTCCACCTCAGAAGCGAAGGCGACGATGAACCAGCCCGTCGGGAATCGATAGGTCGACAGTGCGATGCCGGTCTGCCCGAACTCACGTTCCGAAGGATCTTCGGCCGAATGGGAGGCCGAGTCAGAAATTGTATGCGTCACTTGTACTCCGTATCCGCACCTGGACCAAGCCGGGCGCAACAAGACCGCCCGTTTCTCACCGCGGTTCGACGACCGAGGTCGACGACTAAGCCTATTTTTACTATTTTAAGCATAGAACGTCAACGCGATGTCCCACCGTCGCGACGGGACATTGTTCGTAGAGCGAGGTTGCAATGACGGCTGCGGCGGTCGATCTCTCCGACTTGTCGTTGTGGCGCAATGGTTTTCCCGACGACCTGTTCGCCGAATTGCGGCGCGCCAGGCCGCTTTTCCAGCACGAGCAGACGCCCGGCGTGGCCCGGTTGTTTTCCGGGGGCGTCCAGCGTGAGTTCTGGGTGGCCACCAAGCACCGGCACGCGGTCCGGCTGCATCGTGACGCCGAGTCCTTCACCGCGGTCGACGGGCCGCTCATCCAACCGGTCGGCATGTTCTCGTCGTATCCGACGATCATCAACATGGATCCGCCGGCGCTCAACAAGCGCCGCAAGCTCATCTCGAATGCGTTCAATCCCCGCGCGATCGCCAAGCTCGAGGAAGGTATCCGGGCTCGCGCCGCGCGAATGATCGACGGCTTGCTCTCCGCGGGCGGGGGCGACTGGATCGAAGATGTCGCCGACACCCTGCCGATGACGGTCATCGGCGACATCATCGGCATACCGGACGAGGATCGCCCCACGATCTTCAATAATTTCGACCGAATCCTTCAAGCACACTCGCCGGATTCGCAGCGGAGCTGGCAAGAAGAAGTCGACCTGTACGCCACGGTCTTCGGCTACGCGATGGAGCTCACCGCCGAAAAGCGGCGCAACCCCACCGACGACATCTGGAGCACGCTGGCGACAGCGGTGGTCACCGGTGACGACGGCGAGCAATTCAGTCTGCCCGCCAACGAACTCGAGTTCTTCTTCTTCGTACTGGCGTTCGCCGGCAGCGACACCACCAAGAACGCACTCGCGGCCGGGCTGCAGGCGTTCGTTGCGAATCCCGGGCAGATCGAGCGGTATCGCGACGAGGAAGCGGTGCGGGCCGGCGCGGTCGAGGAGGTGCTGCGTTGGGCATCGCCGGTGGCGTACTGGACACGCACCGCGAAAGTCGATGTCGAGATGGACGGGTACCACATCCCAGCGGGACAGCGGGTGGTGTCGATGCTGCGGTCGGCCAACCGTGACGAAGAGGTGTTCTGCTCGCCGTTCACCTTCGACATCGGCCGGCAGCCCAACCCGCAGGTGGCTTTCGGCGGGGGCGGTCCGCATCACTGCCTCGGCGCCATGCTCGCGCGCGCAGAGCTGCGTGCGGTCTTCGACGAGCTGCTGTTGCGCTGTGACGACATCACGCTCGGCCCGGCCAAGGCGGCCTACCCGAACCTGCTCACGAACATGTCCATCTATGACGAGATGGCGATCTCGCTCAGCGAGCGCCGGTAAGTCAGTCCTGCAGCCGTAGCGCCGCTTTCGGGCACTGGTCCACCGCGGCGCGGACATCGATCTCCAGACGCGGCGGCACCGGACCGTCCGCGATCTGCACCACGTCTTCATCGCCCAACTCGAACACATCGGGTGCGAGCGATTCGCAGAAGCCGTTGGCCTCGCACAAGTTTTCGTCGACTGTCACACGCATCAGCTGCCCTCCACTTCTCTTACAGGCCCTTGGGGCGGGTTCCGATCACCCCGCTGGTCGCGAGGCGTATCAGTTCTTCGTCGCTCAGCCCGCACCGGTCGCGCAGGATCTCTTCATTGTGCTCGCCCAACCTGGGCGGTGGCCGCAGCAGCCAGGTGTTCTGGCCGGTAAGCAGGGCGAACGGTGGACACGGGTAAAGGCCGTCCCCGGTGCTCGGATGGTGCAGCGCTTCGAAAAAACCCCGGGCGCGCAGCTGGGGATTTTCGGTCACCAGCGACGGTGACAACACCGGCGCGGCCGGAATGCCGGCGCCCGCCAGGCGCTCCACCGTCGCGTCGCGCGACTGCTCGGCGAACCAGTCCTGCAGCCGGCGATCGATGTCATCGGCTCGCGCTTTCCGCCCCGCGACCGTGGACAGGCCCTCGTCACACCACGCCGGTCGGTCCATCAGCTCGACCAGCGCATGCCATTGCCGGTCGTCGCGAACGGTGATCGCGATCCAATTGTCTTGCTGCTCAGCGGAGTCCGCACACCGGTAGATGTTCTGGATCGAGTCGCAGTGACCGCGATTGCCCCGGCGGCCCAGCGTAGTCCCGAAAACCTCGGATTCGATCGCCTGCACAGCGGTGGCGTTGAGCACCGTTTCCAGCATCGGCAGTTCGACCAGTTGGCCCGATCCAGTGCGCTCGGCGAAGTTCAGCGCGGCCAGCACGGCGAATGCCGCGTGCACGCCGGCCAGCGGGTCGCAGGCTCCGCGCGGCGTCACTGGCGGGGCCTCGGGAAGCCCAGTCACCCAGGCCAGACCGGCGATCTGCTCCATCGTGGGCGCGAACCCGACCCGATCACGCCAGGGACCGTCCAGACCGAAAGCGGGCATCCGGGCAAAAACCAGTTTGGGATTGACCTTCAACAGCACATCGGCGGTGAGACCGAACTGCTCCATCACCCGCGGAGAGAAATTCTCGATCACAACGTCGGCGCCCGCGACCAACTCGGTGAAGAGGCGGCGACCGTCCTCGGAACCCAAATCCAGTGTGACCGAACGCTTGTTGGTGTTCATGGCCTGAAACACCCAGCCGTACTCCCACCAGTCATCCACGTCGGTGCGCATTCCGCCCGAGTAGCGGATGCCGTCGGGCCGCTGGATGGACTCGACCTTGACGACGTCGGCGCCGAACGCAGCCAGTAGGTGGGTCGCGGCCGGACCGGCCCAGAAGGCGGTCAGATCGACGACGCGAACGCCCGCTAACGGTAATTTCCGCGATGCCGGTGCTTCGTCGAATTCGTCTTTGCGCCAGGGTGATTCGATGTTGTCCGCACCGACGGCGGCGGTGTCCGACAACGGCGCGGGTGCGCACGCCGACATCAACCACGGCGGGCGGGGCTGGTGAAAACCCGCGGGATTGTGAGCAAACGCGTCACGCTGTCGCACGTACTCCATATCCCGGATCGTGGAGCCGTTGCCCAGCGCAGCGATCGGCAGCCGGAACAACTGCCCGAGCTCGACGATCTCTTCGACCGTCCGTTCGGCCAGCCACGGATGGATCTGCTCGCGGATCAGGTCGCGGTACGCCCACCGGCCGATCTGAAAACGCAGTTGTTCGATTTCCTCCAGCTGTGGGCACTCGACCATCGCGACGAAGTCGAGCCACTGCTGGCCGGTGACCATGGTGATCCCGACGTAGCCGTCCTTGGCCGGTTCGATCGACGGCACCTCGGTGGTGCGGCGAATCGGCGGGACCCGCAGCAGTTGCGAGTGCAGCCATTCGCTGCTCTGCATCGCGGTCATCGCTTCCAGCATGGACAGGTCGAGGTGCTCACCTGGGCCGTCGCGCTCGACGCGGCGCCGGACGGCCAGCGCACCGAACGCGGCGTACACACCGCCCATGTACTCCCCCAGGTCGCCGCCGATCGCGATCGGGGGCCCGGCCGGATCGCCGCGAAAACCCGGCGAACCTGCCCAGGCCTGCAAGGTGAATTCGCTGGCGGCGCGGTCCGCGTAGGGTCCGTCCCAGCCGAAGTCGGAGATCGTGACCAGGGCCGCGCGTGGGGAGCCTTTCAGCAGGCGCTGCGGATCGATGCCCAGGGCCGCGGCCCGCGACCGGCCCGCCGTGACCACCACGACGTCGGCGGCTGCCAGTTCGGCCTCATAGCGATCGGAACCCGGAGCGCACGTCAGGCTGCGCTTGCCGGCATTGAGGAAGCTGAAGAACGGTGCGTCCGCCCCGTCGGCGATCGGCGAACCGGTGGCGGAGTACCTGCGCAACGAATCACCTTGCGGCGGTTCGATTTTGTGTACCTGCGCCCCAGCATCGACCAGCAGCTTCCCGCAGTAGCTGCCGGCTATTCGGTCACTGATCTCGACGACACGCAAGTCGTGCAGCGGTGTCGGTCGACTTTCGGACCGCTCGCTCAATTGCACCCGCCCTCCCGATCGACACGCGATCAGAGAAGCTATTTATACCATTACTGCTAAAATAGCTAAGCCAGTCAGTTGCCGTTGCTTCGAGGATCGGATGACCGCCTTGGGAATTGGCCCCGACGCCCGTCGCCGATTGTCGGCGCCGCGGATCGCCGAAATCGTAGCCGACGAGTTGCGCCGCCAGATCATCGACGGCCAGCTCGCCGACGGCGATCTGTTGCCGCGCCAAGAAGTGCTCGTCGAGCAGTTCAACGTGAGTCTGGTCTCTTTGCGGGAAGCGCTGCGCATCCTGGAAACCGAGGGGCTGGTGTCGGTGCGGCGCGGCAACCGGGGCGGCGCCGTCGTGCACGCCCCAGCGAAGACCAGCGCCGCCTATATGTTGGGTCTGCTGCTGCAGAGCGAATCCGTCGAAGTCGCCGACCTCGGCATGGCGTTGCAAGAACTCGAGCCGGCCTGCGCCGCTTTGGCCGCCCGGCGACCGGACCGGGCGGACACGTTGGTTCCAGCACTCAAGCAGATCAACGATTCCATGGCCGAGAACCTCGAAGACGGCCGGCTGTTCACCGAAATCGGCCGCGAATTCCATGATCTCGTTGTCCACGGCTGCGGCAATCACACCATCATCGCGGTCGTCGGCAGCCTGGAGACGCTGTGGACCAGCCACGAACGACAGTGGGCGGATGAGAGCGCGGCGCGGGGCACCTACCCCTCGTTGACGCAGCGGCGTGCGGTGCTCAGCACGCACGTGAAGCTGACCGAAACCATCGCCGAGGGAGACGTCGACCGGGCTCGCCGTATCGCCGGTCGTCATCTCGCCGACACGCAAACCTACGTACTCTCGGGTCAGCACGACCAACGGATCTATGCGCTGTCACCGCAGGCGTTGTCGCGTTCGCGCGACATCCGGCGCTCCTGACGCGCGGTCTGCAACCATGCGAACCGCGTTGGTCACGGGCGGCAGTGGCGGTATCGGAAAAGGCTGCGGCCGCAGGCTGGCCGAGCTGGGTTACGACGTGGTGCTGGCGGCACGCCGCGAAGGCCCGTTGCGCTCGGCGGCCGAGGAGATCGGCGCGCGCCACGTCGTGGCCGACGCGTCGGATCCCAACGGATTCTCTGCTGCGATAAGCACATTGGAGACGGTCGACCTCGTCGTGCACGCGGCCGGCACGTTGGGTGGAACGTACGCGCGCAAGCAGACCTTCGAGCAGTGGCAGGCCATCATGTCGGCCAACCTGGATTCGTGCTTCGTGGTGACCGCGGCCGTGCTGCCGCGGATGCGGGCGGGCTCACGGCTGATATTCATCTCGTCATCGGCGGCGCACGAGCCGATGCCGGCCAGGACCGCCTACTCCGCATCGAAAGCCGGGATGAACGCGTTCGCGCGAGCCTTGGCACTCGAAGTCGACCGTGACGGCATCAGCGTGCACATCGTCACACCAGGCCCGGTGGAAACCGAGATGCTGCAAGATGTTCCCTTCGAGATGTTCGCGATTCAGGTATCCGACGTCGCGGAGACGGTGGCGTGGCTGGACACCGTGCAGCCGTCCGTCGACCTCCCGGAGATCCGGCTGTCCGCGGTGCAACGGGGTCCCTTCGCCCGGCCTCCTATCGTCCCCACGGAAGCGCACCGGCGCGCGGCTACGACGCGGGGAACGCCCTGATCACCGTTTCACCGAATTCATGCAGCGAATCCGGGACGGCGAAATCGGCGAACCACACGTAGAACCGCTCGACCCGCTGGTCGGCCAAGCCGCAGAAGTGGCTGACCAGCTCATCGGCGTCGCCGCAGACCAGGCCCGATCCCAGATTGCCGAATCGCCGCGTACTCACGTCGTGCACGGCGGCGGGATCGCTGCCCGAGCGGACAAAGCCGATCATCTGCTGAACCGACAGCCGGGCCGACCCCGCAGCCGGGGCGAGCTTCGGCAATTTATCGAGGTGGTTCGCCGGCAGATTCCACCAATCCGCGTATCTGCGAACGAGGTCCATCATCCGGCGGCCGGTACCCCCCAGAACCAGCGGTATCGGATAAGACCTGCGCGGAGCTTGCGCCGCCGAGTCGGCCTGCGCATCGTCATCGCCCCAGTACTGCCTCATCAGTGCCAGGTGCCGGTCGAGTTGTTCGACCCTGGCTACCGGATCTTGCTGGCCGACATCAAATCTGGTGAACTCCGCGGGCCAGGACCCGGCTCCGAGACCCAGGTCGAATCTGCCGCCCGACGCGTCGGACAGGGTGACGGCTTGTTTGGCCAGCACGGCCGGATGCCGGAACGCATCGCACAGGACGAGATGCCCAATCCGTAACCGCTCGGTCTTGGCCGCCACCCAGGTTGCGACGCCCATTGCCTCCCAGATACTTTCGTCGGGCAGACCGGGCGCCTCGAGGTGATCTATGAACGCCATGCCGTCGAAACCGCTCGCCTCGGCATGGCGTGCACGCTCCGTGATGTCGGCCGCCGACAACCGCACCTGCGGCAGGAACAGATACCACTCGACCATGCGCCCACCTATGTCAGTTCTCGTGCGATTGCAAGGGGTGCTCTAGTTTACTATCTTTATTATGTTAGGGGTCTTATGGATGTCGGACTGAACTCTGAGCAGCTGTCGCTGCGCGCCACCGTGCGCGACATCTTACGCACCGAGTGCCCGCCCAGTGTGGCCCGGCAATCCCTCGACGATGCGGGCACGGACCCCGACCGTTGGCGCACGTTGTGGAAGACCGTCGTCGATCTCGGCTGGACGGAGCTTGCGACCCCCGATGCCGGGGATTACGGACCGGTCGAGCTGGCCCTGGTCCTCGAGGAATGCGGTGCCGCCGCCGCGCCAATTCCGTTGCTGAGCAGCGTCGGTCTGGCCGCGGGGGCATTGCGCGGCACCGGGCTTGACGCCGTGCTCTCCGACATTGCCGGCGGCGTCGTCGCCACCCTGGCCGTTCACGGTGCGGGTTCCCGGCTGCCCGGGGCACCGATGACCCTGAGTTCGGGCCGGCTGCGCGGGCGGGCCGTTGCGGTGCCCAACCTGTCGCGCGCGGAGCTGATCGTCACGCTGGCGCGTTCCGACGACGGCGACATTCTGGCCGCGGTCGCGAGCTGTGGTAGCGGCGTGACCGTGCTGCCGGCGGCCGAGTCCATCGACCCCGCCCAACCGGTGTCTGACGTCGAGGTCGACGTCGAGCCCCTGGCTGTGGCGCCCCTGGGCAGGGCCGGGCTCGAATCGGCATTGACCGCACCGTTGCTGGCGTCGGCCGCCGACCTGATCGGCGTGGCGGGCGCGGCGCTGAGTCGCTCGGTCGAGCACGCGAAGTCTCGACACCAATTCGGTAAGCCGATCGGCGCGTTCCAAGGCATCAAGCACGCGCTGGCCGACAACTACGTCGGCCTGGAACGCGCCCGCAGCCTCACTTATGCGGCGGCGGCGCGGCTCGCCGATCCGGCCACGAGGCCCGCCGATGCGTGGACCGCGGCTGCGCTTGCCAAGGCGGCGGCCGGCGACGCGGCGACCAACTGTGCGCGCACCGCGGTCCAGGTGCACGGCGCGCTCGGGCAGACCTGGGAGCACGACGCCCACCTCCACGTCCGGCACGCCTGGCAGGGCGCCGCGATGCTGGGAGACAGCCGCGCCCTCTACCACGAGGTGGGCCGCCGATCCTGCGGAGGCGCCGCATGAGCGGCACCGGCGACGATGCAGAGCGCAAAGAGCGATGTGCGGGTACCTCCCGCTTGCGGGGGAGAGGAGCGGTGCCACTAAGCCGCACCGGCGACGATGCAGAGCGCAGCGATGAGGAGGAGCGGTGCCACTAAGCGAGGTGGTCGAGGAATTCGGCTCGTGGTTGGCGGGATTTCTGCCCCACGACTACTACGAAAAGTATCGCCAGTACCGCTGGGACCTGCCCCTGCGACGCGACTACCAACGGGCCGCCTTCGAGGCAGGCTGGCTACAGCCGACCTGGCCCCGCGAGCACGGTGGCCGGTCGCTGGGCTTGCGCGACGCGATGGAAGTCCGGATCGAGGCGGCGACGCGATCCGCACCCAAGCTGCCCAACATCCAGGGTCCCGGTGTCGCCGCACCCGGCATTCGCCAGTTCGGCACGCCCGAGCAGATCGATCGCCTGCTCGTCCCGCTGCTGCGCGGCGACGAGTGGTGGGCGCTGGGCATGTCCGAGCCGGAGGCCGGGTCGGATTTCGCCGGTCTGCGCACACGCGCCGAACGCGACGGGGACGTATTCCGGGTCAACGGCCACAAGATCTGGACCACCCAGGCTCACGAATCGCGGTGGTGCACCCTCTATGCCCGCACCGATCCGGACGCACCGAAACACCGCGGCATCTCCTGCCTCATCCTCGATCTGCAATCACCCGGGGTCACGATCGAGCCCATCCGGATGTCCTCGATCTCTGACGAAACCTTCTGCGAGGTATTCCTCGACGACGTCGAGGTTCCGGCGGACAACCTGCTGGGACCACTCAACGGTGGGTGGAACGTCGCGATGTCGTCGCTACACCATGAACGCCAGATGATCTGGATCATGAACTGGGTCGAGATCAAGCGCGGACTGGACTCGGTACAGGGCACTCGCGACCCGGACCTCTACACGGAATTCGGCTCGCTGCTCGCCGATGCCGAAGCGTTGCGTGCCACCGGGTACCGCGCCCTGAACAACGAGCTGGCCGGACGTCCCAGCCCGGAGGCCGACATCATGAAACTGCTCGGATCTGTTACTTTGCAACGGGTTTGGGAACTGAGCGCCGCCGCCGCGGGCCCACATTCGGCCGGCGACCCGGATCTGCTCTTCGAACGTCAAGACGCGTTGGCCGCGACCATCTACGGCGGAACGTCAGAGGTGCAGCGCAACATCATCGCCGAGCGGCTGCTCGGGTTGCCGAAGGGATGACGAACATGGATTACGACCTCGGCGACGACGCCGGACAATTACGAAACCACTTGCGCGAACTGGTATCCAACCACATCCCCGCCGACTTCCTCGGCGCCTGTACCGAGAACCCGCAGGACCTGGCCACCACCGAGACGTTCTGCAAGTTGCTCGCCACTGAAGGGCTGCTGGCGCTGGCGTGGCCGAAAGAGCATGGCGGCGGCGGTGGTTCGGTCTGGCAGCAGACGGTGCTGCGCGAGGAGATGTGGGCCCAGCACGAGCCACGCGGCCCGCAGTACATGGGGATCAACTGGGTCGGTCCGGCACTCATGCGCTACGGGACGGAGGAACAGAAGGCCAAGCATCTGGCCGCGATCGCTGCCGGGGATGTGATCTGGTGCCAGGGATTCTCCGAGCCGGAGGCCGGGACGGATCTCGTGTCGTTGCGCACTCGCGCCGTGCCCGACGGCGACGGTTGGCGTATCACCGGCCAGAAGGTGTGGACGTCCTACGCGCTGATGGCATCGTGGTGCGTGCTGGCCGCGTGCACCGATTCCGAGGCCCCAAAGAACAAGCGGCTCACCCTGTTTCTGATTCCGATGGACCGGGCCGGCTTCACCGTCCGGCCCATCCCTTCGATGCTGGGACCGCACCATCTCAACGAGATGTTCCTCGATGATGTGCAGGCGTTTCCCGGCGACGTCCTCGGCGAGGTCGGCGACGGGTGGCGGGTGATGCGCGAGGCTCTGGCTTTCGAACGGGTGGGCATCGCGCGGTACGCACGGTGCGAGTCGCTGCTCGAACGGATGCGCACCCAACTCGGTGACGAGTGGGATGAGTTGCCCGAAACGATTCGCACCCGCTGGGTACGGGCGCTGGTCGACCTGCGGGTGGCGCGATTGCTGGCCTATCGGGCCGTGTCCCTACAGGACGACGCCGCGGCGGGTGCGGCCGCCAGTGCCGCCCGCATCATCACCACGACATGCGATCAGCTGGTCGCCGAGTTGCTGTTCGACGTGCTGGGTCCGACCGCACTCGACAGCGGCACGTCCGCGGCGCTGCACGGAGCGATCGAAGACCATTGGCGTTACGCACAAGCAGCCACCGTGGCATCGGGCACCATCGAGGTGCAGCGCATGCTGGTGGCCCGAGACGTATTGGGAGAGCACCGGTGAAAACCGATCTACCACAAGACATCAGCGACTTTGCTGCCGTCGCCGCCAAGCGGCTCTCCCGGCTGGGCGGCCCACCGGCCGCGCTGCGCTCCGAGGCCGACGACACGATCCGCCAGTCCGCCCGCGTTGCCCTGAACGAGGTCGGTGCGTTCGAACTCGATGTCCGGACGGCCGCCGATGACGTGTTGGCCGCCGCGGTGCTCTGCCAGGCCGCCGGCGCGACTGCACTGCCCTACCCCCTCGTCGAAGAGCTGCTGGCGATCGACGGTGCGCGACTTGCGCTGGTCAATCCCGAGGCGCCACGCATCGACCACGGCGACCTGCCCGGGGACTGGCTCGCCGCGGACCTGGACGGCAACCGCTACCGCGCGGAGCCCGCGGCGCGGACGAACGCGAAATTGGGGCCTTTTCTGGTCCCGGCCACTCTGAGCGCACCCGATGGAACCGTTCCTGCCGCAGACGTTAACCTTCATCTCGTGCTGGGATCATGGCGGATTCTGGGGGCGATGCAGCAGTCGCTGCGGATCGTCAGCGACCATGTGCGCGCCCGCATTCAGTTCGGTAAGCCACTGGCCGACTTCCAGGCCGTCAGGTTCGCCATCGCGGATGCCGCCGTCGCGGTGCGCGGGCTGCACGAACTCGCCAAATTTACCATCTCGCGTCCGGAATCGGTGCCCTTGCAAGTGCGTTCGTCCGACGCACTCGTGCTTCGGCTCAAAGCGGCCGACACCGCTCGGCAAGTGCTGCGCAGCTCGCACCAACTTCTCGGCGCCCTCGGTTTCTGCGACGAGTCCGATGTCAGCGTGCTCGACCGGCACACCCAACCGCTGATCCGGTTGCCGCTGGGCGCCGAGGGGCTTGCGCTGCGCCTCGTACCCGCCGTCCCCGACGGCTCCCTGGAGACATTGTTCAGCAGGCCGGTATCGGCGTGAGCACCCAACCCGTCACGGAGGGGGCGTCCCCCGACCCCCTGGCGGACGGAATTCCCTTCTGCACCAAACTCCAAGAGCTCGCGCAGCGGCGCCGAGATGACCCGGGCGTCACGGTCGTCGCGCTGGACGGCTCCGCAACCTCGCTGACCTTCGGTGAACTCGATGCCCGCGCCAACCAGTGGGGACGGGCATTCACCGCCGCCAGCGCTCAAACGGGTTCCCTTGTCGCACTTGCGATCCCGAATTCTGTGCACCTCGTGCTGGCCACGCTGGGATGCTGGAAGATCGGCGCGGTACCCATACCCATGCACTGGGACCTGCCCAAATGGGAGCGGGACCGGGTTCGCGAGGTGATCAACCCGACCGTCGTCGTCGACGAGAAGAGCCGTTGGGACCTGGACGCACGCGCGGCCGGCGAGTCCGCTGACGCGCTGCCCACGGCCATTTCCCCCACGGCCAACGGAATCTGTAGCAGCGGTTCAACTGGGGTGCCCAAGGTGATCCTCAACTTAGCGCCGTCGCTGTGGATTCCGCAGCAGGGCGAACCGTTCATGTCGAATTGGACACCGGTGGCTCAGCCGCAGACCATCATGGTGCCCGCGCCGATGTATCACACCAACGGCTTCGCCACGTTCCTCATGCTGCTGGGCGGCGACCACCTGGTGATACTCGAAAAGTTCGAGGCAGCACTGGTTTTGGATGTAATCGAGCGCTATCGGATCACCAATTTCACGGCCACACCCACCATGCTGGCGCGCATCGCGGCCCGCCCGGACGTCCGGCAGCGAGACTTGTCCAGCGTCGTCTTCATCCTGCAGGGGGCGGCGGTGATGCCGCCGTCGCTCCTGCACACCTGGTTCGAGTTGCTCAGCCCGGAACAGATCGTGACCGCCTACGGCATGACGGAGAACCTGGGGCTCACCGCTTTGCGCGGCGACGAGTGGCTTGCTCATCCGGGCAGCGTCGGCCGCGGATTCCGGGACACCGAGATCAGGATCCTCGATGCCGCGAAGCAACCGCTGGGCCCCGGCGAGGATGGCGACGTGTACCTGCGCGCGGCGATGAGCGCCGGATACCGCTACCTGGGCGGGGCTCCGCCGCTACCGTCGACCGACGACGGCTTCCGCTCCGCCGGCGACATCGGTCACCTGGACGAGGACGGCTATCTCTACATCGTCGACCGCCGCGTCGACATGATCGTCTCCGGCGGCGCCAATGTCTTTCCGGCGGAGGTCGAATCCGCGCTATCGGGACATCCGGGCATCGCCGACGTCGTGGTCATCGGGCTCGCCGACCCGCAGTGGGGGCGCCGGGTGCACGCGGTGGTGCAACTCGCCCACACCGATGGCGCCGAGCCACTGACCGAACAGCAGGTGATCGACTACGCCAAGAGTCGCCTGGCCCCCTACAAGGCGCCCAAGACGGTCGAGTTCGTCGACGCGATTCCTCGCACCGCGGCAACCAAGGTCAACCGCTCGGCGATGATCGCGGCCAGGGGCGGCTGAACACCCGTCAGGTGCAGAGTGTTGGCGCGTCGCACACATTGCCGGGGCAATAAGCCGAGTGTGCGGCGTTCGTGATGGTTCCGGCGTCTAGCAGCGTGACGCCCTTCGCGTCCAGGTTGGCGTGGATTTCGTCGGCGATCTGCTGTGGCGTCCAACCCCAAGTGAGGTCGTAGCAGACCAGGTGAGCCTCCCCGATGAGCGCCTCTTCGGTCTTCGGCGGCCAGGTGAGGCCGGCGGCGTGCAGTTGCGCGAAGTACGCGTCATCGGCGGGATTGGCGGTCGCAACCGCAGCGCTGCTCAGCAGGGCGGCGCCGGCCACCACGGGGATGGTCAGCCCGGCCAGCCAACGGGGTGAGGGCATTTGCTGCGCTTCCTTTCTTCTTGGCGTTGACGATGGAAGACAGTCTGCGGGTTCCAAGGCGCACAAATATGAGGAATGGCGAATAGCGCCCGGAGGCCAGCCGATAACTCACGGCATCGGGGCCCAGGGGCCCGCCACTGTGAAATCCGAAGAAATTTGGGATCGGTAGCCAACAGCGGACGCAATGCTTTCGCAAGTCGTCGCCCAAAGCCAACTGCCGACAAACAACGAAGGGAAGCGTCGTGGACGCCATCCGCAGACTCAAGACGATCTTCGTCGGCGCAGTGCTGTCGGGTGGTCTTGCGGTCGCCGGTGTCGGCCTGGCAGCGGGTGTCGCCCAGGCCGACAACCCCGACTGGGGCCCGGCGCACTATTGGTGCCCGGGGCAACCGCTCCCACCGACCGGCAATCACGTCACGGACCCATTTCGCGGCTGGGACATGAACGTGTGTCACACCTACTACTACCTTTGGCCCGGCATGGGCAATGTTTCCAACATGATTTGGGACGGCGATAACCCACCGCCGAAGCCCCCGCCCCCGCCGGCCCTGATCACCAGAGACAACTGTCAGCAGATACTCGGAATTTTCTGTCCCAGGGCATGAGCGGGAAAGGTCTGTTTCGCGAATAGACCAATGCGCGCGGTAACCTCATTCTCGTAATACAGGGACCCGCGATGGAAGGGGCCAAGCGCTGATGGCCGACCCCGGCGACGACGTTGCGGTGACGCGCGGCGACCGATTCATCAAAACCGCCGTTGAGATATTGGGTGAAACGGGACGCACCGATTTCACCGTGCAGGAGGTCGTGGCGCGCTCCAAGACTTCACTGCGGGCCTTTTATCAGCACTTCAGCAGTAAAGATGAATTGCTGCTGGCCCTCTTCGACAGAACCATTGCGCAATCGGTGGAGACCTGGCGCGCCGAGACGACGGGACTGGATAGCACCGCGGCGCTGAAACTGGTGATCGACCGCATCAGCCAACAACCCGAATCGAGTACCCAAGACAGCCTCAATCGGGCGTTGACCCTCTACAACCAGCACTTGGCCGAGACCCGTCCCCGCGAGTACGCCCGGGTGCTCTCCCCCCTGCATCGGCTGATTCGCGACATCGTCGGCCAGGGCATCACCGAGGGGATTTTCAACCCCGGACTGGATGTCGGTGCAGCGGCGGCAATCGTCATGCAAACGATGATGGGCGCGCAGCGATTGCATTGGCTGGGAGCCGAATTGAACGGAACACCGGTCGACACCGGGCAGCTCTGCGACTTCTGCAACCGGGCCCTCGGGATCCGCGATATCGACGAAGAGTCGGCCGCGCCTTCACTGGCCGAGCTGTTCGCCCGGATCGGCATGCGCCCAGGCACCCGCGACGGCGAATTCGCGATGACGATGCCCGTGAGTCCCCAGGTGGTCAACACTTCCGGCGCCCTGCAGGGCGGTTTGATCGCCACGCTGGTCGACGTGGCGGGCGGCCAGTTCGGGCTGGACTATCTGCAGCCGGGCACCACGATGACCACCGCCGACCTCTTCATCCGTTACCTGCGACCCATCCGGCAAGGTTCCGCTTTCGCGGTCCCACGCATGCTGCGGTCCAGCCGCCGGGCGATGGTCATGCAGGTGGACATTTACGGCGACGACGATGGGGAACTTTTGGCCACGGCGACGGTGAACTTCGCCGTGATCGATGGGGCTACGCCGACGCTTCCCGACTGGCCGAGGGCCTGAGCGGGCCAGAGGGTGGTACACCTTGTTGTGCAAAAGTGGTAACGTCATTACCACCAATAGAGAACCCAAGACTTCCGCAAGGAGATCGCCATGCCCTCTCGCGAGCTTTCCTTCCCCGTATTCGACGCCGACAACCACATGTACGAGCCGCAGGAGGCGCTGACCAAGTTCCTCCCGGACAAGCGCAAGAATGTCATCGACTATGTGCAGGTCCGCGGTCGCACCAAGATCGTGGTGCGCGGCCATATCAGCGAGTACATCCCGAACCCCACGTTCGAAAAGGTCGCCAAGCCCGGCGCCCAGGAGGACTACTTCCGCAACGGTGCGCAGGGCAAGACTTACCGCGAGATCCTTGGCGAGCCGATGAAGTCGATTCCCGCGTTCCGTGAGCCGGCACCGCGGTTGGAAATGATGGACGAGCTGGGGATCGACTACGCGTTGATGTTCCCGACCCTGGCCAGCCTGGTCGAGGAGCGCATGAAGGACGACCCGGAGATGACCCACGACGTCATCCACGCGCTCAACGAATGGATGCACGAGACCTGGACTTTCAACTACCAGGACCGCATTTTCGCCACCCCGGTGATCACCCTGCCGATCGTCGATCGCGCGCTCGAGGAGCTGCAATGGTGCCTGGAGCGCGGCGCGCGCACCGTGTTGGTCCGCCCGGCCCCGGTGCCCGGCTACAAGGGCAGCCGGTCGTTCGGGCTCGAGGAGTTCGACCCGTTCTGGCAGGCCTGCATCAAGGCCGAGATCCCGGTCTCGATGCACGCCTCCGACAGCGGCTACTCGGAGTTCGCCAGTGTCTGGGAGCCCGGCGACGAGTTCCTGCCGTTCAAGCCGACGGCCTTCCGGAGCTTTGCGATGGGTCATCGACCGATCTTGGACGCGATGGGTGCGTTGGTGTGCCACGGCGCGCTGTCCCGCAACCCTGAGCTGCGGATCCTGTCGATCGAAAACGGCGCCGACTGGGTGCCAGACCTGTTCAAAGGCCTCAAAGGCGTCTACAAGAAGATGCCGCAGTCGTTCAGCGAGGACCCGATCGAGGCGTTCAAGCGCTGCGTCTACATCACCCCGTTCTGGGAGGACCGGTTCACCGAGATCGTGAACATGGTGGGAACCGACCGGGTGATGTTCGGATCCGACTGGCCGCACCCCGAGGGCCTGAAGGACCCGATCACCTTCGTCGACGAGCTCACCGACTTCTCCGAAGACGACGTCGCCAAGATCATGGGCGGCAACCTGATGAAGCTCATGAAGGTTTCCAAGCCGGCCAAGAAGCCCGTCTCAGCCTGATCAAATCGCAGTGCCGTTTCCCGGTGAGATGTCCGATGGCTCACCGGGATTCGGCATACTGAGCGCTTTTGCATACGCGAGCAACGAGATCGCGGCGGCTCCTGCCGAGTAGGCCTGCGACGCTTGAGGTTCGCTTCTCCGTGATCGGCGTCGCGGACCGGTACCCGCCCGAACGGCTGGCGTTTGTTGCGACCCGGCCGATCGACGAAGCCGCCTGTGCGCCCATTACTTTGAATCTATCCGCCAATGGATCCGTGGCGAACCGGCCGACACGAGCAGGCCGTTAGGAAACCATTGCCGAAAGTACCGGTTCCCGTTGATAATCTGATCGACGACGTGTGCTGAGTAGGTCAACCCATTTGGCCTGGTTTTCGACTCGGTCCCGCATGCAGGTCGGGCGGACGCCCTTTAGGAGGGACGGCCAGATGGTGGCCGAAAAGGACTGGGACAAAGCCGTGGGTGCGGCCGAAGACGTGCGCCGCATCTTCGAAAGCGTGCCCTCGGCGCTGATCGGCATGGAGGGACCCGACCACCGATTTGTCGCGGTCAACGCCGCTTATCGTCCGTTGAGTCCGAAGTCCGACCCCATCGGGCTGCTCGCGCGGGAGGTCTATCCCGAACTGGGTAGCCAGCAGATCTTCGAGATGCTCGACCGGGTTTACCAAACGGGTGATTCCCAGACCGGGGCGGAATGGCGGCTGCAAGCCGACTACGACGGCACGGGGGTTCAGGAGCGGTTCTTCGACTTTCTCGTGACCGCGCGCAGAAGCGAAGGCGGAAGGATCGAGGGTGTTCAGCTCATCTTCGACGACGTCACGGACCGGGTGCGGGCACGGCTGGCCGCCGAGGCGCGCATGGAGGAGCTGTCCGAGCGGTATCGCAACGTGCGCGATTCGGCCACCGTGATGCAGCAGGCGTTGTTGGCACCGTCGGTACCCGTCATTCCCGGCGCCGACGTCACCGCCGAGTACCTTGTCGCCGCGGAGGACACCGCGGCCGGTGGCGACTGGTTTGATGCCATACCCCGCGGGGAGCGGCTCGTCCTCATCGTCGGGGATGTGGTCGGCCATGGCGTCGAAGCCGCCGCGGTGATGTCGCAGCTGCGCACCGCGTTACGGATGCAGATCTTGGCGGGACACTCGATCACCGAAGCTCTCGCGGCGGTCGACAGCTTCCACGAGCACGTGTCCGGCTCGAGTTCGGCCACGATCTGTATCGGCTCGCTGGAATTCGCCACGGGCGAATTCCAGTACTGCACCGCCGGACACCCGCCGCCGCTGTTGGTCAGCGCCGACGCGGACTCGCGTTACCTGGAACCATCCGGCGCGGGACCGCTGGGCAGCGGCACCGGTTTTCCGGTTCGCACCGAAGTCGTTGGCGTGGGCGACGTGATCTTGCTCTACACCGACGGCTTGATCGAGCGGCCCGGCCGGCCGCTGGTGGCCAGCACCGCCGAATTCGCCGAGTTGGCCGCGAACATCGCCGGCGGCCAAGGCGGCTTCGTCATCGAGTCGACATTGCGTCCCGTCGACCGAATCTGTTCGGAAACACTGGAATTGCTGCTGCGCTCGACGGGCTACAACGACGACGTCACACTGCTTGCGGCGCAGGTTCGCACGCCGCCGACGCCGCTGAACATGACGCTGGATGCCACGATTCACGCGGCGCGCGTGGTGCGCGCCCGTCTGCGCGAGTGGCTGGCGGAGATCGGCGCCGACGCGAACGACATCTCCGACGTTGTGCACGCGGTTTCCGAATTCGTCGAGAACGCAGTCGAACACGGGTATGCGAATCAGGCTTCGGGCACCGTTGTCCTCGAGGCGTCGCTTTCCGGCGATGGCAACCTGAACGCGTCGGTCATAGATCACGGACACTGGAAGGATTACCGGGAAGGTGAAAAGGGCCGCGGGCGTGGGTTGGCCATGGCCGAAGCCCTGGTGTCCCGCGCGCACATCACCCGCGGCGCCGACGGGACGACCGCCAGTCTGACGCACCGCCTCTCGCGACCTGCCAACGTCGTCACCGACACGCTGATCAGCCGGGCAGCCCATCAGCGGGCGGTCAACTCCGAATTCGTCTCCACAATCATTGAACCCGGCCGCATCGTGGTCAGCGGCGACGTCGATTCCGACACCGCGTCCACCCTGGATCGTCAGATCGCGGTCGAAAGTCGTTCCGGCATAGCCCCGTTGACGATCGACCTCAGCGCCGTCACCCAACTGGGTTCGGCGGGTGTCAGCGCGCTGGTGGCGGCACGCGATCGAGCACGCCGGCACGGCAGCGAATACGTACTGGTGGCCCCGCCGGCAAGCCCGGCGCACCACGTCTTGTCACTGGTTCAGATTCCGGTTGTCAGCAGTCTCGCCGAGAACGTCGTCGCCGAAGGTTAGGACGCGTCGGATCGCCGGCCGTGCCGCACTTGGTTGAACGGGACCCCGCGGTCGGCTGCATATTCCCGCGGGAATCCCAGCACCCGCTCCCCAATGACGTTGCGGGCCATCTCCGTTGTGCCACCGCCGATGGCGACCGTCTGCCGCGCCAGGTAGCGCAGGCCGGTCTGCAGGCCCGCACCGGGTTCCCCGACCACACCGGCGGCTCCCGCGATCGCCAGGGCGGTATCCACGTCCAGAGTCACTGTCTCGGAATGAAACAGCCGGATGAGCGTTCCCGCGGCCGGCGGCAGCTCCCCGTCTCGGACGCTGGTGTATACATGCGCGATCAATTGCTCGGCGACGGCGCGGTGCACCAGCACCCGGCCCGCCATCTGCCGCACTCGTTCGTTGTCGGCGTGGCCCGTTTGCTCCGCAAGGGCAACGTAGTCAACGGGGTTCGCGTTGCCGCCCTCGCTGCCGCTACCGCTGGCGAACTCCGAACCAAGGCCTACCGCGCGGCGTTCGTGATAGAGCTGACGCGACGCAACCGCCCAACCGCCGTTGACCTCACCGACTACGGCGTCGTCACCGACGTCCACCCCGTCGAGAAATTCCTCGCAAAACTCTTTCGAGCCGCTCAGCATGGTGATGTGGCGCAACGTGATTCCCGGGTGATGGATGGGCACAAGGAACATCGTCAGGCCCTCATGCTTGGGCACATCCCAGTTGGTGCGCGCCAGGCACAGTCCGTAGTCTGCCGCGAACGCACTGGTGCTCCACGTCTTCGCGCCGTTGAGAACCCATCGGTCGCCGTGTCGTTCGGCCCGGGTGAGGACGCCAGCCAGATCCGATCCCCCGCTGGGCTCACTCAGTAGCTGCACCAGCACCTCGTCGCCGCGCAGTGCCGCGGAGATGTGCTGTTTCTTCTGGTCTTCGGTCCCGGTGTCGAGCAGCGTGGCGCAGCAGATAGTGAACGTCGGGGTGTTGAGAATCAACGGCATCTCATACGACAGGCTCTCCACGTCGAAGGCCCTCTGGTACTCGTAGTCCAGACCCAGGCCGCCGTACTCGCGGGGAAAACAGATGCCCGCGAACCCCCCTTCGTACAAACGCTTTTGCAGTTCACGGGCCCGCAGCCACGAGCGCTCTTCATCGCGTGGCGCGGGCGGCGGGGACTCGGGGTCGATGGCGGGCATCTTGTTCGCCAACCACGCCCTGGCCCGGGCGGCGAACTCGGAAACGGATTCGGTCGGCGTCATGTGGTGCAACGGCCCGCTTTCTCGTACTCGTACACGCGCAGGTTGTGTTCCTCCGGGGTCCCGAACATGGACCGGTACAACGTGACCCGGCGCAGGTACAGGTGCAGGTCGTGCTCCCAGGTAACGCCGATGCCGCCATGCATCTGCACACATGCCTGAACGATCTGGCCGGCCATCTCGCTCACGTAGGACTTGGCGATGCTGGCCGACAGGCCCGCGGTGGGCGAGCCGCCCGCAACGTCGGCGACCGCCGCCGCGGTCGTCGCGCGACACGCCTCCAGCCACAGCTTCATATCGGCGAACCGGTGTTTGAGGGCTTGGTAGGACGCCAGCGGGCGACCGAAGGTGTGGCGGTCCAAGGCCCATTGGGTGGTGAGGTCGAATACCGTCTGCAGGACGCCGACCACCTCGGCGCACTGCAGCACTTGGGCGATCTGACTCTGCCGCCCGATCAGCGCAGCGGTCTCGGCGGCGGTGCCGACCGTCGCGGAGCGCTCCACGACGACACCGTCGAAATGCACTCGCGCGTACTGCTTGACCAGATCCACCGACTGCTGGGGCTCGACCGCGACGCCCGGCGCGTCCGTCGGGACCAGGAACTGGCGAATGTCGTCACCACATCGCGCCACGACCAGCAGCACCGCACTCTGGGCGCCCGCTTCGACTCGGTCCTTGGTGCCGTCGATGCGGTAGCCGGAGTCGGTCCCAGAACCGGTTTCAGCGGCCGTCACCGACGGATTCAGTGGCGCCCAGCCCTGACCCGGCTCGCATACCGCCCAGGACGCCACCTGTTCGCCCGACATCAGCGCCTCGAGGGTGGCGGCGTGCGCCTGATGCTCCGCGCACCCGACGAGGGCCGTCAGTACGACGCTGACCGGATACAGCGGTCCGGGCGCCACCGTCCTGCCGAGTTGCTCGGCGACCGTGGCCAGATCCGAAAGGCCGCTGTCCGATACGCTGCCGCCGCCCAGTTCCTCCGGGACGAGCAGGCTCGTCCAGCCGAGCTCCGCGGCGCGCTGCCACCACACCGGATCGAACGAGACCCCCTCGGAATGCAGCTCCCGCACGCGGCGCAGGGGCACTTCCTTGTCCAGGAAGGCTCGGGTGGTGGAAGTGAAAAGCGTCTTTTCGGGAGAGTCGAGTGTGGTCATGCTGCCGACGGGATCCTTTGTGGCATTCGATTGCTGCGCTGCATGGAAGGGAGACTATTTCGCCGTTTGATCATCCGGCTGATCGGTTCTCGTCGGAGTTCGCTTGGCGCCTTTAGATGGTAGCAATGCGCACTACGGTAAGAGATACCGGAGTGCAGTCGATAGTGATCGGTGTTCATCCACTACATGGCGAACACGCGGCGCAGCGACCGTGCGTGCAGAGCCCGGTTCTCTTGAGAGACATCCCAATCGGGAACCAACGTGTCGAATCCGTTGAAAGCCGCTGCGATGACGTGTAATTCGGTGTGTACGTAAGCGTGCAACAGCCTGTTGGCATAGTCGATGGCTTCGTCGCGGCACGGATCGATCTCCGAGCAGCTGATGAAGGTGGGCGGCAGACCTTCGAGGTTGGCGCGGTGCGCGGGCACGTGTTGACCGCTGGCGCTGGCATGGCCCAGGTAGTGGTTCCAGGCCCGGCTCACCGCGGGACCGTTGAGGCCGGGAGTGCGCTGGAATTCGCGCCGCGACGGCGTGGCATCGGAATCGAGCATCGGCTGGTGCAGGATCTGCACCAGGATCTGTGGACCCTCATCGTCGAACATCCGCTGCGTCAGGCCCGCGACCAGCGCGGCACCCGCGTCCCGACCCATCACGGCGATGCGGCTGACGTCCACGTTGAGCTCGGCCGAATTGCGGATGGCGTAGTAGAAACCGGCCTCGACATCGTCCAGCGCCGCGGGGCACTTGTTCTCCGGCGCGAGCCGGTAGTCGACCGATACCAGCAGGCAGCCGCCGGCTCTGGCCAGCTCCACGCATTGCGCGTGGTCGGTGTCCAGGTTTCCGGTCACGAAGCCCCCGCCGTGGGCGTACAGGACGAGGGGTGACGGCGACTTGGCTTGGTCCAGGTCGGGCCCCCGGTAGAGGCGGAGGTTCAGCTGGTGACCGCCCGGACCGGCGATGGAGCGCGTTTCGACGGCCACACCACCGGTGTCGACTGCGGTGGCGCGCTCGGCCGCGAGCCGGTCGGCCTGCGCCCGCTCGGCGGGCAACGTCTCGGTGCGGAATTCGAAGGTGCCGTGCTCGATGGCGGCATCTCGTAGCGCCGGGTCGATGCGGTTAAGGCCTTGTGGGCGTGTCAGATTCGTCTGCGTCATACCCTCTCATCTCTCGGGCTCACGCCTGGCTCACCTCTGGGCTCGTCGCCCGGTCCCCGCCGGGGCCTTGCTGGACGTTCTCTTCAAGGTAGACCTGCGTTTCCGCGTGGTGAACGATGAGGTACTTATCGTTACGGAGCATCAGCAGCCAGGTGATCCAGCTGGCCCCGGTGTGCCTGACCTCGGACTCTTGCCCGGTGTAGTTCCACCGGCTCAGTAGGACACATCGGGCGAGTCCGCCGGTGAACTCATCGGCCGACCACAACTGCGATGACACCGACGCACCCTTGAGGCGACTGGCGACGCGCGCCCAATGCCGGTCGAGTTCGTCGGCACCGATCAGCGGGGTCGCGTACTCCTCGGCGACGTATATCGGCGGGGGGTTGTCGCGCTCCCACAGGTCAGCCACGCCGGCCAAGTCCAGCGCACACCACTTCTTGTCATATTCGCTGACCAGAAAGCGCATTCTGGCGGCCAGGTCGGCCACCGGCTCACCGCTCCCCCGGCAGCGCCTTCACGGTCGTCGGTAGCCCGTACAGGGCCGTCGCGTTGCCCCGCATGATCCGCTCTCGGTGCTCGGCCGGGAACCGGTTGATCGCGTACGCCGGCGCGTCGTAACTCCAGTGCGGATAGTCCGTCGAGAACATGAGGTTGTCGGCCAGGTCCATCATCTCCAGGTACTGGCGGAACTGGACGGTGTCGACATCCTCCAGCGGCTGGGTGGTGAACCGGACATGCTCGCGCACGTAGTCCGACGGGCGCCGACGCACGTGCGGCAGGTCGCCACGGCGCGCTTCCCAGATCCGGTCCATCCGCGACATCACCGGCATCGCCCACGTGAAGCCGCCTTCGACGAAGACCACCCGGAGGTCGGGGTGACGGTCGAAGGCGCCGTCGAACACCAGGCTCATCAGGTGCGAGACGTATAGCAGCGGCCAGGCCGCGAAGAAATCGTGCCAGTGCGCGGGATTGCCGACCGGGTAGATCGGGATCAACTCGAATGGCGTCTGACCCATCAGGTGCGTGGCGACCGGAAATCCGTTGCGCGCCGCAGCTTCGTAAATGGGGTCGAAATGCGGGTTGCCGAAAGGAATTCCACGAGTCTGCGGTGTCATCAGCACCTGAGCCATATAGGGGTGTCCGGCCCAGCGTTCGACTTCGCGCGCGGCCTGCTCGGGTGTCTGCGCGCTGACGCTGATCGAGCCGCGCCAGCGGCCGTGGGCGTTGTATCTGTCCAGCCAGACGTCGGCGAGCCAGTCGTTGTAGGTCGCCTTCAAAACATGTTCGGCCTGCGGCAACTGCGCATCGCACATCGGCTCGAGCGACGCGATGCTCACCCCGGCATCCGCGAGCAACTGCTGGGCGGCGAAGTCTGGGTCGCTACCGGCGACTCCCCCGTTGGGCGGCCAAGCATCCATGCGTAGCGACGACGTTTTGAACGAGTCCGGGGTGTCATAGAAGTGCGGCACCGGCGCGACCGCGTTTCCGGTCGGCCAGATCTTGTCCACCCAATCGGCCGGTGCGTAGGACTTGAGCACGTCGGCCGAGACGGGCAGGGGGTGCACATCGGTGTCGACGATCGTTACCGCAATGTCGTCCTCGTGGCCCCGTGCCGGTTCGACCCGCTCGATCGTGGTCATAAGACACTCTCCTTCAGCCCGTAGAGCTCGCTCGCGTTTTGCCACAACACCTTGTCCCGTTGCTCATCGTCGAGGCCCGCCACCGCCGCGTCGGGCGACGATGTGGACCAGTGCGGGTAGCTCGACCCGTACATCAGCAACTCGGCTTTGCCCGTGAAATCCATCCAGCGCTTGCTGTTCTCGGTTTCCAACGGCCCGTCGAAGGCCGACGAGCAGAACCGGACATGGCCGGGCAGGTATTCGCTGGGATAGCGGTCGACCCAAGGGGTCTGGTCGCGCATCGACAGCCAAAAGGTGTCCAGTCGCCAGATCAACGGGGTGAGGATGTCGTAGCCGCCGTCGGCGAAGATGAATTTCAGGTCCGGGTGCCTGCCGAACACGCCCTCGACGATCAGCGTGGACAGGTGCACGAAGTAGTTCAGCGGCATGAAGGCCGCATACCCCGGATAGGTGTGGGCGTGCCCGGCGAAGGTCGGCGCATAGTCGACGCCGTTGCCGCCGTTGATATGCACCGCGACCGGCAGCCCGTGGGCGGCGGCAGCCTCCCAGATCGGCTCGAACACCGGCTTGCCGTACGGCTCGCGTGACTGCATCGGAACACCGACCTGGATGAGCTTCGGATGGCCGGCGAGGCGCTCGATTTCGGCGACCGCACCCCTGGGGTCCTCGGGATTGACGCGAATGGTGCCTAGAAACCGATTGGTGGTATCGGGCTCCAGCCAACGGTCGAGCAGCCAGTCATTGACCGCTGCGCAAATTCGGCTGTTGAGCAGATAGTCGGCGATGTTGCCGCGAGTCAGCGGGTTCAGGATGGCGTACGCGACGCCTGCCCCGTCGAACAGGTGCCGGGCGACCGTCTCGGGATCCGACCCCGGGTAGTGCTCCCCGTAGAGATCCTGGCGATAGTCACCCCCGGGGGCCTGGTACCACTGCTGTTCGACGTCGGGGACAGACCGCAGCTGGTGGGCGTCCGGGAGATAGCGCCGTATTTCGGCGTTGTAGCGAAAATGCGGCTGCACGTTGGCATCGACGATCCGGCTCATGCGGTCAGATACACCTCCCCGTCGGTGACATCGACTTCGTAGGTCCGGATGCGCCGCGTCGGATCGGCGAGGTTTTGTCCGGTGGTTATGTCGAATTCCCAGTTATGCCAAGGGCATCGGATGATTTGGCCGTCGCGGACACGCCGTAGTCGGCTGGGTTCAAGAGGCGCAGATTCGTTGGTGCCGCCGATCAACCCGAGACAGAGCGGAGCGCCCTCGTGCGAGCAGTAGTTGACGATGGCGTAAAACTCGCCGCGCACGTTGTACACGCCCACACCGAATTTCCCGACGTCGACCAGTTTCATCTCACCGGGCGGCAGCTCGTCGGCCGAGCACACGAATCGCCGTTTGGGCATTGAATCACCGCCTTCGTGATGCCGCGCAGTATCAATACTGTGCCCGTTACGGTAACCACTACAAGTCATTGGGCTTTGTT
Source organism: Mycobacterium sp. (assembly GCA_036500645.1). Classification (GTDB taxonomy): domain Bacteria; phylum Actinomycetota; class Actinomycetes; order Mycobacteriales; family Mycobacteriaceae; genus Mycobacterium. Next base: position 6,584 of record DASYBR010000030.1, on the reverse strand, counting down.
GCTATTTATATTATGATAGCGAAATTCCCCGAGCGTATCCGAAGGAGCGGCAATGGCGCTGCGCACCGAATCTGACGGCCAACCCGTCGTCCTCGACACCACCGGCGAAACGAGCCCGTACCCATTCTTCGAGTACATGCGGCGCACGGATCCGGTCTGGCACGGTGCCTTGATGGACACCGACCAGATGCCCGAGGAACTGCGGCCGTCCGACGAGTGGGTGTTGTTCGGCTACGACGCGCTGTCCCAGGGCTTCCGTGACGACCGCATCTTCACGTCGGCCACCTACGACAAGACAATCGGATTGGTCATGGGCCACACCATCCTGGCGATGGGCGGTAAGGAGCACCACGATCACCGGAACCTGGTGGCCAAGGCTTTCCGCGCCACCGCCCTGGAACGTTGGGAACCGTCGGTCATCGGCCCGGTGTGCGATCAGTTGGTCGACGAAATCAAGAACGACGGTCACGCCGACCTGGTCAAGGCGCTGACGTTCGAGTTTCCGACGCGAATCATCTCCACACTGCTCGGACTTCCCCCAGAGGACCTCGACATGTTCCGGCGGCTGTCACTGGATCTCATCTCGATCCCGACCGACATCATGGCGGGCTTGACCGCCGCGACCGAGCTGCACGGCTACTTCCTCGAACAGGTTGAACAGCGCCGGCGCAAACGCACCAACGACATCATCGGGGACCTGGTCGCCGCCGAGATCGACGGCGAAAAGCTCACCGACGAGGCCATCATCGCCTTCCTGCGCCTTCTGTTGCCGGCCGGGCTGGAGACCACCTATCGCTCGTCGGGCAACCTGCTGTACCTGCTGCTGACCCACCCCGAGCAGCTGGCTTCGGTCTACGAGGACCGCTCGTTGATACCGATGGCGATCGAAGAGGGACTGCGGTACGAAACGCCGCTGACGATGGTCATGCGGACCACGACCGAAGAAGTCGAAATAGGCGGCAAGACAATCCCGGCCGAGGCGCAGGTGGACATGTGCATGGGCTCGGCCAATCGCGACGAGACCCGATGGACCGACCCCAACACGTTCGACATCCGGCGGCCGCGGCAAGCTCATATCGCGTTCGCCGGCGGCATCCACATGTGCCTCGGCATGCACTTGGCGCGGCTGGAAACGCGGGTCATATTGAACAGCCTGTTCGACCGCGTCAAGGATTTGGCCTTCGTGCCCGACGACGGCACCGGTGCGGAGTCCAAGATCGTCGGGCTCACCTTCCGGTCGCCTAACAAACTTCCGGTCACGTTCGCCCCGGTCGCATGAAAAGTCGGGGAGCGATCCTGCACGACGTGGGTGGGCCGTGGTCCATCGAGGAATTCGAGCTGGATCCGCCCAAAGCCGGCGAAGTCCTGGTGCAGATGGCCGCCGCCGGGTTGTGCCACTCGGACGACCACATTCTCAAAGGCGACATGGCGGCACCCAACGAGATGCTGCGGAAGCTCGGATTGCCGACCATGTTCCCAACCATCGGCGGCCACGAGGGTTCCGGCATCGTGCGCGAAGTCGGCGAGGGCGTCACCGATTTCGCGCCGGGCGATCACGTGGTGATGTCGTTCGTTGCGGTGTGCGGTCACTGTCGCTGGTGCGCGAGCGGCATGGAGTACATCTGCGACATGGGGGCCAGCGTCATGACGCCCGGCATGCCGACCGACGGCACCTTCCGCCATCACACCGCCGAGGGCAAGCCGCTGGGGCACATCGCAAAGGTCGGCGCCTTCGCGGAACACACTGTGGTATCGACGAATTCGCTCGTGAAGATCGAGCCGGATCTGCCGCTGGTGCAGAGCGCGTTGCTGTCCTGCGCCATTCCGACCGGCTACGGCTCGGTGGCCAACCGCTCCGGCATGCGCGCGGGCGATACCGTCGTGGTGATCGGGGTCGGTGGAATCGGAACGGGCGCCATCCAAGGCGCCCGGATCGGGGGCGCCGCGCAGATCATCGCCGTCGATCCGGTGGAGTTCAAACAGAAGTCGGCTTTGCAGTTCGGTGCGACACACAGCGTCGCGGCCGTCACCGAGGCGCTGGATTTGGTCCGGGGTCTGACGTACGGGGTCATGGCCGACGCCGTGGTGGTCTCACCCTCCCTGATCAGCCCTGCGGACGTCCGCGACGCGCTGCAGCTCACCCGTAAGGGTGGGACCTGCGTGCTCACCGGCATGACCTCGCAGCTGACGCGGTCGGTCAAGATCGATCTGCAGGACTTCATCCTGATGAACAAGACGTTGGCGGGCACCGTATTCGGCTCGTGCAATCCGCGGGCGGACATCTTCCGGCTGGCCCGCCTCTATCAAACCGGGCAGCTACAGCTCGACGAGATGATCACCCGGCGCTATCGCCTCGACGACATCAACGATGCCTACGACGACCTCCTCAACGGCAAAATCGTCCGGGGCATCGTCGATTTCGGAATCGCCTGAGCTTACCTATTGCCGCCCAGCACCCGCTGCATCTGACCATAGGCGTCGATCGGGCTGTGTAGCGCGAGGCCGCCGTCGGCGTGCACGATTTGTCCGGTCACCCAAGGTAATTCGAGAACACCCACGATGGCACCGGCGACGTCGGCCGCATCGCCCACACCGCCAAGCGCCGTCCGTTCGGACAAGCCCTCGACCCAGCCGGGAAGCTGTTCGGGCTTCGCCAGCATCGGGGTTCTCGTGACGCCCGGTCCGACCGCGTTCACCCGTATCCCATAGCCGCCCCATTCCACGGCGGCGACCTTCACCAGCATGTCCACCCCCGCCTTCGACACACAGTAGGCGCCCATTTCCCGGTCGGCGACGGTGCCGCTGATGCTGGAGACGGAAACGATCGAGCCGCCTACACCGGCCTCGACCATCGCTTGCGCCGCAGCGCGAATCGTCAGGAAGGTGCCGGTGAGGTTCACCGTCAGCACCCGTTCCCACTCCGCATATTCCTGCTTCAGCAGCATGCCCGAGGCACCCACCCCGGCGCAGGTCACGATGCGGGTCGGCACACCGTGGTCGCGGACGGTTTGCTCCATCGCGGCCGACACCGCGCCGGGATCGCCGACATCGCAGGCGATATCGCCACCCTTGAGGTCCCACACCACGACGCCATGGCCCGCGTCGCGCAACCGTCCCACGACCTGTAGCCCGATTCCGGAGGCTCCCCCGGTCACCAGGGCGGTCCTGCCGGCGGTCACCGCGCGGGTCCGATCAACTCGACGAGCACGCCGTCGGGCGCCGTGATGACCGCCATCGGGACCGTCTTGCCGCCCGGGGCCGGCATAGTTATTCGACGAACACCGTCGGTGAATCCCAATTCGGCTAGCGTGGCGAGCGTTTCGTCGACGTCGCGCTGCAGCGAGAGCAGGAAGAATCCGTGCCGGGGATGCCGGGGTGGGCCGGACGCATCGTCGGCGCCATCGAAGACGACCAGTTCGACGGTGCCGGCATCGGGTGTCTGTGGATCGCCCAGGAATATCGACTGCAAACAGTCGGTCTTGGCGCCGAACAGTTCTGGCCAATCCCCGGTGAAGGTGTGGTCGAGCAACTCGGCGAGTCCGAGGCCGTCGCGCCAGAACTTCTTCGAACGCTCAACGTCGGCGGTACAGATCGCGGCGTGGTGGACACCCAACATCGGCTTCCTCTCGATTGCAGAGCCTGTCCACCATCATGCAACGTCGCGAGTTGCTTGCCTATATCTTGATCGCGGGCATCAGCCTGCTGAGATTCCAGAGCCGGTCCCGTCGCGCGGACAGGCATGAGATCGCCAGAGCGAAAGCCGATATCGCAGTCAGCACGACGATCGCCTGCCACAGTCGGGCGTCGATCCCGCCCAGGATGAGCTGTCGAAGTCCGTTGACGCCGTAGGTCATCGGGTCGAACCGATGCAGGACCTGGAATGGCCGGGACGTGGTTTCCACGGGGTACATGCCACCGGCGCTGACGAGCTGCAGCATGAGCAGGGCCATGATCAGCACGCGGCCCACCGCCGGACCGACCAGCGCATTGATCGCCTGCGTCGCGGCCACGAACGCGCCGGAAATGAGGATCATGAACCCCAGCATCGCTACGGGGTGCACGACATGCATACCGAGGCCGAACCGGACCACACAGTACAGAATGACCGCCTGGAATATCGCGATCACCCCCGCGGGCAGGTAGCTGGCGAGCACCACGCGGATCGCAAGCACCTCTGCTGCAATCGCGCGGCTCTGCAAGGGCCGCAACACCATCCACAGCACCAGCGCGCCGAAGAACAAGGCCAGCGTGAGGAAGAACGGGGCCATGCCGGTGCCGAAGTTCGGTGCGGCGTTCTCATGCGAGGCTTCGAGTTGCACCGGGCCGCCGATGGTGTCGGCGACCGCATCCCTTTGCTGGGTTGTCCAGTTGGGCACCTGCTTGGCCCCGTCTGCGAGTTTGGTCGCCAGCTCGGCCGACCCCGTCTTAAGTTGGTGTGCGCCATCGTCGAGTTTTGCTATACCACCGGCCAATTCGGCGTTACCGGAAGCGAGCTGCTGGCCCCCGTTGCGCAACTCGTTGAGCTTGTTCGTCAGGTCCTGACCCTTGCTGCCGACTTGGTCGAGTGCTGACCCGAGCGGACTGCCTGGGGTACGCAACCCCGATGTCATGGCGATCGCCGCATTCTGCGCATCGGTGAGTTGCTGGCGGATCTGGGGTGTGAACTGGTGACCCCGGAGCTGATCTTGGATGCCGCGCAGGTTGTTTGCCAGCGGATCCTGTCGCGCGGAGAGCTGATCGATCACCGATGACAGCGAGTTCGCGGCGGCATCCTGCGCCGTGGCGATGGTGCCGATCTGGTCGTTGGCCTGCTGTAGCGCGCTGGCACCCTGCTGCAGTTGCTGTGTGCTGCCGCCGATTTGCGACACCGCTTTGGTCACAGCGAGCAGCGGGTCGGTGGCCTCGTTGATTCCGTCTGACAGTTGCTTGGCACCGGTGGCCAGTGACGCCGAGCCGGATCGGGCGGTGTCCAGACCGGTCACGAGTTGACCGGCGCCGTTATCGAGTTGGGCGGCCCCGTCGGCGGCCTGCTTGATCCCTGCGCCGGATGAAACCACCACCGAGAGCATCTGATTGACCGCCTGTCCGGAGATCCGGCTGGACACGGCGTTGAGTACCTGGTCGATGGCGGTGCGACCGATGCTTGTCGAGATGTAGTTGTTGGCGTCGTTGTAGATGGCGATCAGGTTGGCCTTCTTCGGCTGCCCGGTCACCGGCGATGCGATCGCTGCGCTGAAGTCCGGCGGCAACTCGACCATGAAGTAGTACTTGCCGTGGTCGACTCCGCTGCGTGCCTCCTGTAAGTCCGTGACGTGCCAGTCCAGGCCGCCGTCCGCGGTCAGGCTCTTGGCGATCTCCGCGCCGGCGTTGAACTGCTGGCCGGACACGACGGCACCCCGGTCGGAGTTCACCAGCGCCACCGGCATTTTATTGGTGTGGCCGAAGGGATCCCAGAACGCCCACAGGTACAGCGCCCCGTACACCAGGGGCAGCAGCATGAGTACGACGATGGCCACCCGCGTCAATCGGCTGCGGCCGAAACGTTTGATCTCCGAGCCGAATGCGAGTCCAGCCAGCATCTTCAGTCCCCTCCGGTCAGGATGCGATGATCGTGTAGTTCGTGGTCGGGCGCGTCCGTGCCGAGCGGGTTGGTCACTCCCACGACGACGGTGCGCTGCTTCGCGATCGCGCCGAGCCTGTCGGCCGCGATCTCTCGCCGGGAATTGTCACGGACCTGCTCGAGGTCGCCGACCACCAAAATCGGACGGTTCGACAACAACGCCAGCGTGATTCGCAGCAAGAACAATTCCAGATCTGACAATTCCACGATGTAGGTATCGGACGACGGCGGAGGTGTTTCGCCGAAGACCTCGATCAGTTCGGCCTGGCCGGCTTGCAGTGGCACCAGCGAATACCACGGCGCCAGCCACCGGCGTTGCTCGGCGAGCACCGTCTCCACGGTCACCGATTCCTCCAGGTCGTCGATGTCTTCGAAGGCCGCGATCGAGCAGTGTCGGCGGATCGCACGCGGCGTCGTTTCGCCGAGGACGGTCAGCGTGCCGTGGGTGGGCTTGAAACGTCCCGCGAGCGCCAACAGCAAGGTGGTCTGTCCTGGTCCACCGGGCATTTGAATCGCGTGAAAACCCGGCGTGAGCGCGAGGTCGACTCCCGAGAACAAAGGCCCGTGCTCACCGTCAACCCCCAAACCGTTGGCGGTGATCACCGGCGCAGGAGCGTCCGGCTCGTCATTTGCATCCATGGTGAAGCTCTCCTAATCGCCGGAAACCGGGTCCGATTCCAGCACGGCGGTGATCAGCTGCGCGAGCAGGTCGGGGTTGATCGTCCCGGGGCGCAGGACCTCTTCCATTGCGATGCCGAGGTTGATGGTGACGACGAGCTGGGCGAGGTCGGCCAGCCGCCGGTCGGACGCGACGGTGGCGGTCGATTTGACGATGTGGAGAGCTTGGTCGGCCGCGGCGGCGCGGCGGCGTCCGATCAGGCGCTCGCGCAGCTGCGGGTCACGCTGGGCTCGCAGCCAGTATTCGACGAACAGCACGTAATAGTCGGAATGGTCGCGAACCGAG
>DASYBR010000029.1:0-14924 GCA_036500645.1 Mycobacterium sp. | reverse complement strand
CTGACGACAGCAGCCCATCGAGGAGGAGACCTGTCATGACGACCATGGCCCCCACTGGGGTTAGCGAATCGCTCGATCCCCGGGATCCGCTGCTGCGGCTGTCCACATTCTTCGACGACGGCAGCGTGGAGCTGCTGCACGAGCGTGATCGCTCCGGGGTGCTGGCCGCCGCGGGCACCGTGAACGGCGTTCGCACCATAGCGTTCTGCACCGATGGCACGGTGATGGGCGGTGCCATGGGGCTGGAGGGCTGCACGCACATCGTCAACGCCTACGACACCGCCATCGAAGAGCAGAGCCCTATCGTGGGTATCTGGCATTCGGGCGGCGCACGGCTAGCCGAAGGCGTTAAGGCGCTGCATGCTGTCGGATTGGTTTTCGAAGCCATGATCCGGGCGTCCGGCTACGTGCCGCAAATTTCGGTGGTCGTCGGGTTCGCCGCAGGCGGCGCCGCCTACGGACCGGCACTGACTGATGTCATCGTGATGGCACCGGAAAGCCGGGTCTTCGTCACCGGACCCGACGTCGTGCGCAGCGTCACCGGGGAAGACGTGGACATGGCTTCGCTCGGCGGTCCGACCACCCACCACAAGAAGTCAGGCGTATGCCACATCGTCGCCGACGACGAGCTCGACGCCTACGAGCGCGGTCGCCGGTTGGTTGGATTGTTCTGCCAGCAGGGGCATTTCGATCGCAGCAAGGCCGAGGCCGGTGATACCGACATCCACGCGCTGCTGCCCGAGTCGGCTCGGCGGGCCTACGACGTGCACCCGATCGTGACCGCGATCCTCGACGACGAGACACCGTTCGACGAGTTCCAGGAACGTTGGGCGCCGTCGATGGTGGTCGGGCTGGGCCGGCTTTCCGGCCGCACGGTGGGCGTGCTGGCCAACAACCCGTTGCGCCTGGGCGGTTGCCTGAACTCCGAAAGCGCCGAGAAGGCAGCACGTTTCGTGCGCCTCTGCGACGCGTTCGGCATTCCGCTGGTGGTGATCGTCGACGTGCCCGGTTACCTGCCGGGAGTCGACCAGGAGTGGGGCGGCGTGGTGCGCCGCGGCGCCAAGCTACTGCACGCGTTCGGCGAGTGCACGGTTCCGCGGGTCACGCTGGTTACTCGAAAGACCTACGGCGGGGCCTACATTGCGATGAACTCCCGTTCGTTGAATGCGACCAAGGTGTACGCGTGGCCGGACGCCGAGGTGGCGGTCATGGGCGCCAAGGCTGCCGTGGGCATCCTGCACAAGAAGAAGCTGGCAGCCGCGGCCGACCACGAGCGCGAAGCGCTGCACGACCAGTTGGCGGCCGAGCACGAGCGGATCGCCGGTGGCGTGGACAGCGCCATCGAGATCGGCGTGGTCGACGAGAAGATCGACCCGGCTCACACCCGCAGCAAGCTCTGCGAGGCATTGGCTCAGGCGCCGGCGCGCCGCGGGCGGCACAAGAACATTCCGCTGTAATCGCTACCGGTGAAGGATCGTCGAAAGCGCTTTGCGCAGGTCGGTTTCCGGGTCGGCGGGTAGCTCGTCTGCCCGCCATCCGACGAAGTCGTCCGGGCGAATCAGCAGCGCGCCTTCCGACGAAAGCCCGGTAACTGCCGCCCACTCGTCGCTGTCGATGCGATGCGCTGCGATTGACGCCGAAGCCGCAGCTGCACACCACCGCTCGTTCCGCGTGAGCACGGTGAACCCCGAGCCGACCAGGTCAAGTGTCGAAACCCCCTCGCGCACCCACGCGTGCGGGACCCGGGTGCCGGGCTGACCGCGCAACTCGTCCACGAGGTGCACCGCTTCGGGATCCGCCGCAGGCTCGGCCGACACGACGGCCGCCGACAGATACCGGTAACCGATGAGCAGGTGGAACATCGAGGACTCTTCTTCGGCCTCCAAATGTGGCCGCTCATCACCCAACTCCAGTAATTCAACGATCGGGCCGGTAAGCGATTGCCGGGCGGCGAATCGCCCGACCGGATGACGCTCGGCGTGATAGGTGTCGAGCAAGTCCGGCCCGGCCGCTCCCTGCAGGACGGCCGCCAGCTTCCACGCCAGGTTGTGCGCACTCTGGATGGCGGTATTGGCTCCCCCCGCCTTGAACGGCGGCATGGTGTGCGCCGCGTCGCCCACGAGAAATGCTCGTCCACAACGGAATTGGTCGGCGACTTGCTCGTAAGGTTGCCACGCCGCGACCTCGATGATGTCGATGTCGATCTGCTCGCCGATCGCCTTTGTGAGCAACTCCCGACAGCGTTGCGGCGTGAACTGGTCCGCCGTCTGACCCTTGCCCGGGAAGTACGTGGTGATGAACATGCCGAGACCGCCCTCGACCACAATGAATATGCCGTCCACTTCGGCGTTTTTGACTTGCACGGCGTCGCCATCGCCCAAGTCCGCGACGAACTTTCGCCACGGCGCACGAAAGTAGCAGAAGACGACATAGATCGGCAGCGCGCCGTAGCCAGAAGCGTTGACGCCCAACCGGTTACGAACCTGGCCGTGCACACCGTCGGCGCCGATGAGATAGTCGGCGCTTACCGTCTCCAACTCGCCCGAGGCCCGGTCGTGCAGCACCGCGCTGACACCGGTCTCGTTCAGGTCCAGCGAAGAAAGTTCGGTCCCGTAGCGCACTTCGCTTCCGCGCCGCCGCGTTTCGGCGAGCAGGATGGGCTCGAGCCTGCTCTGGGGACAGTACTGAACGGCGGGTTCGGGGCTCAGCGCGTCCAGACCCGCGAAGATCGCGTCGATGTCGATGGCCAGCTCTGCTGCCGGGCTGTTGAGCGTCGGCTTGGTGACCATGGTTGAAACGTGTTCGGCCACCTTGTGGACCTCGTCACTGAGGCCCAGGCCGCGCAAAATCTCCAGGGTCCGAAAACTCAGGTTGCGGGCCTTCGGGTAGAGGAAGATCTCCCGTCGCTTTTCGACCAGGAGCGACCGGACCCCGTGTTGGGCGAGCAGCGCCGACGTGGCCAGCCCGGCTGCGCCGGCGCCGACGATGAGCACAGGTACCCGCACAGTCATCGCCCCCCACTCCCTCCAGACAAAAAGCGACAGCTACTGCTAAACGATAGTAACTGCCATAATTCTGTCAATCGGAAGGCGCGCCCAGCTAGCCGAAGCGACCCACGAACTCCTTGGCCACCGAAACAGCCCGCTCACGATCGTCGGGCACCAGCCCGATGCGGGTCCGCCGATCGAGGATGTCGCCAATGTCCAGCGCGCACTCGTGGGTGACCGCGTATTCGAATTCCGCCCTGGTGACATCGATCCCCTCGACGGCCGGGTCCATCGGCCGGTCACAGCCGGCGGCGGCAATGACGTTGGGCGCCTCGGCGCCGTAACGCTGCACCAGCGATACCGGCAGCGCTGCGTCGGGGGGATCCAGAGTGAGCCCGGGGTTGCCCGGCGCCCCGATCAACGGCAGATCGCGGGTCTGGCATTTCCCGGCGGGCAGCTGTCGCAGCTTGACGGCGTGGTCCAGAACGTCTTGTGCCATATAGCGGTATTCGGTCAGCTTGCCGCCGATCACGCTGATGACGCCGGACGCCGACTCAATGACGGCGTGTTCGCGCGAGACGTCGGCGGTGCGACCTGCACCGGTGTCGATCAGCGGCCGAAGCCCCGCGTAGGCGCCGATCACGTCGGCGGTTCCGAGCGCGGTCCCCAACGCGGTGTTCACAGTGTCCAGCAGGAACCTGACCTCCTGCGCGGACGGCTCCGGCACGTCCGGGATCGGACCGGGGGCGGCTTCGTCGGTCAGCCCGAGGTAAACCCGGCCGAGCTGCTCGGGCATGGCGAAGACGAACCGGTTCAGTTCGCCGGGAATCGGAATCGTCAGCGCTGCAGTCGGATTCCCGAAGGCGGCGGCCTCGAAGACGAGGTGGGTCCCGCGGCTGGGTCGCAGGCGCAAGGACGCGTCGATCTCGGCCGCCCACACCCCCGCCGCGTTGATGACCGCACCGGCCGACACATCGAACGACTGGCCGGTGCGCTGATCGGTCAGCCGCACCGAGGTGCCGGTCGCCTCCGATGCGGCCACGTAGGTGAGGATCCGGGCGCCGTGCTGCGCCGCGGTGCGCGCGACCGCGGTGACCAGTCGGGCGTCATCGATCAATTGCCCGTCGTAGGCCAGCAGGCCCCCGTCCAAGCCCTCGCGCTGAACGGTGGGTGCCATCTCCATGACGCGCTGCGCGGAAACTCGCCGCGACCTCGGCAGTATCGACGACGGCGTACCGGCAAGCACCCGCAACGCATCGCCGGCGAGGAATCCCGCGCGCACCAGCGCCCGGTTGGAACTGTCCATCGACGGCAACAGCGGCACCAGCTGCGGCATCGCGCGCACGAGATGAGGGGCGTTGCGCGCCATCAGAATTCCGCGTTCGATGGCGCTGCGCCGGGCGATGCCCACGTTGCCGGTCGCCAGGTAGCGCAGCCCCCCATGCACCAGCTTGGAACTCCAGCGGCTGGTGCCGAACGCCAAGTCATGCTTTTCCACCAGCGCCACCCGCAGCCCGCGCGACGCGGCATCCAATGCGATTCCGGCCCCGGTGATACCGCCGCCGATCACGACGACGTCCAGCGGCTCGCCGTCGGCGAGCGCCGTCAGGTCGGCCTCGCGGCGCGCGGCATTGAGATCGGCGAACATCAACGTAGGTATCCATTCAGCGAGTAGGCGAGTTCGGCGGCCAGTGTGTCCGCGTCCAGAATCGGTTCGACGATCTGGGCCGACTGAATGGTCGATTGAGCGATCAGCAACACCATGGCGGCCATCTGCACCGGGTCGCCGGCGCGCACGCTGCCGGTGCGCTGGGCGATGCGCAGCCGGGTAGCAAGGGCGTCGATCAACATGTGCTGGCTGGTCCCGAGGCGCTGCGTGATATAGATCGGCGCGAGTTCCGAATGCAGCACCGACATCACCAGCTTGTCGCGGCGCAACAGATTGGCCACCGTAACTATCTGTCGCACAAGCGATTCCCGGTCCTCACCGAGTAGCGGCGCGTCGCGCATCACGTCGGTGATGTGCCGGGTCAGCAACGCCGCGACGATCGAGGGCGTGTCCGGCCAGCGCCGGTACACCGTCGGCCTGCTGACACCCGCGCGTCGCGCTATCTCGGCGAGGGTCACCCGTTCCACGCCGAAATCGACCACACAGCTGGCCGCCGCCGCGAGGATCCGCTCGCCGGCATCCAAACCGGCGTTACTGATTGACAGCATGTGTAATACTGTAACGCATGACGGACGCTAAGGGTCTCATCCCGCCGATGAAATGGAACGCGTGGGGAGATCCCGCCGCCGCCAAGCCGCTCTCGGAGGGGATCCAGTCGCTGCTGAAGCAGGCCGTCGGTGTCGAGGAATCCGGCGCCGCCGAGTTGCGTCCCGACCAAGTGCGGCTGCGCCCGTCGGCACTGTCGGACGCGGACGCCGACGCGCTGGCCGGGATCGTCGGCGCCGCGTACTGCCGCACCGCGGACAGCGATCGGCTGCTGCACGCGGGCGGCAAGTCCACCATCGATCTGCTGCGTCGCAAGGACTCCGAACAGGACGCCCCCGACGCCGTGTTGCTTCCGGCGGACGACGACGCCGTGGCCGCGATCCTGCGTTACTGCTCCGAACACGGCATCGCGGTCGTCCCATTCGGCGGCGGCACCAGCGTGGTGGGCGGGCTCGACCCGATCCGTGCGGAGTTCGGCGCCGTGATCTGCCTCGACCTGCGTTGGTTCGACCAGTTGATCTCCCTCGACACAGAATCCGGCCAGGCCGTTTTCGGGGCAGGTGTCACCGGGCCGGATGCCGAGCGACTGCTCGGCGCACAAGGGTTTTCGCTCGGGCATTTCCCGCAGAGCTTCGAGTACGCCACCATCGGTGGCTTCGCAGCGACCCGCTCTTCGGGACAGGACTCGGCCGGCTACGGCCGGTTCAACGACATGGTGCGCGGGCTGCGAGTGGTCACCCCGGTGGGGATCATGGACCTGGGCCGCGCCCCGGAATCGGCCGCCGGCCCCGACCTGCGTCAGCTGATGATCGGCTCGGAGGGCACGTTCGGCGTCATCACCCTGGTGCGGCTGCGCGTGCACCGGGCACCGGAAACCGTCCGCTACGAGGCATGGTCGTTTCCCGACTTCGCGACCGGGGCCGCCGCCCTGCGCGCGGTCGCGCAGAATGCCACCGGCCCCACGGTGATTCGACTCTCCGACGAAGCGGAGACCGGAGTCAATCTCGCCACCACCGAGTCGATCGGTGAAAACCAGGTCACCGGCGGATGCCTGGCCATCACCGTGTTCGAGGGCACCAAGGAACACGTCGAAAGCCGCCACGGCGAGACCAGCGCGCTGCTCGCCGCGCAAGGCGGCACGTCGTTGGGCGACGGGCCCGCACAGGCTTGGGAGCGGGGCCGATTCGGGGCGCCGTATCTGCGCGACTCGCTGCTGGCGGCCGGCGCGCTGTGTGAGACGCTGGAAACCGCCACCGACTGGTCTAACGTTCCCGCGCTCAAAGCGGCTGTCACCGAGGCACTTACGACGGCGCTGGCCGAGACCGGCACCCCAGCGCTGGTGATGTGCCACATTTCGCACGTCTACCCAACCGGCGCTTCCTTGTACTTCACCGTCGTCGCGGGGCAACGCGGCAACCCGATCGAGCAATGGAAGGCCGCGAAGAAGGCCGCGTCGGATGCGATCATGGCCACCGGCGGAACGATCACCCACCACCACGCGGTCGGTGCCGACCACCGGCCGTGGATGCGCGACGAGGTGGGCGAGTTGGGAGTGAAAGTCTTGCGTGCGGTCAAGGCGACGCTGGACCCGGCCGGAATCCTCAACCCCGGCAAGCTGATTCCGTGACCGGGCGCCGCGAAGTCGGCAAGGTCATCGCGCTGACCAATCCCGTGTCGGGACACGGCGCCGCGATACGGGCCGCGCAGCTCGCGATCGCCCGGCTGCACCAGCGGGGCGTGGAGGTCGTCGAAATCATCGGTGACGACGCACAAGACGCGCGTCATCTGGTCGGCGCCGCAATCGAGAAGGGCACCGACGCAGTGATGGTGACCGGCGGTGACGGAGTCGTCTCCAACGCGCTGCAAGTATTGGCGCAAACCGATATTCCGCTCGGAATCATTCCGGCGGGTACCGGCAACGATCATGCCCGCGACTTCGGCATTCCCACCAAGGATCCCGAGGCGGCCGCCGACATCGTCGTCGACGGCTGCACGGAAACGATTGACCTGGGCCGGCTTCGGTGCGTCAACGGCCACAAAAACTCAGTGAAGTGGTTCGGCACCGTGGCGGCCACCGGATTCGATTCCCTGGTCACCGATCGCGCCAACCGGATGCGCTGGCCGCATGGGCGATTGCGCTATTACATCGCGATGCTTGCCGAATTGTCACAGCTGCGGCTCTTACCGTTTCGCATGGTGCTCGACGGGACAACGGAAATCGACGACGACATCACCCTCGCGGCCTTCGGAAACACCCGTAGCTACGGCGGTGGTCTGTTGATCTGTCCCGACGCCGACCGCACCGACGGCCTGCTCGACATCACCATGGTGCACGAGGCGTCGCGCACCAAGCTGGTCCGCCTGTTCCCCACCGTGATGAATGGCACCCACGTCAAACTCAACGAGGTGAGCACGGCACGCGCGAGATCGATTCACGTCGACAGCGCGGGTATCAACGTCTACGCCGACGGGGACTTTGCTTGCCCGCTTCCCGCCGAGATCTCCGCGGTCAAGGGAGCACTGCAGATTCTGCGGCCGGGTTGATGGTGGCGGCCCGCGGCGCCCGGCTACGCCGCGCTTGCGATCACCACGCGAACTAACCGACTCCCTGGCTCAGCCAGGTCACTTCGCCGCCGTCGCCGCCGTCGCGATACGCCTCGAGCGCCTCATCCCAGGCCGTCCCCAACACCGAGTCCAACTCGACGGCCAGGGTGTCGGCACCTTGGGCCATCATCGACCGCAGCCGCATCTCCCCAACCATGACGTCGCCGTTGGCGCTCATCGCCCCACTCCACAGGCCCAGTTGCGGGGTGTGGCTGAATCGGTGCCCGTCGACACCGGGACTGGGATCCTCGGTCACTTCGAAACGAAGCACGGACCAGGACCGCAGCGCGTTGGCCAACTTGGCGCCGGTGCCCACGGGCCCGACCCAGTTGGTGACCGCGCGCAACTGCCCGGGCATCGCGGGCTGCGGCGTCCACGTAAGGTTCGCCTTCGCCCCTAGGGACGACGACAGCGCCCACTCAACATGCGGGCAAACCGCCGCGGGAGAGGCGTGCACGTACACCACGCCAGTCGTCACGTCGGCGAATTGATTCGACGCTCGCATTCCTGCTCCTTCGGTTGCACCAGGGACGTCTTCCCCAACGACCTGGTAAACCCTGGCAAACAGGACAGCTTGCGTGAATCTCGATTATTTGTGTGTCTTGCGTGTCTATTGTGCCTTGTGATGCCCGTGTTGCGCTAGTGTGCAGATCCAATTAGCTGTATTCAGATATCACGGCGTCGGAAATCGCGGGCCACGGCTCGAGCGCCCACTCCCCGAAATCGCGGTTCGTCAGGACCACCAGCGCCAGCTCCAATTCGGGATCTGCCCAGATGAAACCACCTGCTTGGCCGAAATGGCCGTAGGTTCGCGGCGAGTTGCGCGCCCCGGTCCAGTGCGGGGATTTCGCGTCCCGGATCTCGAAACCGAGCCCCCAATCGTTCGGCCGCTGCACCCCGTAGCCGGGCAGCACACCGTCCAAACCGGGGAATTGCACCGTCGTCGCCGCGGCGTGCAGCTGCTCCGAGACCGTCGTCGGGCGCAGAAGCTCCCCTGCGAACGCGGACAGATCGGCAACCGTCGACGCGGCCCCGAACCCCGCGGCCTTCGCGCCGCCGTCCAGCCGGGTCGCCTTCATGCCCAGCGGTTGGCACACCGCCTCAGCCAGGTATTCACCGAACTCGATCCCCGCCTCCCGCTCCACGGTCTGGCCCAGCACGGTGAAGCCGTAGTTGGAGTAGATGCGGCGGGCGCCGGGTGCGGCCAGCACGCGATCGGAATGCATCGCCAGACCCGCCGCATGCGCCAACAGGTGGCGGACGGTGGAACCCGGCGGGCCGGCGGCGGTGTCGAGGTCGACGACGCCCTCTTCGATGGCGACGTGCACGGCCCGCGCGACCAACGGCTTGGTCACCGATGCCAGCTCGAATGCCCGCTCGACATCCCCGTGGGAGGCCAATACCCCATCGGGACCGATTACCGCAGCCGCGGCGGACTGCACAGCCCAGTCCTCCAGAGCGTCGAGGGCCGCCATCAACTCCGGGCCCGCTTATAGGCCAAGTAGTAGTTGTTGATCGGGTCCGACTCGATTTCGGAGACCCGCACGTCGTCGAATCCGGCATCGGCCAGCATGGCGGTGGCCAACTGTGTCCCCCAGGCGGTGCCCAGTCCGGCGCCGTCCAGCGCCAGCGACACCGTCATGCAATGCATCAGCGAGACGGTGTAGAGGTAAGTGCTCATCGGGACGTCGACGTTCTCCTCGAGTCGGCTGGATGCCCTGATGTCGGCCATCAGGAAGACGCCGCCCGGTCGCAGTGCGCGATAGATGTTCTCCAACACCCGCGCGGGCTGAGCCTGATCGTGAATGGCGTCGAACACGGTGATGACGTCGTAGGCCTCGGTCTTGTCCAGCTGTGCGAGGTTGTGGCTTTCGAAGGTCGCGTTCTTCAGGCCCAGGGTCGCCGCTTCCCGGATGCCGGCGGCAATGGCCTGATCGGAAAAGTCGACGCCGGTGAAGCGGCTCGCGGGAAACGCCTGCGCCATCACGTTGATCGCGTGGCCGCTGCCGCAGCCGAAATCCGCTACGTCGATTCCGGACCGCAGGCGCTCGACGAGACCGTCGACCAACGGCAGCACCACGTCGACGAGCGCTTTGTCGAACACGACAGCGCTCTGCTCGGCCATCAGCGCATGAAAGCGGGGAAACTCGCTGTACGGCAGCCCGCCGCCGGCATTGAAACAGCCGATGATCTTCTGCTCCACCTCGGCCAGCAGCGGCAAGATCATGGAGACCAAGGCCAGATTGTCCGGTCCGGCCGCGCGGGTCAGCACGCTCGCGCGGTGGGCGGGCAGGGTGTAGGTGTCCGCTTCGGGGTCGTACTCGACGACGCGACCGGTGGTCATGCCGGCCAACCACTCTCGCACGTAGCGCTCGTTGAGACCGGCGGCCTCGGCGATCTGCGCACTGGTGGCGGGCGCGTGCCCGGCCATCGTGTCCAGCAGAGAAGTCTGGTGACCGATGCTCAACAGCAACGCCAGGCTGGCGCCGTCGATGGCCGCCGCGATTCGTCCGCTGAATTCGTCGGTGGTTTCGGGCGCCGTCACGTTCTGCGACGCTACACCGGGTGGCGAACCGGTCGCACGATGCAGGTTTATGGGTGGACGGGCGGCTGCGAAGTGTATGGCGGTCGCCAGTAGGTTGGAGCCCATGAGTCAGAGAGTGCGCGGCGTGATTTCACGCAAGAAAGGCGAACCCGTCGAATTGGTGGACATCGTGGTCCCCGACCCGGGGCCCGGTGAGGCCCTGGTGGACATCATCGCCTGCGGGGTGTGCCATACCGACCTGACCTACCGCGAGGGCGGCATCAACGACGAGTACCCGTTCCTGCTCGGCCATGAGGCCGCCGGCACGGTGGAGGCGGTCGGCCCCGATGTCACCGCGGTTGCACCGGGCGACTTCGTGGTCTTGAACTGGCGTGCGGTCTGCGGGCAGTGCCGGGCCTGCAAACGCGGCCGCCCGCACCTGTGCTTCGACACCTTCAACGCCACCCGGAAGATGACGCTGACCGACGGCACCGAGCTCACGCCGGCGCTGGGCATCGGCGCGTTCGCTGACAAAACCCTGGTGGCCGCCGGTCAATGCACCAAGGTCAACCCGCAAGCCGATCCGGCCGTGGCGGGTCTGCTGGGCTGCGGCGTGATGGCCGGGTTGGGTGCGGCGATCAACACCGGTGCGGTCACCCGCGACGACACCGTCGCGGTCATCGGGTGCGGCGGCGTGGGCGATGCCGCGATCGCCGGGGCCGCACTCGTCGGGGCCCGCCGTATCATCGCGGTCGACACCGACAACACCAAACTGGACTGGGCCCGTAAATTCGGTGCCACCCACACCGTCAACGCCCGCGAATTCGATGTGGTCAGCACAATCCAGGACCTCACCGACGGCTTCGGCGCCAACGTGGTGATCGACGCCGTCGGCCGTCCCGAAACCTGGAAGCAGGCCTTCTACGCCCGCGATCTCGCAGGAACCGTTGTGCTCGTGGGTGTTCCGACCCCCGACATGCAATTGGACATGCCGCTGGTGGACTTCTTCAGCCACGGCGGCTCGCTGAAGTCGTCCTGGTACGGCGACTGCCTGCCCGAACGCGACTTCCCCACGCTGATCGACCTCTACCTACAGGGCCGGCTGCCGCTCGAGCAGTTCGTCTCCGAACGCATCGGGCTCGGCGACATCGAGGAGGCATTCCACAAAATGCACGACGGCAAGGTACTGCGTTCGGTGGTGGTGCTGTGATGACTCCTATCGACAAGGTCGTCACCCACGGGACCTTCGAACTCGACGGCGGCAGTTGGGAAGTCGACAACAACATCTGGATCGTCGGCGACGACTCCGAGGTGGTGGTGTTCGACGCCGCCCACACCGCCGAGCCGATAGTGCAGGCGGTCGGCCGACGCCGGGTGGTCGCGGTCGTGTGCACGCATGGCCACAACGACCACGTCACGGTGGCCCCCGAGCTCGGTGCGACGCTCGACGCACCGGTGCTGCTTCACCCCGCCGACCAGGTGCTGTGGCGAATGACTCACCCGGACAAGGGCTTCCGCACCATTGCGGACGGTGACACGCTCAAGGTCGCCGGCACCGAGCTGCATGCGCTGCACACGCCGGGCCACTCCCCCGGATCGGTGTGCTGGCACGCCCCCGAACTCGCAACCGTGTTCAGCGGCGACACCCTATTCTCCGGTGGGCCGGGAGCTACGGGACGTTCCTACTCAGACTTCCCGACGATCCTACGATCCATTTCCGAGCGGCTGGGCAAACTGCCCGGCGACACCGTCGTCCACACGGGTCACGGCGACAGCACCACCATCGGCGACGAGATCGTGCACTACGAGGAATGGGTGGCTCGCGGCCACTAGTCGCACCGGTCACATGAGCACGGTGCCGAAAACCACCACGCGATCTGCGAAAGCGATATCGCATTTGATAGCGCTTTCAAAAATCTAGTATCCCTCGAAAATCCGGCGCTTCTCCTTCTCGAATTCCTGTTCGGTCAGCGCCCCCGAATCTCGCAGCGCCGCCAGGGTTTTGAGCCGTTCGAGGCGGACGCCCTCGTCGGACGGTTCGTGGGCGCTAGACGGGATCGGGGCATGTGGCGCCGAAATAAAAGGGTTCGCCGCCACCACCGCTTTGCGCCTGGTCCGGGCCAACCACCAGCCGGACAACGCCGAACCAATCAGGCCCGCGACGAACATGGCGACGAATAGCCACACCACGTAGGTGTAGGAACTGCTGTGGCCGAAGGCCAGCCGGGGCTGGATGAATCCATTGACCTGGCCGTCGGTGGTGACGTTGTAGGTGCCATCGGCGGCGATCCGCGCGACCCAGACCCGCACATGCGCGTCGTTGTTGACCGTCTTTGTGCTGCCGATGTTTTCGTTGAGAACAGGCTGCGCCACCCCGTCGGGCGGAACGATGGTGACCCCCAGCGGTGGAACCGGCAGACCGGTACTGGTGCCTCCGATCACCACCGTGTGGAAACTGATGGTGACTTCACCGCGAGGCAAATGCAAGCTGCCCGAACCGGGGACGGGCACCTCGCCGTAGGCGTCGTACTTGTCGAGAAAAAACAGGTTCAGCACCAGCGCGATGATGAACCCGCCCACCGACGCCACCATCGTCGCGATGGCAGTGGTCAGCAAAATCTTCGCGAGCCGTCTACCGCTCACCCAGGCAGTGTGTCACCGGCAGCCGGTCGATGCCAGCGCAAAGGTTCGCTCCGGACCCTCGAGAGGGCACACTGGGACGGGCCAACCGTGAAGGAGTGATACGCATGGCTAGCAATCTGGTCGCCACTGTGCCCGATCTGTCGGGAAAGCTCGTCGTCATCACCGGGGCCAACAGCGGACTGGGTTTCGGGCTCAGCCGCCGGCTCTCGGCCGCCGGGGCGGACGTCATCATGGCCATCCGCAACCGCGCCAAAGGTGAGGCGGCGATCGACGAGATCCGCCAGACGGTCCCCGACGCCAAGCTGACCATCAAATCCCTCGACCTCTCGTCGCTGGCCGCCGTCGCCGCGCTGGGCGAAGAACTCAACGGCGATGGCCGGCCGATCGACATCCTGATCAACAACGCCGGCGTCATGACTCCGCCGGAACGCGATGCCACCGCCGACGGATTCGAATTGCAATTCGGCAGCAACCATCTCGGGCATTTCGCGCTGACCGGGCACCTGCTGCCGCTGTTGCGCGCCGCCAACGGTGCGCGGGTCGTCTCGCTGAGCAGCCTCGCCGCGCGCCAGAGCGGCAAAATCCATTTCGACGATCCGCAATTCGAGAAGTCCTATTCGGCGATGGCGGCCTATGGCCAATCGAAGCTAGCCGTGCTGATGTTCGCCCTCGAACTGGACCGGCGCAGCCGCGCTGCCGGTTGGGGCATCGTGTCCAACGCGGCACACCCTGGGTTGACCAAGACCAACCTGCAGCTCAGCGGACCTTCGCATGGCCGCGAAAAGCCCGCGCTGATGGCGCGTCTGTACCAGGCGTCATGGCGTTTCACGCCGTTCCTGTGGCAAGAGATTAATGAAGGGATTCTGCCGGCGCTGTACGCGGCCGCGACACCGCACGCTCAGGGCGGCGCGTTCTACGGGCCCCGCGGCTTCTACGAGGCGGCCGGCGGCGGTGTGCGGCCGGCCAAGATACCCGCGCCCGCCCGCAACGAGGACGACTGCCGGCGGCTGTGGGAGCTTTCGGAGCAGCTCACGGGCGTGACCTATCCGAAGCCGAATTGACGACTCCGTTAGTCCATGCGGTCACACTCGTATTTGCCGCAGCCAGAAGGACTTTCGCGACCCACTTGGGTGAAGTGGATGGTTCGGTGCTGGTCAAGCGCGAACAAACCTGGCCGTGAGAGTTTCGACACAATGCGGCAACGGGTAACCACCCGAAATCGTCGATCTACGACTTTGAGGGGGTAGATGCATGAGCGTGCAAGACGATAAAGCGGCTGATCGGGATGATAAATCGACCGATCCGGACGATAAAGCGACCGATCGGGACGAGAACGCGGACGATCAAGGCGAAGAGCAACGATTAACCGAAAAACCAGAGCCGGACGAAAAAGCCAAGAAAAAGGCCGCCGAAATGATGGAGGCCTATAAGGAAAAGCCCACCATCGTGTTGCCCGGAACTGGTGGCAGCGTTTCCGGGACCGCGGTCAACGAGTGGTTGGACGAGGACGGCAATCCCAAGAACGAAACTCCCGACGGCGCCGGCTCAGACGACAAAGCCGAGACCGACGAAGGCCGGGACGAGGATGAAAGCCGGGACGAGAAGGAAGGCCGGGATGAGAAGGCCATCCAGGAACAGGTCGAGAAGGACAAGGCCCTCAACGTAGAGCTGAGGAAAGCTTCCGAGGCCGAGAATAAGGGCGAAGAGGGTTGACCTGAGCGACAGTTCAGCGATGCGGCGCTTGGGCGGCAGCGTTTAAGTCGCCCTCAATTCCCTGGATGATCTGGTTCACCCGGTCAAGCCCGGGGATTGGTTCATTGAGCCCGGGAATCGGCGGAATGCGCGGCGGGACGCGCGGGATCACCGGGTCGACGGGTGCGGCCGCGGCCGGAGGCGCGGCCGGCTGAATTGGTGCGGGGGCGCTGGCCGCCGGCGTCTTTGTCTCGGCGGG
>DASYBR010000028.1:0-42741 GCA_036500645.1 Mycobacterium sp. | reverse complement strand
CCAGCTGCCTATCCGCTGGTAGTTGGAGCCGCCTGGGGGAATCGAACCCCCGACCTATTCATTACGAGTGAATCGCTCTACCGACTGAGCTAAGGCGGCACACCCGCATGCCGGGCGGCACGAGTCTACGGCAGGCGTGCGGGCACTACGAAATCAATCGCGCAGTTCATGGCCGCGCAGCTCTTGACCGATCGTCGCCACCATGGCGTCGACGGCGAACTTCGGCTTGACGTTGATCGCTAGCGCCTCGCGGCACTCGAGCACCGCCTCGATGCAGCGCAGCAACCGCGGCGGCGTGGCATGGCGGGCCAGCGCCCCAACCTGGTCAGCCATGTCGGGATGATTGGAGCGCACCGCCCCGGCGTCCGCAGCCGCCATCAGCGCATCCCGGAAGTACGTGGCCAAGTCGATCAGCGCGCGGTCAAGCGCATCGCGCGACGCGCGGGTCTGACGCGACTTCTGGCGTCGCTCAAGATCTTTCATGGCGCCCGCAGCCCCGCGCAGCGCGCCCGCGGTGCCCTTGCCGGTGCCGCCGGCACCGAGTGCCGTCCGCAGCTCCTCGGTCTCGGCCTCGGCGCGGTCCGCGGTGAGCACCATGGCCTCGGCTTCGGCCGCGGCCACCAACTCTTCGGCGGCGGCGTAGGCACGCGACGGGGTCGCGGCGTCGCGCACCAGGGCCAGCGCCTGTTCACGTCGCTCCCGGGCGTCGGGATCGGTCGCCAGCCGCCGCGCCCGGCCCACATGACCGCCACTGACCGACGCGGCCCAGTCGGCCGTGTCGGCGGCCAGACCGTCGCTGCCCAGCAGCACCTCCGCGATCGCCTCGGTCGACGGAGTCACCAGCGCGACGTGCCGACACCGGGACCGCAAAGTGATGGCGATGTCCTCGGGGTCCACCGACGGAGCGCACAACAGGAACACCGTGGACGGCGGCGGTTCCTCGACGACCTTCAGCAAGGCGTTCGCGGCGCCTTCGGTCAGCCGGTCGGCGTCCTCGATCACCACGATCTGCCGGTTCCCGGTGGCCGGACGCCGCGAGGCGATCTGCACGATCGAGCGCATCTCGTCCACGCCGATAGACAGGCCTTCGGGGATCACCCGGCGTACATCGGCGTGGGTGCCGGCCGTCGTCGTCGTGCATGCGTGGCAGCGTCCGCATCCCGGGTCGCCATCGGAGGTGCATTGCAGCGCGGCAGCAAAGCACAATGCGGCGACCGAGCGCCCCGAACCCGGGGGGCCGGTGATGAGCCAGGCATGTGTCATAGTCCCGTCGCCGCCGGCACTGTGGCCGGAATCACCGCGGGCGGCCCTGGCCGCGGCGAGCAGCTCAGCTTCCACCGCGTGCTGGCCTACCAGCCGTGTAAACACCCCGGACATCATCGGTAACAATAGTTTGCGGTGCCGACAGCGACCGATCGGCCACCGTTCCGCGACCATTCCGTGATGTTCCGCCGCGTTTGAGCACCTGAACGGACTTGCTGAGATAGCTCGGAAGTTTCCGGGAGGTCCCCGCCGACCGATACGGTGGGTTGGTGGCAACGGCGGAAGCACTACCGGGGCGGATCAGCGCATTCGTCCGCTGGGTGGTGCGCACCCCGTGGCCGCTGTTCTCGTTGAGCATGCTGCAGGCCGAGATCATCGGCGCCCTGTTCGTGCTCGGCTTCCTGCGCTACGCCCTGCCGCCCGAGGATCGCATTCAGCTGCAGGATCTGCCGGCCCTGAACCTGGTGATCTTCGCTACCGCGTTGGTCGTGCTGTTCCTCGCCAGCTGGATCGTGAACCTGAAGCTGCTGATGCCGGTCTTCCGGTGGCAGCGGCGCGATAATTTGCTGGCCGAAGCCGATCCGACCGCCACCGAACTCGCCCGCAGCCGTGCCTTGCGGATGCCGTTCTACCGCTCGCTGATCAGCATGGGGGCCTGGTGCATCGGCGGCGTGGTCTTCATCGTCGCCAGCTGGTCGGTCGCCCGGTTCGCCGCTCCCGTCGTGGCCGTCGCCACCGCACTCGGCGCCGCTGCCACCGCGATCATCGGCTACCTGCAGTCCGAGCGGGTGCTGCGGCCGGTCGCCGTGGCCGCCCTGCGCAGCGGCGTGCCGCAGAACGTCCAGGCGCCCGGCGTCATCCTGCGCCAGATGCTGACCTGGATGCTGTCCACCGCCGTGCCGGTGCTCGCGATCGTCCTGGCGGTGGTGGCCGACAAGGCCTCAATCCTGCATGCCACACCCGAGAAGCTGTTCACCCCCATCCTGTTGCTGGCAATGGCGGCGTTGGGCATCGGGCTGGTCAGCACGCTGCTGGTGGCCATGTCGATCGCCGACCCGCTGCGGCAGCTGCGCTGGGCGCTGTCTGAGGTGCAGCGCGGTAACTACAACGCGCACATGCAGATCTACGACGCCAGCGAACTGGGCCTGCTGCAGGCGGGCTTCAACGACATGGTGCGTGACCTGTCCGAGCGGCAGCGGCTCCGCGACCTGTTCGGCCGCTACGTCGGCGAAGACGTCGCCCGCCGGGCCCTGGAACGCGGCACCGAGTTGGGCGGTCAGGAGCGCCACGTCGCGGTCCTGTTCGTGGACCTGGTCGGCTCGACCCAGCTGGCCTCGACGCGACCGCCCGCCGAGGTGGTCCACCTACTCAACGAGTTCTTCCGGGTGGTGGTCGACACGGTCGGCCGGCACGGCGGTTTCGTCAACAAGTTCCAGGGTGATGCCGCGCTCGCCATCTTCGGCGCGCCGATCGAACACCCCGACGCTTCGGGCGGAGCGCTTGCCGCGGCCCGCGAGTTGCACGACGAGCTCCTGCCGGTGATCGGTTCTGCGGACTTCGGGATCGGGGTGTCGTCGGGCAGGGCCATCGCCGGCCACATCGGCGCGCAGGCCCGCTTCGAATACACGGTGATCGGCGACCCGGTCAACGAGGCCGCTCGGCTGACCGAGCTGGCCAAGCTCGAGTCCGGCCACGTGCTCGCGTCCGCGATCGCGGTCAGCGGCGCGCTGGACGCCGAGGCGCTGTGCTGGGACGTCGGCGAGGTTGTCGAGCTGCGTGGCCGCCGGGCGCCCACCCAACTGGCGCGGCCGGTGCAACTGGCCAGCTCGGACAGAGCCTCAGAAACGGTTGTGCCCGAACAGATTTCCAGCGAAGCCCGCAGCTGATCAGTTGCGCTTGGCGGCCTTCTTGGCGGGTGACTTCTTCGCCGGGGCCTTTCGGCTGGTCTTCTTGGCGGGACGCTTCGCCGGGCCCCGGGCCCTGCGGTCGGCAAGCAGTTCGGCCGCGCGCTCATCGGTGATCGACAACACGTCGTCGCCCTTGCGCAGGCTCGCATTCGTCTCGCCATCGGTGACATAGGGGCCGAACCGGCCGTCCTTGACCACCATTGGGTTGCCCGAGGCCGGGTCGTTGCCCAGCTCGCGCAACGGCGGAGCCGAAGCGCCTTGCCCGCCACGGCGTTTGGGTTCGGCGTAGATCTTCAGCGCCTCGTCCAGGGTGATGTCGAATATCTGATCCTCGGTCGCCAGTGAGCGAGAATCGGTGCCGCGCTTCAAATATGGACCGTACCGGCCGTTCTGCGCGGTGATCTCCTCGTTCGACTGCGGATCAACCCCGACCACCCGGGGTAGCGACAGCAGCCTGAGCGCGTCCTCGAGGGTGACCGACTGCAGATCCATGCTGCGCAGCAGCGAGCCGGTGCGGGGCTTGGGGCCGGTGGGCTTCTTGCCCTTCTTCGCCGGCTGCCCGGCGGCGCCGTCATCGTCGTCCGGCTTGGGCAGCACCTCGGTGACGTAGGGACCGTAACGGCCGTCCTTGGCAACGATTTCGTGTCCGGTGTCCGGGTCGACGCCCAACGTGCGTCCTTCTTGTGGGGTGGCGAAGAGTTCCTCGGCGACATCGAGGGTCAGTTCGTCGGGGGTCAGCGAGTCGTTCAGGTTGGCCCGCTGCGGCGTCGGCTCACCCTCGTCGCCTGCCACCATGCGTTCCAGGTACGGCCCGTTCTTACCCACCCGAACATAGACTGCGCGGCCCTGTGCGTCGTCAAACAGCTTGATGGAGTTGACTTCTCGGGCGTCGATCCCTTCGAGGTTGACGCCGACGAGCCGCTTCAAACCGCCCGAGCGGGCCACCGAGTCGGCCACCCCGTGCTCGCCACCGAAGTAGAAGTTGTTGAGCCAGTCGGTGCGTCGCTCCTGGCCCGAAGCGATGGCATCGAGCTCATCTTCCATCGCGGCGGTGAAGTCGTAGTCGACGAGCCGGCCGAAATGCTGTTCGAGCAGCCCGGTTACGGCGAACGCGACCCACGAGGGCACCAGCGCGCTGCCCTTCTTTTGCACATAGCCGCGGTCCTGGATGGTCTTGATGATCGACGAGTAGGTCGACGGACGTCCGATGCCCAGCTCCTCGAGCGCTTTGACCAACGACGCCTCGGTGTAGCGCGCGGGCGGGTTGGTGGCGTGGCCGTCGGGGGTGAGCTCGATGGCGTCGAGCCGCTGGCCCTGCGTCACCTGCGGCAGCCGGCTCTCGGCGTCGTCGGCCTCGCCGCCGGCCAACTCGTCCACGGTCTCCACGTAGGCCTTCAGGAAGCCCGCGAAGGTGATGGTGCGGCCGCTCGCCGAGAACACGACGTCTCTTGTGGTCGCGGCCCTTGCCTGGCCGCCGATTCGCAGACTGAGCGTCGTCCCCCGCGCGTCGGACATCTGGGAGGCCACCGTGCGCTGCCAGATCAGCTCGTAGAGGCGGAATTCGTCGCCGTCGAGCTCGCGGCGCACCGCGTCCGGGGTGGCGAACGCCTCACCGGCGGGCCGGATCGCCTCGTGCGCCTCCTGGGCGTTCTTGACCTTGCGGGTGTACTGGCGCGGCGACGCCGCCACGTACTCCTCGCCGTAGAGCTGACGCGCCTGGGTGCGTGCCGCGTTGATCGCCGACGCGGACAACGTCGTCGAGTCGGTACGCATATAAGTGATGTAGCCGTTCTCGTAGAGCCGCTGCGCGATGCTCATCGTGCGCTCGGACGAGAACCGCAGCTTGCGGCCGGCTTCCTGCTGCAGCGTCGACGTCATGAACGGCGCATACGGACGCCGGGTGTAGGGCTTCTCCTCCACCGACGCGACGGACAGCTTGGCACCGCGCAAACCGGTCGCCAGCTCGGTCGCGGACGCCTCGTCGAGGATCACCACCTCGTCGGCCTTGCGGAGCTGCCCCAGCGAGTCGAAATCGCGGCCGGTGGCGACGCGTTGGCCGTCGACATTGGTCAATCGGGCGGTGAAGGTGGGTGGCTGCGCCTTCGGGTCGGACACGCTCGCGTCCAGCTGGGCAACGATGTCCCAGTAGGAGGCGCTGCGGAACGCCATGCGATCGCGTTCCCGCTGCACGATGATGCGGGTGGCCACCGACTGGACCCGGCCCGCCGACAGCTTGGGCGCAACCTTTTTCCACAGCACCGGACTGACCTCGTAGCCATACAGGCGGTCCAGGATGCGGCGGGTCTCCTGCGCGTCGACCAGGTCGATGTCCAGGTCGCGCGGGTTTTCGGCGGCCTCCAGGATCGCGGGCTCGGTGATTTCGTGGAACACCATCCGCTTGACCGGGATGTTCGGCTTGAGGGTTTCCAGCAGGTGCCAGGCGATGGCCTCACCCTCGCGGTCACCATCCGTGGCCAGGTAGAGCTCGTCGACGTCTTTGAGCAAACCCTTCAGCTCGCTGACGGTGCTCTTCTTCTCCGGGCTGATGATGTAGAGCGGTTCGAAGTCGGCATCGACGTTGACCCCGAGGCGCGCCCAGGGCTCGGATTTGAACTTGGCGGGGACGTCGGCGGCGGCGCGGGGCAGGTCGCGGATGTGACCCCGGGAGGACTCGACGATGTACCTGGAGCCCAGATAACCGGCCAGTTTGCGCGCCTTGGTGGGCGACTCGACAATCACAAGCCGCCGACGGCTGCCATTCCCGCCGCTGGTGTCGTCCTTCAGCTTCGGATCAGCCAACTGCCCTTACGCTCCATCTCTAATCGGTCCCCCCTTCGAGACCACCTGGAGGAAGAATGACAGGTCGGCTACGAAAATTCCGGTGAAATTCAGGTACGCGACCGTTCCTTCGCCCCGCGGCACCCCACAATTTCGCACCCTTGGGCGGGGGTGCGCAAACCGGCAGCCGGAAACGCAAGTCTCGACCAAGGGCTGTCAAAGGGCTAAACCCGTGGCCATCGCGCACGCGCGTCGGCGCCGTCGGGCGGTTCTCCCACGTTCTCTACCAGGCGCGATAGCCTGCGGCGCCCGGTGATCCGAAGGGCCGGCCGCCCGCCGCGGGTGCCGATCAAAGTCGGCGCGATCCCGACCCTCATCAGAGCGGACGCCAGCGGCGAGTGCGTGTCCGGCGCGTGTGGGTCCAACCCCAACAGGTAATGCTCCCCCTCGGGGTTACCGGCGGCCAGCGTCCAGGCCCGCAGCTCGCGCGGTCCGGGCAGCCAGCGTGGGGGCACCGTCTTGACCGCGCCGCGTGTCCATTCGGCGGCCAGCGTCGTCAACGAGGGGTCCACCGTCGTCCGCACCAACGGGGTGTCCTCATCGGTGCGGCTGATCTCCGCGACCAATCCGGCCTCGCGGATCATGTCCGCCAGCGCGGACGCGCGCCAGGGCTGATCCACCACCACCGACAACCGGGCACCCTGCGCGCCGGAAGCGCCAACCAAGACGATCTGCCCCGAGGCCGCCAGCACTCCCGAGAGATCGGCGACCGCAGGGGGCACCGACTCCGCTGTGAAGAAGGAAAGCTGGCTCACGCCACCGACAGTAGGCCAGGTCCCCTATCCGCGTCTTGAGGTAATCGGCGCGGCGTCCGGGTTAGGAGGATACAAGCAAGACGGAAGCGAAAACCCCCCGGCGTGGTCCGCTACGCGGGTCTGCACGGGGGGTTTCCTTGAAAAGAATCTGCTCTATCTCTTAGACGGAACGGACTCCGGTGGCCTGGGGGCCCTTAGGGCTGTGGCCGATTTCGAATTCGACCTTCTGATTTTCCTCGAGGGTGCGGAAGCCCGAACCCTGGATCTCCGTGTAGTGGACAAACACATCAGCGGAACCATCTTCCGGGGCAATGAAACCGAACCCCTTTTCCGCGTTGAACCACTTCACAGTTCCCTGTGGCATCTCTCGATCTTTCCTTTTCTTCTGGGTGCGGAGCACCGCATTTCGGTGCGCCAGGCCTGTACGACCGCCATACCTCGCTCAGTCGCCGGAACTTCACCCGACCGATTAACCTCGCAGGAACCGCGGCCGCAACATCGATCCTGCGAAAGTTTGACACGAACACAGAAGCTGCGACCCGCCATCATCCAACCATGTTCGTGCCGTCCGCGACAGACTTGTAGCGCGGATGGATTTTGAAAGGAAGCGAGTGGCGAGTTTCGGCATTGACCTGCTGGCCGCCGCGATCGCAGGAACCGCGGCCGACGAGCACCCATTGCGGCACGTCGCCGAGCTGCCGCCGCGGACCGCCCGGCCCCATGACTGGCCGGCCTGGGTCGAGCCCGACGTGGTCCGCGCATTCGTCGACCGCGGGATCAAATCGCCGTATTCACACCAATTCGCGGCCGCAGACCTGGCCCACGCGGGTCGTCATGTGGTGGTGAGCACGGGCACCGCGTCGGGGAAATCGCTCGCTTATCAACTCCCCGTTCTCAATGCGTTGGCGACCGATCCCCGGGCGCGGGTGCTGTATCTGTCGCCCACCAAAGCGCTGGGTCATGACCAGTTGCGCGCCGCGCATGCACTCACAGCGGCGATTCCACGGTTGCATGACGTCGCACCTACCGCCTATGACGGCGACAGTCCGTCCGAGGTCCGGCGTTTCGCGCGCGAGCGTTCCCGTTGGCTGTTCTCCAACCCCGACATGATTCACGTGTCGATATTGCGCAACCACGCCCGCTGGGCCGTCCTGTTGCGTGCCCTTCGCTACGTGATTGTCGACGAATGTCATTACTACCGTGGCGTTTTCGGTTCCAATGTGGCGATGGTGCTGCGCCGCCTGTTGCGACTGTGTGCGCGATATTCGGCTCGGCCTGATTTGAAGCCGACCGTGATCTTCGCCAGCGCGACAACGAATTCACCGGGCGCGACGGCCGCCGAGCTCATCGGGCTTCCGGTCGAGGAGGTCACCGAAGATGGCTCGCCCCAAGGGGCCCGGACTGTGGCGTTGTGGGAACCGGCGCTGCGCAACGATCTGACCGGAGAGAACGGTGCGCCGGTGCGCCGCTCGGCCGGCTCCGAGGCGGCGCGCGTGATGGCCGACCTTATCGCCGAGGGAGCGCAGACCCTGACGTTCGTTCGATCGCGCCGCGCAGCGGAATTGACCGCGCTGGGCGCTCAGGCGCGACTGCACGACGTCGCCCCGGAGCTGTCGCAGCAGGTGGCGTCGTACCGGGCCGGCTATCTCGCCGAGGATCGCACCGCACTCGAACGCGCCCTGGCCGAGGGCCGGCTGCGCGGGCTGGCCACCACCAACGCACTGGAATTGGGCGTGGACATCGCCGGTTTAGACGCGGTGGTGCTCGCCGGTTTTCCCGGAACGGTCGCCTCGTTCTGGCAGCAGGCCGGCCGTTCCGGCCGCCGCGGCCAGGGCGCGCTGGTGGTGCTGATCGCCCGCGACGACCCCCTGGACACGTATCTTGTCCACAATCCCGCTGCGCTGCTGGACAAGCCGGTGGAGCGGGTCGTGATCGATCCCGGCAATCCGTACATCCTGGGCCCTCAACTTCTTTGCGCGGCAACCGAACTCCCGCTCGAGGAAACCGAGGTGCGAAACTTCGGCGCCGTTGAGGTGGCCCAGGGCCTGGTCGACGACGGGCTGCTGCGGCACCGCAACGGCAAATACTTTCCCGTGCCGGGTCTGGAACCGCATCCCGCGGTCGACATCCGGGGCTCGACGGGCGGGCAGATCGTCATCGTGGAGGCGGACACCGGACGGCTGCTGGGCAGCGCCGGTGTCGGTCAGGCGCCGACGTCGGTGCATCCCGGCGCGGTTTACCTGCACCAAGGAGACAGCTATGTCGTCGACGCTCTGGATCTAGAGGACGGGATCGCGTTCGTTCACGCCGAGGACCCCGGATATGCGACCTTCGCGCGGGAAATCACCGACATCGTCATCACCGGGACGGGTGAACGCTCGCAGTTCGGTCCGGTCACCCTTGGTTTGGTGCCGGTCATCGTCACCCATCGGGTGGTGGGGTATCTGCGCCGCAGGCTTTCCGGGGAGGTGATCGACTTCATCGAACTGGACATGCCGGAGCACACGTTGGCCACCACCGCGGTGATGTACACCATCACCGAAGATGCGTTGCTGAACAAGGGTATTGACGCGCCGCGGATCCCCGGATCATTGCATGCGGCCGAGCATGCGGCGATCGGACTGCTGCCGCTGGTCGCCAGCTGCGACCGCGGCGATATCGGCGGCATGTCCACCGCGGTGGGGCCCGATCCCGCCGGCCTGCCCAGTGTCTTCGTCTACGACGGGTACCCGGGCGGAGCGGGGTTCGCCGAACGCGGCTTCCGCCGGGCCCGCACCTGGCTGGGTGCTACGGCAGCCGCCATTTCGGCGTGCGAATGCCCCACAGGCTGTCCGTCTTGTGTGCAGTCCCCAAAGTGCGGCAACGGTAACGATCCGCTGGATAAGGCGGGTGCGGTCCAAGTGCTGCAGTTGGTTCTCGCGGAATTGCCTCACGAGCCACGCTGAGCAATTCAGTGGACGACGACCGACCCCTCGACGGTCGACACCCTCGGACATGCGTTACTAGGACCGCCCCTGCGGGGCATTTCCTTTTCGCTGAAGAAATGCCCGACGTGCCATCAAACATCGCGACGAACGGCCGGACAACGCGAGCCGTTCCCAGGCCCGACTACGCGGGCGCAGCAGGAAAATACCAAAGGTTTCAATGACATAGCAACTTTGGCCGTCGCCGCACCGGTGGCCATGTCGGACACGAGATTCGGTGGCCGAAGTCCGAAAGCTTTGTCGCACAGTTTGATACGAGCACGACTTACGCATGCGGAGATGAATTCAATTGTGGCGCGAGCGCAAAGCAGGACAAATCCGGCGAGCCGAGGTCCCACCGACGTGTCTGGCCGCCGTAAGATCGGCCGCATGGCCCACGACTGGCTGCTCGTGGAGACGCTGGGGGGCGATCCCACCGTGGTGGCGCAGGGACGGCAACTCAAAAACCTCGTCCCGATCACCACCTTTCTTCGGCGCAGCCCCTATCTCTCCGCGGTTCGGACGGCGATCGCCGAGTCGGTGCAGACCGGGCAGAGCCTGACCAGCATCACTCCGAAGCGCGACCGTGTCATTCGCACCGAGCCCGTGGTGATGTCCGACGGCATCATCCACGGCGTGCACGTGTGGACCGGCCCAGCCGACATCGAGCCGCCCGAGCGCCCGACGCCCGGGCCACTGAAGTGGGACCTGACCCTCGGCGTAGCCACCGATACCCGGGAGTCGCTGGCCAACAGCGGCAAGAACCCCGAAGTCGAAGTCACCTTCGGCAGGGCCTTCGCCGAGGATCTCCCGTCACGCGAGCTCAATCCGAACGAGACCAAGGTGCTCGCGATGGCGATTAAGGCTCAGCCCGACCAAACACTTTGCAACACATGGGATCTCACCGACTGGCAGGGAAACGCCATTCGGATAGGTTTCGTCGCCCGCACCGGTTTGGAGCCCGGGCCCGATGGGCGGGACCATTTGGTGGCGCGGGCCATGAACTGGCGTTCCGAGTTGAAGGGCCCGATCGTGTCGACTGACGATCTCGCGCAACGGATCCTCAACGGACTCGCCCAGGCCGGGGTCCACCGGGCGCTCGTCGACCTCAACAACTGGACCCTGCTGAAATGGCTCGACGAGCCGTGCACCTTCTACGACTGGCGCGGCGGCATCGAGACGGGCAGGCCCAAGGTCCATCCCGATGACGAGGACGTCAAGGCCTCCATGACAAAGGAATTCGTCCACGGCGCCACCAGTCGAGTGCTGCGGATGCCGGGCCACGACACAGATTGGGTCCCGGTGCATGTCACGGTCAACCGGGTGGAGCTCGAACCGGATACGTTCGCCGGGCTGATCTCGCTGAGGTTGCCGACGGACGAGGAGCTTGCCGCCGCGGAGTTGCCAAAGCTCCCCGACACCACGGCCTAGCCGGTGTCGACCGGCCCCGCACGTGCGGCGGCCCGCGCCACGGCGGCATAGGCGACAACCCGGACCGTGACGACGACGTCGAGGTCGTCCACCTCGCAGCGGACATCGTCGACCCGCATCTCGCGGGCCACCGCCGTCGCGCGGGCGCAGGCGACTTGCACTCCCAGCGGCAGCCGGGCCGCGGCGGCCAACGCCGACAGATCGGCGGCCGCCTGGGCACGATGCCGAGCCACCACCACCGAGCCCAGGTATGCACCCGCGCCGGTGACCCACAGCAGCACCACGACCATCGAAGCCGCGACCACGGTGGCCGACCCGCATTCATCCCGACGGCTCCGCCGCCGAAACCGCCGTCGACCCAATGTCCAGCGTGGGCAACAACTTCGAGTGCACGACAACGGTGGCCACCAGAAACTCACCCTCATGACGCACGTCGACTCGTGCCCCGGTAGGCGCGATGCGGCGCGCGGTGGCGACTGCGGAGCGTTCATCGCCGCGGGCAGCGAGCCGGGCGGCCTCCCGGGCAGCGTCGACGCAGCGCACCTGAATCGACACCGCGGTGACACCGGCCAGGCACAACACCAGAACCACCACCAGTGCGGCGATGCCGAGGGCTGCCTCCACAGTGCTGGCGCCAGCACTGTCGGCTAGACCTTGGTGTTGAGCGCCCGACCGATGATGTTGGTCAGAGCCGAAACGATGGAGTCGCCGGTGACGACTGTGTACAGGATCGCCCCGAAGGCCGCCGCCGCGATAGTACCGATCGCGTACTCGACGGTGGACATGCCCGATTCGTCGGTCGCCAAGACCGTCAGGCGAGTCATAAACACACGAATCACGTTGAACAACAATGCATCCCCTCTTCTTTTCACTGGTCACAACAGGCCTGACTGCAAGACATCACCGGCCAACCCGGCCACCACGGGAACGATGCCCAGACACACGAACGCCGGCAAGAAGCACAATCCGAGCGGTCCGGCGATCAGGACCCCGGCCCGCTCGGCTGCCGCGGTGGCCGCGTGCGCGGCATCGTGCCGGCATTGATCGGCCAACTCGGCGACGCCGCCGGCCAGCGCCGCACCCGAGGATGCGGAACGCCGCGCCAGGCGGAGCAACGCGTCGATCTGTGTGTCGGCGGATTTGATCGGCAGCTCCGGCGGAATCGACCATGCGACAGCGGGATCGGCGCCGAGCGCCAGCAGGTCGGCTGCGCGGCGCAGGACCCGGCCGAGCGCCGCAGGCGCGGATGGGGCGGCCGCGGCCGCGGCGGCCGACACCGCCATGCCCGCCTCCAGACACACGGCCAGCACGTCGAGACAGGACGCGACCGCCACTGGATCAGGGCCCAGCTCCCGCCCATCTCCCTGCCGCTGCCGATACCCGCGGGCCGGCATCCCGGCCCGCGCCCGCACCCGTACGGGGCCGGGACCGACCCACAGCGCCGCGGCGAGTAGCACGGCCGCCGTGTTCACGACGCAACCCGATCGGTGATGCGGTCGGCCCACAGCAGGCCCCCACACGTCAGCACCGATCCGACGACCAGCAGCGATCCGCCGACGTTCCCACCCAGCAGGAAGCCCAGCGGCCGGGCCCCGATCAGCTGCCCCAACAGCACGCCCAGCACCGGCAGGCCCGCCAGTATCGCCGCGGTCGCGCGGGCCCCGGCCAGGCTCGACGACACCCGCGCCGAGAACCGTTGCCGCTCGGCGATATCCCGTTGCGCGGCGCGCATCATGGTCGCTATCGCCAGCCCGTTGTCACTGGCCAGCTGCCAGCACAACGCCAGGCGATCCCAATGTCTGCACAGAGCCGACGATCCTCCCGCGGCCCGCAGACCGGCCGCGACGTCGGCGCCCAATCGGGCCCGCGCCGCGACCGAGCGCAGCGAAACCGCAACACCGCCAGCGGTTTCATCGGCGGCGATGCTGAACGCCCGCACCGGATGAGAGCCGGCCCGCAGTTCACCGACGAGCACATCGAGCGCGGTTTCCAGCATGTCACCGTCGCGCATGGCGCGCCGCATCCGGCGGCGGCGACGGTACCGCAGGCTCGCGGTCGCGCCCGCCACCGCGACAGCCAGAACCGTTGTCAGCGGCAGCAATATGGCCGCCACGGCGCCAGCGCTCGCAGCGATGCAGCCGAGCGCCCGAGGCCTGACCGACGGGAGGTACCGATGCCGCGCCGTCACCGGGGTGAGCCGGCCGTGCGGGGACGCCGGAAGAACGATCAGCGCCAGCGCCATGAGCACCGCCGCGGCCGCCGGACCGTTCATGGTTGCATCCGGTCGCACAGCAGGCGATGCAGGTGATCCGCGCCGTCCGTCATCCCCCGCTCCACATGCCACACCGTGACTGCCTGCACCCGTCCTTGAAGTGGTTGCAGCACAGCGATTTCGCTGAGCTGACGCCGACCCGTGCGGTCGCGCGAGACGTGCAGCAGCACCTGGACCGCCGCGGCGAGCTGACTGTGTAGCGCAGCCCGATCGAGACCACCCAACGCACCCAGAGCCTCGAGCCGGGCGGGGACTTCGCCGGGGTTGTTCGCGTGCACCGTACCCGCGCCCCCGTCGTGGCCGGTGTTCAACGCCGCCAACAGGTCCACCACTTCGGCGCCCCTCACCTCGCCCACGACGATGCGGTCCGGCCGCATCCGCAGCGCCTGCCGGACGAGCTGGCGCACCGGCACCTCGCCCACTCCCTCGACGTTGGCGCATCGCGCGACCAACTTCACCAAATGTGGATGACGGGGCGCCAATTCGGCCGCATCCTCCACGCACACGATTCGCTCATCCGACGGCACCGCCCCCAGTATCGCGGCCAGCAGGGTTGTCTTGCCCGCCCCGGTCCCGCCGCACACCAGGAACGCCACCCGAGCGGCGATGATGTCGGCCACCAGCGCGGCGGCCTCGGGGGCGATCGCGCCAGCGGCAATCAGTGCCGCCAAATCCTGGCTGGCCGGTCGCAATACCCGCAGCGACAGGCAGGTACCGGCGGCCGCCACCGGCGGCAGCACCGCGTGCAGCCGAACGGCAAATCCGCCGCCCCCGATCCCGGTCAGCTGGCCGTCGATCCAGGGCTGCGCATCGTCCAGGCGACGACCGGCGGCCAGCGCAAGCCGCTGCGCCAACCGTCGCACCGCCGCCTCATCAGGGAAGCGAATTTCCGTGCGGCGCAGACCGTTTCCATCATCGACCCAGACCGCATCGGGCGCGGTCACCAGCACGTCGGTGGTGCCGTCCGCGCACAACAACGGTTCGAGGATGCCGGCGCCGGTCAATTCCGTCTGCAGCACCCGAAGATTGGCGAGCACCTCGGTATCGCCGAGCATCCCGCCGGACTCGGCCCGGATGGCGGCGGCGACTACAGCCGGCCCCAACGGCGTCGATTCAGCCGCCAGCCGCTCGCGCACCCGTTCAATCAGCGATCCGGTCACGCCGCCCTGCCCTTCTGCCGCGGCGGTGCGGCACGCGGCAACAGCCCGAGCACCTGGCGCGCCGCCATCGCGAGCGCGGAACGTCGTCCCAACCGCAGAGCGCCGCGTTCTACCTGCTCGGCCAGTCGCGGCTCGGCCTTCATCGCCGCCAGCAGCGGCAGCCCGGTGATGTCAGCGACTTCATCCGCCCGCAGTCCGCCCGGCGACGGACCGCGCACTACCAAACCGACGTTCGGGTTGATCGCGCTCAGCACGGGAGCGATCGCCCCGGTCGCCGCGCACGCTCGCACATCACACCGGCTGACCACGACGACGAGGTCGGCGGCGTCCAGCGCGGCGTGCGTCGCATCGGTGAATCGGCGGGGAAGGTCGCACACGACGGTGACCGCCCCGCGCCGTCCGGCGTCGACGACGGCGCGCAGCGGCCCGGCGTCCGGCTCGTATCCGCGCCGGGTGCCGGACAGCACGCTGATTCCGCGGTGTCGTGGGAGGGCTTCTCGCACAGCGGGCCAGTTGAGTCGCCCGCCCTGCAGTGCAAGGTCGGGCCACCGCAGACCCGGCGCGGTCTCACCCCCCACCAACAGATCGATGCCGCCGCCCCACGGGTCGAGGTCCACCAGCAGCGCATCGGTGGCGGCCTGCGCGACTGCGACCGCGAACAACGAAGCCCCGGCCGCGCCGCAGCCGCCCACGACGGCGACGACGTCCCCGCGCAGCCCGTCATCGCGGGACGCTTCGGCGGCCTCGGCGAGCGCGCCGACCAATTCCCGCTCCTGCCCGGGCAGTCGCAGCACCCGCTCGGCGCCTACGGCGACGCCTGCAGCCCACGTCGCCGTGGTCGGTTCCGCGGCCTCGAGCACGGTCACGTGGTCGCGACGCGGCAGCGTCAACCGCCCACACCGATCCGCCGCCACCGCGTCGAGCACCACCGCCGCGGCGGCCGCCCAGGTCTTCCGGCTGATCGAGGAAGCGCCGCCGGCATGCGCCACCCGGACACCGACAGCCGCGGCCACCCGATCCAACTCGTCGCGCAATTCGGGATCGGTCAACACCGCCAGCACACCCGGGCAGCGGACGTCGTCAGCGTGAAAGTTGCCAGCCATCAGCCCACTCTGCGGGGCCGTTATGTTGGGACACCAGTCCCAAATGGCGATCTGTGGATAAAGACGCGACTGTGCACAACTCGCTTAACTCGGCGCCACACTCAGCGACTGATGATGCGGTCCCCGCAACGCGCCCACAGGCGTGGCCGGGAGTCCAAAGAAGGAGAAAACTTACCCCAGAAAAGGGACGACCCCCGCCAGGGGGGGAGGAGGCGAGGGTCGTCGTGTTTCAGCCCCGGGGGGTCGGGCTGATACACCCTCGGCTCAGGCCGAGTACTGCTTACTATACACATGACAGTCCGCGATAACGCAATACTGCTCGCTTGAAAAAACACGTTGAGCCGCCAAAACACTGCCGTCCCACCGGTCACACCGGCTGAACGGGCATTTCGGGCGGAAGATCGCGGCCTCCCCGGGACCGTCGACCTATGCTGGGGCGGTGACCGTCTTCGACCCGGCCAAAGAGCAGCAATCCGTCGACCCGACGACGGCAACAAACGCCCCACGAGCCCGCACCGCTGCCTTCTTCGACCTGGACAAGACGATCATCGCCAAGTCCAGCACGCTGGCGTTCAGCAAACCGTTCTTCGCACAGGGACTGCTTAACCGCCGCGCCGTGCTCAAGTCCAGCTATGCACAGTTCATCTACCTGCTGTCCGGGGCTGATCATGACCAAATGGACCGGATGCGTGCCCACATGACAAACATGTGCACCGGTTGGGA
Organism: Mycobacterium sp.; assembly: GCA_036500645.1. GTDB lineage: Bacteria > Actinomycetota > Actinomycetes > Mycobacteriales > Mycobacteriaceae > Mycobacterium. The sequence continues at coordinate 26,326 of DASYBR010000028.1, read as the reverse complement.
CGTGGAACAGGTCAAGTCGATAGTCAACGAAACGCTGCACGACATCGTGACCCCGTTGGTGTTCGCCGAAGCCGCGGACCTGATCGCCGCGCACAAACTGTGCGGCCGCGACGTCGTACTGGTCTCGGCGTCCGGCGAAGAGATCGTCGCGCCCATCGCTCGCGCGCTCGGCGCCACCCATGCTATGGCGACCCGCATGGTCGTCGAGGACGGCAAGTACACCGGCGAGATCGCGTTCTACTGCTACGGCGAGGGCAAGGTGCAAGCGATCCGCGAGTTGGCCACGCGCGAGGGCTACCCGCTCGAGCACTGCTATGCCTACTCCGACTCCATCACCGACCTGCCGATGCTCGAATCCGTGGGCCACCCCAGCGTGGTCAATCCCGACCGGGCATTGCGCAGGGAGGCCATCGAGCGCGAGTGGCCCGTGTTGTCGTTCTCGCGGCCGGTGTCCCTGCGGGACCGCATTCCGGCCCCGTCGGGCGCCGCGATCGCCACGACCGCCGCGGTGGGCATCAGTGCGCTTGCCGCCGGCGCGGTCACCTACTCATTACTCCGCCGCTACGCTTTCTAGCCCGCACAGCAAACGCCTTAGCCGCGCAATCCGGTGTGGCTTCGCAATATTGGCAAAATTGGGCCTTGCTGTGCAAAGGGTCTAGTAGTACAAAGGAACCACGGAAGCCCGGTGAGGCCAAGGTCGATCCGGAAGAGAAGGATCGTTCTCCCGACCCGGGCGCCCAGCACGGTACCCGGCACCCACGCGGAGTCATAGCCGCGATAATGGCAAAAGTGTTGCGGGCCTGCGTAATTGCGAAAAGCGAATGGCGACGACGACCCTTTGGGTGGGGTTGCAACCAGATGCATCGCAAGACCGCCGAGGCCAACCCGCGCAACCCCAGAAGTGCACGCTTGGTAACCGAGTTCCGTGCTAGCGGGCGGTGGACCGAATAGGTCGGGACACCGCCCGCTTTACATTTGTCTGCCGCATTTCCGCTGACCATTTTTCGGCCGGCCGGCAACCTTGCGCTAGCCGCTGGACACCGAGTCCGCGATCGACAAAGCTTCCTGCGCACCGGCTTTCATCGCCCGGCAGCACAACACCAGCCAGGCCCCCACACCCTTCGGTGTGCCGTCGGCAAAGCCCTGCGCAGCGTCGCGGTATTCCGCCGGCTGGCGCATCCAACTCACCTCCGGCACACCCAACCCGTGCGGGTCCAGCCCGCTGGCGATGGTCACCAGGCGTGACACCGCGCGCGCGACCACGCCGTCCGCGCTGCCGAATGGTTGCAGCGTCAGCAACTCGCCGTGGGCGACCGCGGCGAGCACCGGTGCCGGCACTCGCGTGCCGCCCGTCACCAAGTCCGCCAGCAACTCCAGGCGCGGCCCAACTCCCGGATCGGCTCGCGGGCGACCTAACCGGTCCTCGTCCACCCGGTCCGCCGCAGCCAGCACGTGCAGACGGGCCAGCGCCTGCAGCGGCGCGCGCCGCCAATTGCCGACCAAAGGTCCTTCGCCGCCCTCGAGCGCCTGGGCCACCCGCAATGATCCGGCGAATACCGAATCGCTGACCTGAGCAGCTTCGGCCAGATCCTCTAGCCGAACGGGACCGCCGTCCAGCACCGATGAGGCCCGCGCCGCCCGCAACGCAGCCTCGGCAGCGGTCACCGGCCAGCCTCGCAGATTGGCCCGGTGGCGATGGGCCCGGCCCAGAGCGTCGCGAGCCCGGTCGGCGGCCTCGGCGACACCGGGCAGCTCCAGCAAGGGGGCCAGTGGATCAGCCGTCACAGGGTGTCAACCTATCTCCGCCGCGTCAGCCGGACATCGGCGCGTGCGGGATGGCATCCAGCAGTTGCCGCGTGTAGTCGTGCCCGGGCCGGCTGAACAGCTGCTCTGTCGGCGCGTGCTCCACCACCCGCCCGGCGCGCATCACCAAGACGTCATCGGCGATCTGCCGGATCACCGCCAGGTCGTGGCTGATGAACAAATACGTCAGCCCCAGCTCGGCCTGCAGAGCGCCCAGCAGATCCAATATCTGCGCCTGCACCAGGACGTCGAGCGCCGAGACCGCCTCGTCGCAGACCAACACCTCGGGCCGCAGCGCCAGCGCCCGAGCGATCGCGACCCGCTGCCGTTGCCCGCCCGACAGCTCGCGGGGCAACCGCCCCAATACCGACGACGGCAGCGCCACCTGGTCGACGAGATCGTGCACCGCGCGCTCGCGCTGCGCACGGTTCCCGACCCGGTGGATCCGCAACGGCTCCTCGATGGCGCGAAACACCGTGTACATGGGATCCAGGCTGCTATAAGGATTTTGGAACACCGGCTGCACCCGTCGGCGAAAAGCCAGGTGCTGATCGCGGGTCAGCGCGCCATCGATCCGGGTCCCGTCGAACACCACGGTGCCCGAGGTCGGTTGCAGCAGACCGAGCACCATGCGCGCCAGCGTCGATTTTCCCGAACCCGATTCCCCAACGACCGCAAGCGTCCCGCCGCGCGGCATCCGAAACGAAACGGCGTCGACGGCAAGGGATTCCGCGCGTCGCCACGGTGGCCCGTGGGATTCGCGGTACGCCTTGCTCAGTTCCGAGGCGACGAGAATATCGTCGCCGGACGTCTGCGGACGGGGCCGGGCGGCACCGGAGGCGGTCAAGGAGGGCGCCGCGGCCACCAGCCGTCGGGTGTAGTCATGCTGCGGATTCTGCAGGATCGATCGCACCGCACCGGATTCCACCACGGCGCCGCGGTGCATGACGACCACGGACTCGGCGCGTTCGCCGGCCAGCGCCAGATCGTGGGTGATCAGCAGCAGAGCGGTGCCGAGCTCGTCGGTGAGTCGCTGCAGATGGTCGAGCACCTGGCGCTGCACGGTGACGTCGAGCGCGGAAGTCGGCTCGTCGGCGATGAGTAGCCGTGGCCGGCCCGCCAGGCCGATCGCAATCAGCGCGCGTTGACACATGCCGCCGGAAAGCTGATGTGGATAGCGGCCCGCTTGCTTCGCCGGGTCGGGCATGCCGGCCTCGGCGAGCAGTTGCACCGCACGCTGGCGTGTTCGGCGGTCGGACGTGTTGGCCCGCAACGCTTCGGAAACCTGAAAGCCGACCCGCCACACCGGATTGAGGTTGGTCATCGGGTCTTGGGGTATGTAACCGATGGCCCGGCCCCGGATCGAGCGGAGCGTTCGGCGATCGGCCCCGACGATGTCGCATCCGTCGAAAACGATGCGCCCGCGGACTATTCGGCCTTCCGGGGGCAGCAGCCCAAGGATCGCGGCGGCGGTGGTGGATTTGCCCGAACCCGATTCGCCCACGACTGCGACGGTCTGGCCGGGCAGCACGGTCAGATCCACACCGCGCACCGCGGCGTGCTCGCCGAAGCTGACCTGTAGGCCTTGGACGGACAGCAGCGGCGCGCTCATGCCCGCCACGCCCTCGATGTCGGATCGAGGGCGTCGCGCAGCGCATCGCCCATCATCATGAAGGCCAGAACGGTGATCGCCAGGGCGCCGGCGGGATAGAACAGCAGCGGCGAGCCGGCCCGCAGCCGCGTCTGAGCGAGGTTGATATCGCCGCCCCAGGAAACCACCGACGTCGGCAGTCCGACGCCGAGGTAGGACAGCGTGGCCTCGGTGACGATGAACGCGCCGAGGGCGATGGTGGCCACGGCGATCACCGGGCCCAGGGCGTTAGGCACCACGTGTCGCACCAGGATTTGTGATCGGCTCAGCCCTAACGCTTTTGCCGCGAGCACATAATCACTGGCGCGCACCGAGAGCACCGCGCCACGGGCGATCCTGGCCACCTGCGGCCAGCCGAACAAAGCGAGGATCGCGATCACCGTCCACACCGTGCGATGGTGCGTGACCTGCATGAGCACGATGGCGGCCAGCAGCAGTGGCAGCCCGAAGAACACATCGGTGACGCGCGAGACCACCGCGTCGACCCAGCCGCCGTAGAAGCCGGCGAGCGCACCCAGCACGCCCCCGACGACGAACACGATCAGGGCGGCCCCCAGCCCCACGGTGACCGAGGCCCGCGCACCGTAGACGGTGCGGGCGTAGACGTCGTGGCCCTGCAGGTCCGTGCCGAACCAGTGAGCGCGGGAGGCAGAGAGCAGGCTCTGGCTGGGATCGGCGTAGGTGGGGTCGGCCCCGGTGAACAGCGTTGGAAACATCGCGACGGCAACGATGAACAGGATCAGCAGGGTGGCGACGATGAATTTCGGGCGCCCGCGCAACCCGTGCCACGTGTCGCGCCAGAATCCGCTGCGCGCGGAAATCCGCTCAGCCATATCGAATCCGGGGATCCAGCGCCGCATACAGTAGGTCCACCATCAGGTTGGTGATGAGGTAGATCATCACCAACACGGTCACGATCGACACCACCGTCGGCGCCTCTTGCCGGGTGACGGCTTGATACAGCACACCCCCAACACCGTGAATGTTGAAGATGCCTTCGGTGACAATGGCTCCGCCCATCAGCGCGCCCAAATCCGCACCCAGAAACGTCACCACCGGGATCAGCGAGTTACGCAGGATGTGCACGGTCACCACGCGGGGCCGTGACAGGCCCTTGGCGGTGGCGGTGCGGACATAGTCGGCATGCGCGTTGGCCGCCACCGCGGATCGGGTCAGGCGCACCACGTAGGCGAATGACACCGAGCCCAATACGATTCCGGGCAACAGCAGACGCCCGAACGTCGATCTCTCCCCCACCGTGACCGGCGTGATGCCCAATCGGACCCCGAAGATGTACTGAGCCAAGAACCCCAACACGAAGATCGGGATCGCGATGATGATCAGCCCGGTGATCAGCACGGTGGAATCGAAGAGGCCACCCGTGCGCAAACCGGCGATCACCCCGAACCCGATTCCCAATACCGCCTCGATCACCAGGGCGATCAACGCGAGTCGAATGGTGACCGGAAACGCATGCGCCAGAACTTCTCTGACTGGTAAGCCAGAATAGGAGCGGCCTAAGTCGCCATGTAGCACGCCCCCAAGGTAGCGCAGGTATTGCACCATGAACGGGTCCTCGAGGTGGTAGCGGGCTCGTAGCTGCGCGGCGACGGCGGGCGTCAGGGGCCGGTCCCCCGCTATCGCGGCCAACGGGTCACCCGGCAGCAGGAACACCATGCCGTAGATCAGCAGGGTGGCGCCGAGGAACACGGGAATCATGACGGCGATCCGGCGTGCGATGTACCAACCCATGTCTTTAAGCCTTGACGAGGTTCTCGTAGTCGGGCATGCCATTCCAGGTCATCTTGACGCCGCTGACCTCCTGCGACCATCCGACCACACTGATGTAGTACCACAACGGCACAGCGGGCATGTCGTGCAACAGGATTCGCTGTGCAACGTTGACCAGCGAGTCCGCCTCGTGCAGATTGGGCGCGGCCTCGGCCGTCGCCAGCGCGGCGTCGAAATTCCGGCTGGAGTATCCGACGTCGTTGGACCCCGCGCCGGTGGCGTACAACGGGGCGAGGAACTCGACCATCGACGGGTAGTCGCCGATCCAGCCGGCACGGAACGCGGTGTCGATCGTGCGGTTGGTGATCTGGGTGCGGAAACCGGCGAAGGTAGGCTGCGGCGCGCCCACCGCGTCGATGCCCAAGACGTTCTTAATACTGTTGGCCACCGCGTCCACCCACTCCTGGTGGCCGCCGTCGGCGTTGTAGGCGATAGCGTAGCGTCCGCTCCACGCCGAGATCGCGTTGGCCTGCGCCCAGAGTTGCCGGGCCCGTTCGGGATTGAAATCCAGCGCGTCGCTTCCTGGTATGTCCGGGTCAAACCCCGGCAGCGATTTTGCAGTGAAATCACGCGCCGCACTGCGTGTTTCGTTGAAGATCTGCTTACAGATCTGCGGACGGTTGATGGCCGCCGACAACGCCAGCCGGCGCAGCCGTCCCTCCTCGCCGTCGAAATGCGGTAACCGCAGCGGCGTGTCGAGCGACTGGCTGACGGCGACAGGTCCGCTGGCGGCGTTGTCGCCAAGATCGCGTTTGTAGACTGGCAATGCACTGGCCGGAATGGTGTCCAGCACGTCGAGATTGCCGGACAGCAAGTCGGCGTAGGCGGTGTCCAGGTTGGCGTAAAACTCGAACCGCAGGCCCTTGTTGTGGACCTTCCGGTTGCCGCGGTAGTCGGGATTGGGTCTCATGTCGATTTTGACGTTGTGTTCCCAGGCTTGGCCCCCGGGGCCTTGAGAACCACCGTCGAGCTTGTAGGGTCCATTGCCGACCGGGTTGCGGCCAAAGGCCGCCATGTCCCGAAAAGCCGCTGCCGGCAACGGATAATACGAGGTATAGCCGAGCCGCAAGATGAAATCGACGGTCGGCGCCTTCAGGCGCACGGTGAATTCGAGGTCGTTGACCACCTGCAGCCCGGACATGGTGGTCCGCTTCGGCGCGGGGCCGGCAACCTCGTCGAACCCGTCGATCGGGCTGAAAAAGCTCTGCTGCAGTTGAGCATTGGTGCTCAGCGCCCCGTAGTTCCACGCGTCGACGAACGAGTGCGCAGTCACCGGCGAGCCGTCGGTGAACTTCCAGCCGGGTTTGAGGGTGATGCGATAGTTGACGTTGTCGGTGGTCTCGATCGACTGGGCCACCTCCGCCGACGGGTTGCCGGCGGCGTCGTAGGACATCAGACCGGCGAACAGCCGATCGACGATTCGCCCACCTTGGCTGTCGTTGGTGCCGGTCGGGATCAACGGGTTCGGTGGCTCCCCGCCGTTGACCACCACCAGGTCCGGGCTGAGCGCACCGCCGCCACAACCGGCCAGCGACGCAACCACCAGGAGTGTGGCGGCGAGCGGGGCCAGCACGAGAAAGGCCCGCATCCGACGCATCCATCCGACCCTAGGGCCCCGCGATCACCCCGCGGTCATGGGATGCACCTGTAGGGCGCAGGCGTCGATGATGGCCGGCACGGTGAACGTGTAGCTTGTGTCCGGCGCGTTGACGAGCAAGTCGGTGTAGGTGGGGCAGGGGCCGCCACCGGAGTCCATGGCCGTGCCCTCGACGATGGCCTGTCCTTGGGTCGCTATCGACAGAATGACGGTGGGTGGCGAATCGATCCCGGTCGGCAACCCGCCCATGTAGCCGTGCAGCGTCGGCTGGGCATGAATGGACGGCCCGCCGGCGCCTGAATCGACCCAGGGGTATCCGGTCAACGTGCATGGGTCCCCGCCGCCGGCGAGGCTGAACGTGAGGGTCAGCGCGCGGTGGCCCACGGCGCCCTGCGTCGGGGAGGCAGAGACGGCGATCTGTTCTGCCCAGCACGGCGTCGGCGCGTCGGCGGAGTCGTCCGGTTCGGCCGACGCGGGTGATTCCAGCATGATGCCGGCTGCGTAACTCGTTGCGGCCGCGGCAACGCTGAGGACTAGTCGACGACGGCGTCGCCCATGACCCGGCACACCGGTGATTATCCGGTATTGCCGCACGCTGTGACCTCAGATTTGCAGCACGCATCTTCACCTTGCAGGGTTAGGCTCACAGGCGGCCGACGAGCGCTGTCGGCTACCGACCGGCGCAGTCTCGACACAGGAGAGAGAAGCCAGTGACCGCCACCGATACTGCAGGCCAGTCCTCGTACCCGCCGACGGCGCAGTTTGCCGAGCAGGCCAATGCGGGCGAGGAACTGTATCGCGAAGCCGAGGACGACCGCCTGGCCTTCTGGGCCGAGCAGGCCAACAGGCTGTCCTGGGCGACGCCCTTCACCGAGGTGCTGGACTGGTCGAACGCTCCGTTCGCCAAGTGGTTCGCCGACGGGAAGCTCAACGTGGCCTACAACTGCGTCGACCGCCACGTCGAGGCGGGCCTCGGCGATCGGGTCGCCATTCACTGGGAGGGCGAACCCGTCGGCGACAGTCGCAGCCTGACCTATTCCGAGTTGCAGACCGAAGTGTGCAAAGCGGCCAACGCGCTGACCGACCTCGGACTGGCCGCCGGCGACCGGGTCGCGATCTACATGCCGCTGATCCCAGAAGCCGTGGTAGCGATGCTCGCCTGCGCCCGCCTGGGTGTCATGCACAGCGTCGTCTTCGCCGGCTTCACCGCGAAGGCGCTGCGCGCCCGGATCGCCGACGCCCAAGCCAAGCTGTTGATCACCACGGACGGGCAGTTCCGCCGCGGCGAGCCCGCGCCGCTGAAGGACGCTGCCGACGAGGCCGTCTCGGATTCGGATAGCCCTGTCGAAAACGTTCTGGTGGTGCGGCGCACAGGAATTGACGTGTCCTGGAATGACGGTCGCGACCTGTGGTGGCACGATGTCGTCGACGCCGCGTCGCCCGAGCACACCCCGGAGCCGTTCGACGCCGAGCAGCCGTTGTTCTTGCTGTACACCTCCGGCACGACCGGCAAGCCCAAGGGCATCGTGCACACCAGCGGCGGCTACCTGACTCACGCCTCCTACACGCACTACTACGTCTTCGACATCAAGGCCGACAAGGACGTGTTCTGGTGCACCGCCGACATCGGCTGGGTCACTGGACACACCTACGGTGTCTACGGGCCGCTGTCCAACGGCGTCACCGAGGTCCTCTACGAGGGCACCCCCGACTCGCCCACCCAGCATCGACATTTCGAGATCATCGAAAAGTACGGTGTGACAATCTATTACACCGCACCCACACTCATCCGCACGTTCATGAAGTGGGGCCGCGAGATCCCCGACGCGCATGATCTGACCAGTCTGCGGCTACTGGGTTCGGTCGGTGAGCCAATCAATCCCGAAGCGTGGCGCTGGTACCGCAAGGTGATCGGCGCCGACAAGCTCCCGATCGTCGACACCTGGTGGCAGACCGAGACGGGTGCCGCGATGATCTCCCCGCTGCCCGGAGTCGCTGCGGCCAAACCCGGTTCGGCGATGACGCCGCTCCCGGGCATCTCCGCGAAGATCGTCGATGACCACGGCGATCAGCTGGTGCCGGCCGTCCATAAGGGCGAACACGTCACCGGATACCTGGTGCTGGATCAACCATGGCCGTCCATGCTGCGCGGCATCTGGGGCGATCCGGAACGCTATGTCGAGACCTACTGGTCCAGGTTCGCCGAGCAGGGCTGGTATTTCGCCGGCGACAGCGCCTATTACGACCGCGACGGCGCCATCTGGGTGGTGGGCCGCATCGACGACGTGATGAACGTGTCGGGCCATCGACTTTCGACCGCCGAGGTGGAGTCCGCGCTGGTCGGCCACGTCGCGGTGGCCGAGGCCGCGGTGGTCGGCATGACCGACGAGACCACCGGCCAGGCCATTTGCGCGTTCGTCGTCCTGTGCGCCGATTTCCAGGTGCACGACGGGATCGTCGACGAGCTGCGCGTCGAGGTGGCCCGCGAGATCTCGCCGATCGCGAAGCCCCGGGAGGTCCATGTGGTGCCGGAGCTGCCGAAGACCCGCAGCGGCAAGATCATGCGCAGGCTGCTGCGCGACGTCGCCGAAAACCGCGAGCTGGGTGACACGTCGACGCTGCTGGACCCCGGCGTGTTCGACGCGATCAGGGCCGGAACGTAGGTCCTTCCCCTCAGCCCGGTAGCGGCGAAAACCCTGAGCCGGGCCGGTGCTTGGCATTGATGTCGGCCAGGTCGGCGTTGATCGACATCACCACCGCCGGCGTGTGTAGCGGGATGTACTTGATGACGCACGTCGGCAGGTTGTCGCTGAACGCGCCGTGGATCATGCCGACCAACTGATTGTTGACGGTCACGGGCGCGCCGGAGTCGCCGGGCTGACCGCACACCTGCATGACGATGGTGCCCGGGTCCTGGCCCGGTCCCCAGGTGACGCCGCACGAATTGCCGGTCGTACGGCCTTGCTTGCAGGCGATTTCGCCGAAGGCAGGGTCCGGACCGATCCCGTTGATCACAAAGCCGTTGTAGTTGGACACCGGTGCCACCTTGGCCGGATCGAACTTGATGACCGCGTAGTCGAGGTTGTCGTTACCCGAGACCATCGTGCCGAGGATGCCGGCGTTCTCGGCGCCCTCGGCGGCGACCGTCGCGCCCGGACCCCCGCAGTGTGCGGAGGTCAAACCGATCAGGTCACCGGCGGAATCGCCACCGATGGTCGTCAGGGTGCACATCGTGTCGCCGTTGATGACGATGCCCGCGCCGCCCCCTATCGGAATCCTGACGTCGGCGGCCGCAGCGCGGGCGGGCGAACCCACCAGGGCTACCAGCGCGGCCACCATCGCCACCCCCACGCACCGGTGCGCAGTCCGCACAGAACCACTCCCATCGGTCGGCCGGACATTCGGCCGGCTCGGCCAGTCTAATCGGCTCAGATGTCGTATCCGCTGCGTCGAACGCCGGTCATTGCCATGCTGTGTCGATCTCCCTCTGCCCAAGCGGACTTCGCCACCGGTCCGCCCCACCCCGGCCCCGGCTGGCCTCGTCTGAGATCGCGCTACATGGCAACATAAACCGCGACGCCGCGAACCGGGCTATAACCGAGAGGACCGTCTGTGAGCAAAGCCGATGGCAAGAACGGGGTGCCCAGTACCCTGACCACGATTCCGTTGGCCGACCCGCACGCCAGGGCGGCCGAGCCGTCGATCGGTGATCTGATCAAAGACGCGTCAACGCAGGTTTCCACGCTGGTGCGCGCCGAAGTCGAACTGGCGCGCGCCGAAATCACCCGGGACGTCAAAAAGGGCCTCACCGGCAGCGTCTATTTCATCGCCGCGCTGGTGGTCCTGTTCTACTCCACCTTCTTTTTCTTCTTCTTCATCGCCGAGCTGCTCGACACCTGGCTGTGGCGGTGGGTGGCTTTCCTGATCGTGTTCGGGATCATGGTGGTGGTCGGGGCGGTACTGGCCCTGCTCGGCTACTTGAAGGTGCGCCGAATCCGGGGACCGCGCGAGACGATCGAATCGGTCAAGGAGACGCGCAGCGCCCTCACGCCGGGCCACGAGAAGGCGCCCGGCGCGGCCAAACAGCTCACCGAGAGCCACGGCAGGCACCAAAAGCCCGAAAGCGGTGCTCCCACCGATCCATCGGGCTGGTAGATGGCACCGCCGGATCCGTCGGTAGTCCGCATCGACGGGCCGTGGCGCCACCTGGACGTGCACGCGAACGGCATCCGATTTCATATCGTCGAGGCCCTGCCGGCCGGCCCTGAAACAGCGCCGCCCACCGCGCGGCCGTTGGTGCTCCTGCTGCACGGTTTCGGGTCGTTCTGGTGGTCCTGGCGTCATCAACTGCGTGGCCTGGCCGGGGCGCGGGTCGTGGCGGTCGACCTGCGCGGCTATGGGGGCACCGATAAGCCACCCCGCGGCTATGACGGCTGGACGCTGGCCGGCGACATGGCCGGACTCATCCGCGCGCTCGGCCACACCTCGGCGGCGCTGATCGGGCACGCCGACGGCGGACTGGCGTGCTGGGCCACCGCGCTGTTGCACGCGCGACTGGTGTCCGCCATTGCGCTGATCAGCTCACCACATCCCGCGGCGTTGCGACGATCCGCGTTGACGCGTCGCGACCAGGGATATGCGCTGCTGCCGTCGTTGCTGCGCTACCAGGTGCCGCTGTGGCCCGAGCGCCTGCTGACCCGGGACGACGCGGCCGAGATCGAGCGACTAGTTCGCGCCCGCAGCACCGCCAAATGGCTTGCCTCCGAAGACTTTTCCGAAACCATCGGCCATCTGAGGACGGCGATCCAGATTCCGGCGGCGGCACACTGCGCGCTGGAATATCAGCGCTGGGCGGCACGCAGTCAGCTGCGCGACGAAGGTCGGCGCTTCATGAGATCGATGTCCCAGCGGCTCAGCGTGCCGCTGTTACACCTGCGCGGTGACGCCGATCCCTACGTGCTGGCCGACCCGGTCGACCGCACCCAGCGGTATGCACCCCAGGGACGTTACGTATCCATAGCCGGCGCAGGGCATTACAGCCACGAGGAAGCACCCGCCGAGATCAATAGGCATCTGATGCGATTCCTGGCGAACGGGACTCACCTCAGCTGACACAGGATCCGGTCGCAACCTGTTGGCTGTCACCGATTTTGGCGAGCTGACTGGCCACCTCGTCGGCGGTCAACACGAACCCGGTGTCGGGGTCATCGACGGCCGCACCGAACACCACACCGAGCACATGACCATCCAGGTCGATCAACGGTCCACCCGAATTACCTTGCTCCACATTGGCTCTGATCGTGTAGACGTCGCGGGTGACCGGGGTCGGGTCCCGGTAGATGTCTGGGCCGCTGAGTTTGATGACTTCGCGGATCCTGGCCGGGGTCGCGGTGAAATTACCGCCGCCGGGGTAACCCAGCACCACGACGTTGGCACCGGTCTTCGCTTCTGCCTGGGCGAAGGTCAGCGGCGTCGGGGGCAGGTTGGGGACGGCGAGGATGGCGATGTCGACCGACGGGTCATAGGACACCACGGTCGCATCGAGCGGATTGCCGCTGGCGTAGACCTGGACGTTGTTGGACCCGGCCACCACGTGCGCGTTGGTCATCACCCGGTCGGGCGCGATCACGAATCCACTGCCTTCCAACACTTTCTGGCAGCTGGGAGCCAGGCTGCGCACCTTGACCACACTTGGCGCGGTGGCCTGCACCACCGGATTGTTCGCCAGGGCAGGGTCCGGTGACGCGACCGGGATCACCGGAGTGCGGCTGAAGGGCTCCAGCACCGCGGGCAGGCCGGAAGTGTTCAGCAGGGCCGACAATCGCTTCGGCACCGTCTTCAGCCACGGCGGCGCGACATCGTTGACCTGAGCGAGCACCCGCGAACCGCGGACCGCGGCAGCAAGTTCCGGCTGGTCCTTCGACTGGGTCAGCGGCGTCGCCAACAACCACGCCGCGGTCAGCACCACACAAAGCTGAACGCCCACGCCGATGCAGGAGTCGACCGTGCGGATCATGCGGCTGTGGATCGCGCCGCGCACGGCCCGTCCCAACACCACGCCGGCGACCTCACCGATGACGACCAGCGCGAGGATCAAAAACAGTGCGGCGAACAACTTGGCGCGGGGCGCGGCGATGTGGCTGACGATGTGCGGCGCCAGCAGCACCCCGGCGATCGCGCCCAACAGCACACCCACGAACGACAGCAGCGAGCCCAGCGCACCCGAACGCCATCCGGAGACGGCCGCGATGAAGGCGACCGACAGGACGGCGACGTCGAGCCACTGCGACGGTGTCATTGAATTCATCGCGACCCACCACATGTGGTTGGGGGGTCGCCGACCAACGCCATCGCGGCTTCCAGCTCGCGGACATCGGTGGTGTCCCACGGCTCGGCCCAGCCGGCCACGTCGAGTACCGCGGAGATCACCTGGCCAGTGAATCCCCACACGAGCATTTCGTTCAACACAAACGCCGGACCGGACCAGCGCCGGCCAAGATCGCCGCGGTACACCATCAACCGATTTTCCGGATTGATGAAGGCGCGCAACGGAACTCGCGCCACGACCGCGGTTTCAGCCTGATTGACGACAGCCACCGGTCCGGGGTCCGGCGAATACGCCAGCACCGGGACGACGTGAAATTGCGACGGCGCGATGAACATCCGCTCGATCGTGGCCAGTGGATGCAGCCTGCTGACGTCGATCCCGGTTTCCTCGCGGGCCTCGCGCAGCGCGGTCGCCACCGGGCCGTCGTCGGTGGGATCGGCTGCGCCGCCGGGGAACGCCGCCTGGCCGGCGTGATGGCGCAGGGTCGAGGCCCGCACGGTGACCAACAGGTCCGCGTCGTCGGGTGCACCGCCACCGGGCGGGCCGGATTCGGGCCCGGAGAACAACACCAGGACAGCGGCTTCGCGATCGTCACCCCGCAGGGACGTCACCGCCGACGCGGCCTCGTTGGTGATCATCGCCAGCACGTCGGCCGGCAGCCGCCGCCGGGCCGCGTCCGGAACTTCACCGACGTTGTCGACCAGAGGACGCAGCCAGGGCGGGCTGGCGTCGGGCGTCAGCGGAACCGTCCCGCGTGCATGGGCAGGGTCGCCGCTTCGCAGGGGAGAACCCCCAGCACTCACCGGTCCCTCCAGTCGGTTCAAATTTCCGCTTATCCCCTGTCATTTCCGACCGCAGCCGCGATCTCGTCGGCAGAGTCGAAAGACCGCGGCAGCGTCTGCGCAACGCTACCGTCCGGCCGGAGCACAACCGTCGCGGGCATCACATTTACCACTCGCAGCGCCGCCGCGACTCGACGACGGCCGTCCTGCAGGGTCGGCAGCCGAACACCGAGCTCGGCCAGCCGCAGGAGCGCTGCGGTTTCGTTCTCGTCTTGATGCACCGTCACCACCACCACGTCCGAGGCCACGCGCCGTTGATACTCGGCCATCGCGGGCAATTCGGCTGTGCATGCCGCGCACCAGTACGCCCAGAGATTGAGGACGACCCGATGCCCGCCCAGCGCGCGGCCGACGTCGACGGCCGTCCCGTCAGCGGCACAATCCGCCGTCACACCGCGCAACGCATCGGGGCCGGGAGCGCCGCCGGGGGCCGGGCAGGGCGCCAAGTTGGCGCGGTGCCGAGGACCCGCCAACGCTTCGGGTGTGTCGGCGTCGCGGTGTTCACGGTCCGCCATCGTCTGCGGGCTCCCCGACGTTCCCGTTGCGGAATCGTCGCGCAGCTGCGCGAACAACGCGGCCGTCAGCGCGGCGACGACCGCCAGAATCGCGATGTGCCAGCGAACCTTCCGCGTCAACGTCGGCCTCAAATTAGGCATTGCGATTGCGGTTCGCGTCGTTTCGCGGCCGGACTACAGGCCGGCCAAGGCCAGCAGGTGCTCGGTCTCCGGACCCCGCACCAGGGGCGCGGCGAGCATCGGTTCGGTGGGGCCAAGGCCGAAGGAGGGGCAGTCTTTTGCGATCACGCAGACACCGCAGGCCGGTTTGCGCGCGTGGCAGACCCGGCGACCGTGGAAAATCACTCGATGGCTCAGGATGGTCCAGTCACTGCGCTCGATCAGCTCGCCGACCGCGTGCTCGATCTTGACCGCGTCCTTCTCGGTGGTCCACTGCCAGCGATGCACCAGCCGCGTGAAATGGGTGTCGACGGTGATGCCCGGGATGCCGAAGGCGTTCCCCAATATGACGTTGGCGGTCTTGCGGCCGACCCCGGGCAGCGTCACCAGCTCTTTCATGGTCGACGGCACCTCGCCGTCGAACCGTTCGACCAACGCCTGCCCGAGGCCGATGAGGGAGGTCGCCTTGTTGCGGAAGAAGCCGGTCGGGTGGATGAGGGTCTCCAATTCGGCGCGATCCGCCTGCGCATAATCCAGCGCGGACGGGTAGCGCTTGAACAAAGCCGGCGTCGTCAGATTGACTCGCTTATCGGTGCTCTGCGCCGAAAGAATGGTGGCGACCGTCAGCTCCAGCGGCGTCGTGAAATCCAGCTCGCAGTGGGCATCCGGAAATGCCTGCGCCAGCGTGCGATTCATCCGGCGCGCCCGTCGCACCAGACCAACGCGGGTTTCGGTGGACGAGCGCGGCGCCGCGCCGTCGGGCGTGGCCGGTTTCGACTTCGAGCGCCCGGACGACTTTGCCGCTGTCACCTACGACAGAGTACTGATTTCGTAATCTCGCTGAGACCTTGGCCATGTTTACTCTCCTTGTGTCATGGTTGCTGGTGGCTGGCGTGCCTCTGCTGCTGATGTTGGCGGCGCTCGCTCTGGCGCGGCTCGAGAAGGAGCTCGCCCACGAGGTCTCCATGCCCACCGAAGTCGCCGAGATTCTCGAGCGCGCCGACGCCGTCGAGATGCACACACTGACCCGGGCGAGCATGCCCGAGGCGCTGGAATACCTGCATCAGCGCCAGCCTCAGTGGATGCCAGACCCCGCGCTCGCCGCCCTGAACGTCCGACCGCGGCACGCCTTGCCGTCGCTCGCCGCCGACCGCTCAGAGCACACTTTGCCGACGCGAATACAGGCCCACCCGCCCATCAATCCGCAATTTAGGGCAACTCGACACGTTAATCGTGTGTAGCGTTTGGCACGTTAGGCACAGAAGCGTTCCTCTAGACTCGTCACGCGAGCAAGAGGTTAGGCTTCTCGTAAACACAACTAACTAGTTTCGAGAGCTGAAGAGGCAACGTGGACGAGATCCTGGCAAGAGCAGGAATCTTCCAAGGGGTTGAGCCCAGCGCGGTCACCGCGCTGACCAAGCAACTGCAACCCGTCGACTTTCCCCGTGGACACACGGTCTTCGCCGAAGGGGAACCGGGCGACCGGCTGTACATCATCGTCTCCGGCAAGGTGAAGATCGGCCGGCGATCCCCGGACGGCCGGGAGAATCTGCTGACGATCATGGGCCCGTCGGACATGTTCGGCGAATTGTCGATATTTGACCCGGGTCCGCGGACTTCGAGCGCGACCACCATTACCGAGGTGCGCGCCGTGTCCATGGACCGCGACGCGCTGCGGGCGTGGATCGCCGACCGTCCCGAAATCGCCGAGCAGCTGCTGCGGGTGTTGGCCCGACGGTTGCGCCGGACCAACAACAACCTTGCCGACCTCATCTTCACTGACGTGCCCGGCCGCGTGGCCAAGCAGCTTCTGCAGCTAGCCCAGCGTTTCGGCACTCAAGAGGGTGGCGCGATGCGGGTGACCCACGACCTGACCCAAGAGGAGATCGCCCAGCTGGTAGGCGCGTCCCGGGAGACGGTGAATAAGGCGCTGGCCGATTTTGCCCACCGCGGCTGGATCCGGCTCGAGGGCAAGAGCGTGCTGATTTCGGACTCCGAAAGGCTGGCGCGCCGAGCGAGGTAAGCGCGGGCGTAGCCCGGGCGCAACCGAGCGAGCATCCAACCCCGGCGAGGTAAGCCCGGGCATTGCCACAACAGTCACATGCGCAGCGCCCACGGGTCCGCCATCGAACTAGGAACGTGCTATCGCCTGCGCTATCACGTTTCAAAAGCGGTCCAAACTTCCAAACCCGTGACTTGTGTGGCAGTTGTGACTCGTGCGGCCACCACGACTACACCTCTTACTCCGAGCGCAGATAGTCCAGTTGGGCCTGCACCGACCATTCGGCCGCATCCCAGAGTTTCTCGTCGACGTCGACGTAGACGTGTTCGACGATCTGGCGGGTGGTGGCATCGCCGCCGAGGTCCCATAACGCGGCGCGCACCTGCTCCAGACGCTCATGGCGGTGTGTCAGGTAACCCGTGGCGACAGATTCCAGGTCGGCCAAGTTCGGCCCGTGCCCGGGTAATACCGTGCGCCGACCGAGACCGCGCAGGCGCTGCAACGATTCCAGATAGGCGGCCAGGCTGCCGTCTTCCTTATCGATGACGGTGGTGCCGCGGCCCAACACGGTGTCGGCGGTCAGCACGGCATCGTCGAGCAGGAACGACAGTGAATCCGCGGTGTGGCCGGGCGTCGCCATCACCTTTATCTTGAGGCCGGCCGCATCGATCACCTCGCCATCGATCAGCTCCCCGCCGAGGCCGCGCAGGAATCCGCTGCCGGCCGAGCGCACGGTCGCGCCGGTCGCCTCGACCAGCTTGTCGATGCCGTCGGTGTGGTCGCCGTGCCGATGACTGATCAGCACCAATGCGATGCGGCCCAAGGCGGCAACCCGCGCGATGTGGTCGTCGTCGTCCGGCCCGGGGTCGACTATCACCAACTCGTCGCTGCGCGGTCCGCTCAGCACCCAGGTATTGGTGCCCTCCAGGGTCAGCAGACCCGGGTTGTCGGCCAACATGACCGAAGCCGTCTCTGTGACCGCCCGCAACCTGCCGTATGCGGGGTGGGTCAGCGACTCGGGGGCGTGATCGGTCGCGGACGTCAGCCGACCTCCACGATCAACTCGACTTCCACCGGCGCATCCAGGGGCAGCTCGGACACGCCGACCGCCGAACGCGCATGCGCGCCCTTGTCGCCGAACACCTCGGCGAGCAGGTCGGATGCCCCGTTGACGACGCTTGGCTGGCCGTTGAAGTCCGCCGCGGACGCGACGAACCCGACGACCTTCACCACCCGGGTCACCTGGTCGATACCGACCACCGAGTTCACCGCCGCCAGCGCGTTCAGCGCGCAGACCCGCGCCAACGCCTTACCCTCGTCCGGGCTGACCTGGGCGCCGACCTTGCCGGTCCCCAGCAACTTTCCCGCCTGCATCGGCAGCTGGCCCGCCGTGTAGACGAGGTTGCCGGTCCGCACGGCCGGGACATAGGAGGCAAGCGGCGCAACCACCGCCGGAAGCGCGATGCCGAGCTGTTCAAGCCTGGCCTTCCAAGAAGGATGGGCGCTCATCTGACCCGACACAGTTACTTAGGGCGTTTTAAATACGCGACGTGCTGCTCGCCGGTCGGTCCGGGCAGCACGGACACCAGTTCCCAGCCGTCGGCACCCCACTGGTCCAGAATCTGTTTGGTGGCGTGCGTCAGCAGCGGCACCGTGACGTATTCCCATGCGGTCGGTTGGCTCATGCCGCGAGCTTATCGGTCGGATATGAACGGCTCTGGCCTGCCCAAGCACCCTATGGCAGTCGGGCTAGCATGCGATGGTGGCAATCACATTCAGCGGCGGCAGTTCCCTGGGCTGGCCAGCGCGCTTGACCAAGGCCCGCTTACATTTCGTGACCGGCAAAGGCGGCACGGGTAAGTCGACGATCGCGGCCGCGCTGGCACTGACCCTGGCAGCCGGCGGCCGCAAAGTCCTCCTCGTGGAAGTCGAGGGGCGCCAAGGGATTGCGCAACTGTTCGACGTCCCGCCCCTGCCCTATGAAGAGGTGAAGATCGCGACGGCCGAGCAGGGCGGTCAGGTCAACGCCTTGGCGATCGACATCGAGGCCGCGTTTCTGGAATACCTCGACATGTTCTACAACCTCGGCATCGCGGGCCGGGCGATGCGCCGCATCGGTGCGATCGAGTTCGCAACGACCATCGCGCCCGGTCTGCGTGACGTGCTGCTGACCGGCAAGATCAAGGAATCGGTGGTGCGCGTCGATAAGAACCGGCTTCCGGTTTATGACGCGGTCGTCGTCGACGCACCGCCGACCGGCCGGATCGCGCGTTTTCTGGATGTCACCAAAGCCGTGTCCGACCTCGCCAAGGGCGGCCCGGTGCACTCGCAGAGCGAAGGTGTGGTGAAGCTGCTGCACTCCGAGCAGACCGCGATCCACCTGGTCACCCTGCTCGAGGCGCTGCCCGTCCAAGAAACGCTGGAAGCCATCGAAGAGCTCGCGGAGATGACGCTGCCGATCGGCAGTGTGATCGTGAACCGCAATATCCCGTCCTACCTACAGCCCGCCGACCTGGCCAAGGCCGCCGAGGGAGACGTCGACGCCGACTCGGTGCGGGCGGGGCTCGAACGGGCCGGCATTAAGCTGAGCCCCACCGACTTCGCCGGCCTGCTGACCGAAACCATCGAGCACGCAACGGTAATCGGTGCCCGTGCCGAGACCGCGCAACAGCTCGATGCATTGAAGGTGCCACGGCTGGAACTTCCGACCATCTCCGACGGCGTCGATCTCGGCAGCCTTTATGAATTGTCGGAATCGCTTGCACAGCAAGGAGTTCGATGAGTACCACGCCGAAACGGCTTGATATGGCAGCCATCCTGGCCGACACTGCCAACCGGGTGGTGGTCTGCTGCGGCGCGGGCGGGGTCGGTAAGACCACCACCGCGGCGGCGATAGCGTTGCGCGCGGCTGAATACGGCCGCAACGTGTGCGTTTTGACGATCGACCCGGCCAAGCGACTCGCGCAGGCACTGGGAGTCAGCGACCTCGGGAACACCCCCCAACGGGTGCCGCTGGCGCCCGAGATTTCCGGCGAGCTGCACGCGATGATGCTCGACATGCGCCGCACCTTTGACGAGATGGTGGTCCAGTACTCCGGACCTGGTCGGGCGCAGGCGATTCTGGACAACCAGTTCTATCAAACCGTCGCCAGTTCGCTTGCGGGCACGCAAGAGTACATGGCGATGGAGAAGCTGGGCCAACTTCTCAGCGAGGATCGTTGGGACCTGGTAGTGGTGGACACGCCACCGTCGCGAAACGCCCTCGATTTCCTGGATGCGCCAAAACGACTGGGCAGCTTCATGGATAGCCGGTTGTGGCGGCTGCTGCTCGCGCCCGGCCGGGGCATCGGCCGATTGGTAACCGGCGCAATGAGTTTGGCGATGAAGGCGATATCTACCGTGCTCGGCTCGCAGATGCTGGGCGATGCGGCGGCGTTCGTGCAGTCACTGGACGCCACATTCGGCGGTTTCCGCGAAAAGGCGGATCGCACTTATGCGCTGCTGAAAAGGCGCGGCACGCAATTCGTTGTGGTATCGGCGGCCGAGCCTGATGCGCTGCGCGAGGCGTCGTTCTTCGTCGATCGGCTCTCGCAGGAAGGCATGCCGTTGGCGGGGCTGGTGTTGAATCGCACCCACCCGACCTTGTGTTCGCTACCTGTCGAGCGGGCGATCGACGGAAGCGAGACGCTGGAGCACGACGCCGACGCTGAGGCGGTGTCGTTGGCCGTGGCCATGTTGAGGATTCACGCGGACCGCGCCCAAACGGCCAAGCGGGAAATCAGATTGCTGTCCCGGTTCACCGGAGCCAATCCGCACGTGCCGATCGTCGGCGTTCCGTCGCTGCCGTTCGATGTTTCGGATCTGGAGGCGTTGCGAGCGCTCGCCGACCAGATCACTTCGGTCGGTGACGCCCGCGCAGCGGGGCGCTGAGGCGGTCAGCCGACGCTGCGGGTTCTCCTCTTATCGAAGAAGTCCGACCAGGAAACAACCTCGGGGTGCTGCTTGAGCAGGGCCCGACGCTGACGCTCGGTCATGCCGCCCCAAACCCCGAACTCGACCTTGTTGTCCAGCGCGTCTGCCCCGCACTCCTGCATGACTGGGCAGTGCCGGCAGATCACCGCAGCCTTGCGCTGGGCGGCGCCCCGAACGAAGAGCTCATCGGGATCGGTGGTCCGGCACAGCGCCTTGGAAACCCAGGCGATCCGTTCTTCGGCATCGACGCTACGGAGTATCCCTTGTGCGGCTGCGATGTTTGTCCTACGCGCCGCCGGCCGTGTAGCTGACACGAACTGTTCCCTTCCTACCGGCCGCCTGGGCGACCGCCCTCCTCAGGTGCAGATCAACCGCTGCGATCTACGCCACACTATGTACGACGGTGTTACCTGAATCTCACCGTCCGCCTAATTTAGGTGGTCAGGTGCCAATTGCGCAACAGTGCGATAACGCTTTTTTTGGGACGGGCGTGCAGACTCGCCCACCGAGAGTAGGCGACCAAGTGATCTTGCACACTCAGAAACATGTCTGAGCAGTGGCGCCATCACGAATTTTATCTTCGCGGCCGCCGGTAGTCGCACGCCGAGCTTGGTGCAAAAAGTGCGTGAACTCGCAGCGTGGCGGCGTGACAGGAGGCCGCTAATGTAGTACCCATGTCAGACCGCCCCCCGGCCGCTCTCACCCTCCTCAAGCTCGCCGGGTGCTGTTTATTGGCCAGCGTCGTCGCCACCGCGCTGATGTTCCCGATCGCCGGTGGATTGGGTTTGATGTCCAATCGCGCCTCCGAGGTCGTCGCGAATGGCTCGGCACAGCTTCTCGAAGGGGAAGTGCCAGCGGTGTCGACCATGGTCGACGCGAAGGGCAACACCATCGCCTGGCTCTACTCCCAACGCCGCTTCGAGGTGCCCGGCGACAAGATCGCCAACACGATGAAGCTGGCAATCGTCTCGATCGAGGACAAGCGGTTCGCCGACCACAACGGCGTGGACTGGAAGGGCACCCTGACCGGTCTGGCCGGCTACGCGCGCGGCGACGTCGACACCCGCGGCGGTTCGACCATCGAGCAGCAGTACATCAAGAACTACCAACTGCTGGTGACCGCGAAGACCGACGCCGAGAAGCGCGCGGCCGTGGAAACCACCCCGGCTCGCAAGCTGCGCGAGATCCGGATGGCGCTCACGCTGGACAAGACCTTCACCAAGCCCGAGATCCTGACGCGCTACCTGAACCTGGTGTCGTTCGGCAACGGATCGTTCGGTGTGCAGGACGCTGCCCAGACCTACTTCGGCATCAACGCCTCCGACCTGAACTGGCAACAGGCGGCGCTGCTGGCGGGCATGGTGCAGTCGACCAGCGCGCTCAACCCCTACACCAACCCCGACGGCGCGCTGGCCCGGCGGAACCTGGTGCTGGACACCATGATCCAGAACATCCCGCAGGAGGAAGACGCGCTGCGCGCCGCGAAGGCCGCGCCGCTGGGGATCCTGCCGCAGCCCAACGAGCTGCCGCGAGGCTGCATCGCGGCGGGTGATCGCGCCTTCTTCTGCGACTACGTTCAGGAATACCTGTCCCGCGCCGGGATCAGCAAAGAACAGGTGGCCCGCGGCGGCTATCTAATCCGCACGACGTTGGACCCCGACGTCCAGATCCCGGTCAAGACGTCCATCGACAAGTTCGCCAGCCCGACGCTGCCGGGCATCTCCAGCGTGATGAGCGTGATCCAGCCGGGCAAGACCTCGCACAAGGTGATGGCGATGGCCAGCAACCGCACGTACGGGCTGGACGTCGATGCCGGTCAAACCATGCGCCCCCAACCGTTCTCGCTGGTCGGCGACGGCGCGGGGTCGGTGTTCAAGATCTTCACCACCGCGGCGGCCCTGGACATGGGAATGGGCATCAACGCCACCCTCGAGGTGCCGGGTCGGTTCCAGGCCAAAGGCATGGGTAGTGGTGGGGCCAAGGGCTGCCCCAAGGACAACTGGTGCGTAATCAACGCCGGTAACTACCGAGGCTCGATGAATGTGACCGACGCGTTGGCCACCTCGCCAAATACCGCCTTCGCCAAGCTGATCCAGCAGGTCGGGGTGACGCGCACCGTGGACATGGCGATCAAGCTTGGCCTGCGGTCCTACGCCGATCCCGGCACCGCACGCGACTACAACCCCGACAGCAACGAGAGCCTGGCCGACTTCGTCAAACGCCAGAACATCGGCTCGTTCACGCTGGGACCCATCGAGGTGAACGCGCTCGAGTTGTCCAACGTCGCGGCCACCCTGGCCTCCGGTGGCACGTGGTGCCCGGCGAGCCCGATCGACAAGGTGATCGACCGCCACGGCAACGAAGTCGCGGTGACCACCGAGACCTGCGATCAGGTGGTGCCAGAGGGCCTGGCGAACACCCTGGCCAACGCGATGAGCAAGGACGCGCTCGGCGGCGGCACCGCGGCCGGTTCGGCCGGTGCCGCGGGCTGGGACCTGCCGGTGTCCGGCAAGACGGGCACCACCGAGGCCCACCGGTCCTCCGGCTTCGTGGGTTTCACGAACCACTACGCGGCGGCCAACTACATCTATGACGACTCGACGAACCCCACCGACTTGTGCTCCGCCCCGCTGCGTCACTGCGGCGAGGGCGACTTGTACGGCGGTAACGAGCCGGCGCGGACGTGGTTCACCGCGATGAAACCGATCGCCACCGCCTTCGGGCCGGTGCAATTGCCGCCGACCGACCCTCGCTACGTCGACGGGTCACCCGCCGGCCGGGTGCCGAGCGTGGCCGGGATGGACATCGACGCGGCCCGCCAGCGCGTCAAGGAGGCCGGCTTCCAGGTCGCCGATCAGACCAACTTCGTCAACAGCAGCGCGAAGCAGGGCGAGGTGGTCGGAACAACACCCAACGGCCAGACGATTCCAGGCTCCATCATCACGCTCCAGGTCAGCAACGGCGTCCCGCCGGCTCCGCCGCCGCCGCCGGAAGGTGCGCCCCCGCCGGTCGGGTCGCAGGTAGTCGAAATTCCGGGTCTGCCCCCCATCACCATTCCGCTGCTGGCGCCACCCCCGCCGCCCGGACAGCCGCCGCCATAGGCTGGCGGCGAGGAGATCGCGCTACTTCGTCGCCGACCGGCAGTAGGCTGCCATACATGGCTGATGTTCTGCCCATCCTGATTCGCACCGGTGCCGCCGCAATCGGTTCGGCCGTCGCCGGAATCGGTTATGCCGCGTTCGTCGAGCGCAACGCCTTTGTCCTGCGCGAGATAACCATGCCCGTCCTGACGCCCGGCTCCACACCGTTGCGGGTGCTCCATATCAGCGATCTCCACATGCTGCCCAGTCAACGCCGAAAGCAGGCCTGGTTGCGTGAGTTGGCCAACTGGGAGCCCGATCTGGTGGTCAACACCGGCGACAACCTGGCGCACCCCAAGGCGGTGCCCGCGGTCATCCAGGCGCTGGGAGACCTGCTGTCGCGGCCGGGTGTCTTCGTGTTCGGCAGCAACGACTACTTCGGGCCGCGGCTGAAGAACCCGCTGAACTACGTGACCAGACCGACGCACCGGGTCCGCGGAGAACCGCTGCCCTGGCAGGATCTGCGGGCGGCGTTCACCGAACGCGGCTGGCTCGACCTCACCCACACCCGCCGCGAGTTCGAGGTGGCCGGCCTGCACGTCGCCGCGGTGGGCGTCGACGACCCGCACATCGACCGGGACCGGTACGACGCGATCGCCGGCCCGGCCAGTCCGGCCGCGAATCTGCGGCTGGGACTGACTCATTCGCCGGAGCCCCGGGTGCTGGATCGCTTCGCCACTGACGGCTACCAGCTGGTGATGGCCGGACACACCCACGGCGGCCAGCTCTGTCTGCCCTTCTACGGGGCCCTGGTGACCAACTGCGGCCTGGACCGCTCCCGGGCCAAGGGACCGTCCCGCTGGGGCGCCAACATGGCCCTGCACGTGTCCGCCGGAATGGGCACGTCGCCGTACGCGCCGGTGCGATTCTGCTGCCGTCCGGAAGCAACGCTGCTGACATTGATCGCCGCCCCGATGGGCGACCGGGATTCGGCCAGCGACCTGAGCCGTTCGCAGCCAACAGCTTCGGTGCGTTGACCGCTCGGACCCGGATCGCGGTCCGCAACCACTCGCGGTGCTGGGCCGACGACGCGGTCCGGTTGATCCAGGCCGACGCCCGTCGCAGTGCCGACACCCATCTGCTGCGCTACCCCCTGCCCTCGGCGTGGGGTGCAGACGCTGACATCGCGCTGTACCTCAAGGACGAGACCACCCACATCACCGGCAGCCTCAAGCACCGGTTGGCGCGTTCGCTGTTCTTGTACGCGCTGTGCAATGGGTGGATCGACGAGAACACCACGGTGGTCGAGGCGTCATCGGGTTCGACGGCGGTGTCGGAGGCGTACTTCGCGGCCCTGCTGGGCCTGTCGTTCGTGGCGGTGATGCCGGCGGCCACCAGCTCGGCCAAAGTGGCACTGATCGAAGCCCAAGGCGGCCGTTGCCATTTCGTGCAGAACTCAAGCGAGGTGTACGCCGAAGCCGAGCGCGTCGCCCATGAGACCGGCGGTCACTACCTGGATCAGTTCACCAACGCCGAACGCGCCACCGACTGGCGGGGCAACAACAACATCGCCGAGTCGATCTACGAGCAACTGCGCGAGGAGAAACACCCCATCCCGGAATGGATCGTGGTGGGTGCGGGCACCGGTGGCACCAGTGCCACGATCGGCCGCTACATCCGTTATCGACGGCACGCGACGAGTCTGTGCGTCGTCGACCCCGAGAACTCCGCGTTCTTTCCCGCCTACGCCGAAGACCGCTCCGACATCGTGATGTCTACCTCGTCTCGCATCGAGGGCATCGGCCGGCCGCGGGTCGAGCCGTCGTTTCTGCCCGGCGTGGTCGACCGGATGATCGCGGTGCCCGACGCGGCGTCCATCGCTGCCGCCCGCCACGTGAGCGCCGTGCTGGGCCGCCGGGTGGGGCCGTCGACAGGCACCAACCTGTGGGGCGCGTTCAGCCTGCTCGCCGAGATGGTCGCCGACGGCCGCAGCGGTTCGGTGGTCACGCTGCTGGCCGACAGCGGCGACCGCTACCACGACACCTACTTCAACGATGAGTGGGTCAACGCGCAGGGACTCGATCCCACCGCCCCCGCCGAGGCGCTGGTGGAGTTCGAGCGCTCGTGCCTGTGGAAATGACGCGCAGGACCGCGATTTGGTGCGCCGATAGGCCGGTGCGATAGGCTGTCGGAGCTTCAAGCGGGGTGTGGCGCAGCTTGGTAGCGCGCTTCGTTCGGGACGAAGAGGCCGTGGGTTCGAATCCCGCCACCCCGACTCAATGAGCCCGGCAACGGGCTTGTCCAAGGCGTTAGGCAGTTTGCTGGGAGCGTGCGGTGCTGGTCCAGCACGTCGGCCAACGAGACTAGGTCTGAGTCGAACAGCTCGGCATACGCGTTTCCCTTAGTGTTTGCCGTCGATGACCATCAGAGCTGCCTCTCGCGCCGCTAGCACATGCTCGCGGGTCAGCTGGATCGCGAGCTCGGATTGGCGGTCCTTGATCGCCTCTAGCATCGCCAGCATTTCCGCCTTCCTGCGCGTGGCTCGACCCTCAGCCTGTAGCGCCACCCGCCAGAGAGTGTGAATGC
>DASYBR010000027.1:0-7262 GCA_036500645.1 Mycobacterium sp. | reverse complement strand
CCGCAGCGGGCAATGTTGAGCGCGGTTCACTCAGTAGCGTAGTGCATACAAAGCTCGATTATCAGGGAGGATTCACCATGGCTCGTGCGGTCGGTATCGACCTCGGGACCACCAACTCCGTCGTCGCAGTTCTCGAAGGTGGGGACCCCGTCGTCGTCGCCAACTCAGAGGGCGCAAGGACGACTCCATCCGTGGTGGCGTTCGCGCGCAACGGCGAGGTGCTGGTTGGCCAGCCCGCCAAGAACCAGGCGGTGACCAACGTCGACCGCACCATTCGTTCGGTCAAGCGGCATATGGGCACCGACTGGTCGGTGGAGATTGACGGAAAGAAATACACCGCGCAGGAGATCAGCGCGCGCGTTCTGCAGAAGCTGAAGCGCGACGCTGAAAGCTACCTCGGTGAGGACATCGTCGACGCGGTGATCACGGTGCCCGCGTACTTCAACGACGCCCAGCGTCAGGCCACCAAGGAGGCCGGCCAGATCGCCGGTCTGAACGTGCTGCGGATCGTCAACGAGCCGACCGCGGCCGCACTGGCCTACGGCCTGGACAAGGGTGAGAAGGAACAGACCATCCTGGTCATCGACCTCGGCGGTGGCACCTTCGACGTGTCGTTGCTGGAGATCGGCGACGGTGTCGTCGAGGTCCGCGCGACTTCCGGTGACAACCACCTCGGTGGTGACGACTGGGACCAGCGCGTCGTCGACTGGCTGGTCGAGAAGTTCAAGGGCACCAGCGGCATCGACCTGACCAAGGACAAGATGGCGATGCAGCGGCTGCGTGAGGCGGCCGAGAAGGCCAAGATCGAACTGAGCTCGAGCCAGGGCACCTCGATCAACCTGCCTTACATCACCGTCGACGCGGACAAGAACCCGCTGTTCCTCGACGAGCAGCTGACCCGCGCCGAGTTCCAGAAGATCACCCAGGATCTGCTGGACCGCACGCGTCAGCCCTTCCAGTCGGTGATCAAGGACGCCGGCATCTCGGTCTCCGAGATCGACCACGTCGTGCTGGTGGGTGGTTCTACCCGGATGCCGGCCGTGACCGAACTGGTCAAAGAGCTCACCGGTGGAAAGGAGCCCAACAAGGGCGTCAACCCCGACGAAGTTGTGGCAGTGGGAGCGGCCCTGCAGGCCGGCGTGCTCAAGGGCGAGGTGAAAGACGTTCTGCTGCTTGATGTCACGCCGCTGTCTCTCGGTATCGAGACCAAGGGTGGCGTGATGACCAAACTCATCGAGCGCAATACCACGATCCCGACCAAGCGGTCGGAGACCTTCACCACCGCCGATGTCAACCAGCCGTCGGTGCAGATCCAGGTGTATCAGGGTGAGCGCGAAATCGCCTCGCACAACAAGCTGCTGGGCTCCTTCGAGCTGACTGGTATCCCGCCGGCTCCGCGCAATGTCCCGCAGATCGAGGTCACCTTCGACATCGACGCCAACGGCATCGTGCACGTCACCGCCAAGGACAAGGGCACCGGTAAGGAGAACACGATCAAAATCCAGGAGGGCTCCGGCCTGTCCAAGGAGGAGATCGACCGGATGATCAAGGACGCCGAGGCGCACGCCGAGGAGGACCGCCAGCGTCGCGAAGAGGCGGACGTTCGCAACCAGGCCGAATCGCTGGTCTACCAGACGGAGAAGTTCGTCTCCGAACAGCGCGAGGCCGAGGGCGGTTCGAAGGTTCCCGAGGACACGCTGACCAAGGTCGACTCGGCGATCGCCGAGGCCAAGACCGCTCTGGGCGGCACCGACATCGCCGCGATCAAGGCCGCGATGGAGAAGCTGGGGCAGGAGTCCCAGGCGCTGGGCCAGGCAATCTACGAGGCCACCCAGGCCGAGGGTGCCGCGGCCGGCGGCCCCGAGGCCGGCGGCACATCCGCCTCCGCTGATGATGTTGTGGACGCGGAGGTGGTCGACGATGACCGGGAGTCCAAGTGACGCAAGGAAACCAGAAAGCGGACGGCACCGCTGAACAGGTGACTGTCACCGACAAGCGGCGAATCGATCCCGAGACCGGAGAAGTGCGGCACGTCCCTCCCGGCCCCCAGCAAGGGGCGCCGGGAGGTGCCGGGCCCGTAGGTGGCGAGTCAGCCGGCAAAGTCGCCGAGCTGACCGCCGATCTGCAACGGGTCCAGGCCGACTTCGCCAACTATCGCAAGCGGGCGCTGCGCGACCAGCAGGCCGCGGCGGATCGGGCCAAGGCCGCCGTCGTGAACCAATTGCTAGGCGTGCTGGACGATCTCGACCGTGCCCGCAAGCATGGCGACCTGGATTCCGGTCCGTTGAAATCGGTGGCCGACAAGTTGGACGCCGCGCTGTCCGGGCTCGGCCTGACCGCGTTCGGTGAGGAAGGCGAAGACTTCGACCCGGTGTTGCACGAGGCCGTGCAGCACGAGGGCGACGGCGGCGAGGGCTCCAAGCCGGTCATCGGCACTGTCATGCGGCAGGGCTACCGGCTCGGCGAGAACGTCTTGCGCCACGCCCTGGTCGGTGTCGTCGACACGGTCGCGGGCGACGAGACGGCCACGGCCGGCGAGTCCGCAGCAAGCGCTACCGAAACCGAGCCGACCAACTCCGACGAAAACGTCGACGCGTCAGGTGAATAGACCACACAATCAAATCAAGAGAACAGACATAAACAAAAGAAAAGAAAGGTGAGAGGGGGTGACGCGGTATGGCCCAGCGTGAATGGGTCGAAAAGGACTTCTACAAGGAGCTGGGCGTCTCCTCTGACGCCACTCCCGAGGAGATCAAGCGCGCCTACCGCAAGCTAGCGCGTGACTTGCACCCGGACGCCAATCCCGACAATCCGGCCGCCGGCGAACGATTCAAAGCGGTGTCGGAGGCACACAACGTGTTGTCGGATCCGACCAAGCGCAAGGAGTACGACGAAACCCGCCGCCTGTTCGCGGGCGGCGGTTTCGGCGGGCGCCGCTTCGACGGCGGGGGTTTCGGCGGATTCGGTGCCGGTGGTGATGGCGCCGAATTCAACCTCAACGATTTGTTCGACGCCGCGGGTAAGAGTGGCGGCGCCAACATCGGTGACCTGTTCGGCGGATTGTTCGGACGCGGCGCCGGCGCCCGTCCGAGCCGGCCGCGCCGCGGCAACGACCTCGAGACCGAGACCCAGCTGGATTTCGTCGAGGCCGCCAAAGGCGTGGCGATGCCGCTGCGGCTGACCAGCCCGGCCCCGTGCACCAATTGCCATGGCAGCGGCGCGCGCCCGGGAACCAGCCCGAAGGTGTGTCCCACCTGCAACGGCTCCGGTGTGATCAACCGCAACCAGGGTGCGTTCGGTTTCTCGGAGCCCTGCACCGATTGCCGGGGCAGCGGCTCGATCATCGAGCACCCCTGCGACGAGTGCAAGGGCACCGGCGTCACCACCCGCACCCGCACCATCAACGTCCGGATCCCGCCGGGTGTCGAGGACGGGCAACGCATTCGGCTGCCCGGGCAGGGTGAAGCCGGTCTGCGCGGTGCCCCCTCGGGTGACCTGTACGTGACGGTACATGTGCGGCCCGACAAGGTCTTTGGCCGCGATGGCGACGACCTCACCGTGACCGTTCCCGTGAGCTTCACCGAATTGGCCCTGGGCTCAACGATTTCGGTGCCCACGCTGGACGGCAAGGTCGGCGTCAAGGTGCCCAAGGGCACCTCCGACGGGCGCATCCTGCGGGTGCGCGGCCGGGGCGTGCCCAAGCGCAGCGGCGGCAACGGCGACTTGCTGGTCACCGTCAAGGTGGCCGTGCCGCCGAACGTAGAGGGCACCGCGCAGGAGGCGCTGGAGGCGTACGCGGCCGCGGAGCGGGCCAGCGGATTCGACCCACGGTCCGGATGGGCGGGTAATCGCTGATGGCGAAGAACTCGCGGGAGTCCGAGGCCCGGACCTTTTTGATCTCTGTGGCCGCCGAGCTGGCCGGCATGCACGCGCAGACCCTGCGCACCTACGACCGCCTCGGCCTGGTGAGTCCGCGCCGGACTTCCGGTGGGGGACGGCGTTATTCGCAGAATGACGTCGAGCTGCTGCGCGAGGTGCAGCGGCTGTCCCAGGACGAGGGGGTCAACCTGGCGGGCATCAAACGCATCATCGAGCTGACCAATCAGGTTGGGGCGCTTCAGCAGCGGCTCAAGGAAATGGCCGAGGAAATAGCCGTATTGCGCGCCAACCAGCGCCGCGACGTCGCGGTGGTGCCTAAGAGCACCGCGCTGGTGGTGTGGCAGCCCCGCAAGTCCCGCTAGACCTTTATCGAGAACTGGGCGATCGCCGGTTCACCCGGACGCGCGCACCGGTAGCCGCCGCGGCTTAAGGCGTCGGTTGGTGCGGTCATCGGTTCGAAGCACACCAGGTCCTCCGACGGCGGCGCAAAGATCTGCGTCGCCGAATAACCGTGTTCGAAGTGCACCTCGAGGCGGCGTCCGCCACCGGACACGGCGAACACCGCACCATCGTGCACTTGGTCGTAGGCGTCATCAAATCCCTTGTCGCCCAGCAGTTCTGATTTCGCAGGCTGCTCGGAGGTTTCGCCGGTGGGCAGGCCCCGGTCGTCGAGGCCCAGGTGCCGCAGCGGCGGCGTCTCGATGATCCAGTCGGCGCGGGCCACGTCCGGTAGGCGTAGGTAGGGGTGAAATCCAAAGCAGAGGGGGACCGCCCGATCGCCGGTAGCGGTGACCGTGGCGCGGACCGTCAACGTGCGTTGGGCCAACCGGACCGCAACGGCCAGCACATGCGGATACGGAAAGCTTTCCAACAGTTGGGGATCGGCGCCGAAATCCACCTCGGCAATCAACTCGTTGTCCGTCTCGGCCGTCACCCGCCAACCGGGGTAGGCGGCCAAGACGCCGTGAATGGGCAGGCCGTTGGGGTCGGCCCGGACGCGGTTCTGCCCCGGCGTCAGGGTCACGGTCACGTCCTGTGCGGTATAGGTGTTGTCGCCCAATCGATTTGCCCACGGGTACAGGATCGGGATTCCCATCGTCTTGCCCGCGCTGAGGTAGGCCTGAAGGCCGCGGCGTTGCCCGAGTAGCTCAACGCCGGCGTCGCTGAGCGAAGTCCCGATCATGCCGGCCTCGGGAACGAACTGCGCGGCCACCGATGACGCCGGATCGCGCAGGGTGACGATGTCCATGCTTACCCCTCATCTAGACAGTGGATCGTGCTGAATACGTTCGGGCGGAGCACCTTTGGCGACCAGGGCGGCCTTGGTCGCCTGGACCATCGCCGGCCCGCCGGAGATCAGGATTTGCCGGTCGCCCCAGCTGCCGTATTTGGTTACCACGTCGGGCAACTGGCCGGTTTGGCGCACGTGCAGGCCCCGCGGCGGTGTGACGTCGGGGTAGTCGACGGCCCACGCCGGGTCGGCGGTGTATTCCGAGACCGGCGAGACCGACAGCCAGGGATTGTGTGAGGCCACCTGCCACAGGGTGGGCAGGTCATAGAGCTCGCAGCGATAGCGGGCACCGAAGAACAGGTGTACGCGGGGGTTCACCGCGAAGCGGCTGAGGTCCATGATCAGCGTCCGCAGTGGTGCCAGCCCGGTGCTGCCGGCGACCATCAGCACGTCCCCGCCCTCCCTGTCGACCCGCAGGCCGCCGTGCGGGCTGGACAGCCGCCAGCGGTCGCCGGGCTGGGTCTCGTTGGTGATGGCGGTGCTGACCAACCCTCCGGGGACCACTCGGACGTGGAACTCGATGCCGCCGCCCGGATCCGCCGGTATGGCGGGGGACAGGTAGCGCCAGCGGCGCGGGCATTGCGGAATGTGGACGTTGACGTACTGGCCGGGGTGATAGTGCATCGGCCGGTCCAGTTGCAGGCGGACAACCGCGAGATCGCGGGACACGCGCGTGTGTTCGATAACCGTGCCGTCCCACCAGGCGGGCCCCTCGTCGGCGTCCGCGGCGCCGCTCATCACCCCGGTGATGAGATTCAGCGACTGCGTGGCAGCCTCATCGACGGCATCGGTCCAGGCGGCACCCAGGTGCGTCCGCAACGTCGCCAGCAGTGCGTGGCGCAACGTGTCGTAATGGCTTGGTACCAGGCCGTATTTGCGGTGATCCCGGCCCAACTGGGCGAGAAAGGCGACCGGCTCCTGGGCGCGCTGGTCGACCAGTTCGCCGTAGACCCAGTGCAGCGCCTTGCCGAAGGCGGCCCGTTGGCCGCTCATTTCCGGGGGAAACAGGTCGCGCACCGAACCGTCGAGGGCGAACCAGTGGGTGTAGAACCGGTGAACGAGTTCGCTGGCACTGGCCGCCGGGCCCGCGTTGTCCTGCTTGAAGGCGTCGCGCAGCACCCGCAACGCTTCGGAGTCGTCAAGGCCCACGGGCCCCGATTCTAAGCTCGCCGCAGGGCGGGCCACCCGACGCGGCGGCGGCGCGAGGCCGGAGTAGATGGCTCCAATCGCGAGAAAATGCTTTCATAAATTTTGAACTTGAGCGGAACACACTCAACCTTGACGGCGTTGGACAAGGCGACAAGCATTTTCCCTACCCCCGACTTTCGGTCGAACGGAGGCAGTTCGTGGACTCTTTCAACCCGACAACCAAGACGCAAGCGGTCCTGACGTCGGCCCTGCAGGCGGCTTCGGCCGCCGGTAATCCCGAGATCAGGCCGGCCCATCTGCTACTTGCGCTGCTGACGCAGAACGACGGGATCGCCGCGCCGCTGCTAGAGGCTGTCGGCGTCGAGCCCGCTACCATCCGCACCGAGGCGGAACGCATCGTGGACCGGCTGCCGCAGGCCAGCGGCTCCAGCTCGCAGCCGCAGCTGTCCCGTGAATCGCTGGCGGCCATTACCACCGCTCAGCAGCTGGCCACCGAGATGGACGACGAGTACGTCTCCACCGAGCACCTGATGGTGGGGCTGGCCACCGGCGACTCCGATGTCGCAAAGCTGCTGACCGGACACGGCGCCTCACCGCAGGCGTTGCGGGACGCGTTCATCAAAGTCCGTGGCAGCGCCCGTGTCACCAACCCCGATCCCGAGGCGACGTATCAGGCGCTGGAGAAGTACTCCACCGACCTGACGGCCCGCGCCCGCGAGGGCAAACTCGACCCGGTCATCGGGCGCGACAACGAGATTCGCCGCGTGGTGCAGGTGCTGAGCCGTCGCACCAAGAACAACCCGGTGCTGATCGGCGAGCCCGGCGTCGGCAAGACGGCGATCGTGGAAGGCCTTGCCCAGCGCATCGTCGCCGGCGACGTGCCCGAGAGCCTGCGTGACAAGACCGTCGTCAGCCTGGACCTGGGCTCGATGGTGGCCGGTGC
>DASYBR010000026.1:0-6264 GCA_036500645.1 Mycobacterium sp. | reverse complement strand
GTCAGCGGCAGGCTGCCCTTGGCGGCGGCTTGCTGCAGTTTCTTGTCGGCGAAGTGGCCCTCGACGCCGCCGATCCCGCCCTGGACCAGATTGCTCTTGCTGGCGAACGGCACGCTCGGGTCCTGCAGGCTGTTGAGCAGGGTGACCAATTGGTCGGGCGTGGGCACATCGGCGCCGGGCACGACCGGGTCCAAGGGCAACGGCGCGCTGAAAACGACCGGCTGAACCTGAGGCAACGTGGCGGTAACAGATGCAATGCACGTCACACCCGCAGCCGCCGCGCCGATTGCGGCGACAGCCGCCACGCCTGTGGCTAGGAATTTCAAGGTCACAGATGTCCTCTCGATCAGGCAGGTTCAACATGATGTTAACGCTGATGCCAGTGTGCCCCATTTCGAGTTCCCGCATGAATTGCAAATCGCCGGTAGCGTTGAGGTATCCACCGCACCACCTCCGGTAGCGGGAAAGGAGCGCACCATGGGTGAGTCAGAGCGCGAAACGTTCGGTAGCCCGCGCGACCCAGACCTGTCCGGTGAGGACACGCCCGAGTTGGAAGAGCTCCGGCGCGAGGCAGCGATATTGCGTGAGCAGCTCGAGAACGCCGTCGGAACGCAGAGCGCCGCGCGCAGTCCCCGCGATATTCACCAGCTTGAAGCCCGAATCGATTCGCTCGCCGCGCGTAACTCCAAATTGATGGAAACGCTCAAGGAGGCCCGGCAGCAGCTGCTGGCGCTGCGCGAAGAGGTCGACCGGCTCGGTCAGCCGCCGAGCGGCTACGGCGTGTTGCTGGCGACGCACGACGACGACACCATCGACGTGTTCACCTCCGGGCGCAAGATGCGCCTGACATGCTCGCCCAACATCGAAGTCACGTCTTTGAAGAAGGGTCAGACGGTTCGGCTCAACGAGGCTTTAACTGTCGTCGAGGCCGGCACCTACGAATCGGTCGGTGAAATCTCCACGCTGCGCGAGATTCTCAACGACGGGCACCGGGCCCTGGTCGTCGGACACGCCGACGAGGAACGCATCGTGTGGCTCGCCGACCCGCTGGTCGCCGAGGATCTGCCCGACGGCCACCCCGACGCTCTCAACGACGACCAGCGGCCCCGCAAGCTGCGTCCCGGCGACTCGCTACTGGTCGACACCAAGGCGGGGTATGCGTTCGAACGCATTCCCAAGGCCGAAGTCGAGGACCTGGTGCTGGAAGAGGTGCCGGACGTCACCTACGACGACATCGGTGGGCTGGGCCGGCAGATCGAGCAGATCCGTGACGCCGTGGAACTGCCGTTCCTGCACAAGGAGCTGTACCGCGAATACGCGCTGCGCCCACCCAAGGGTGTGCTGCTCTACGGCCCGCCCGGCTGCGGTAAGACGTTGATCGCCAAGGCCGTTGCCAACTCGCTGGCCAAGAAGATGGCCGAAGTACGCGGCGACGACGCCCGCGAGGCCAAGTCGTACTTTTTGAACATCAAGGGCCCCGAGCTGCTGAACAAGTTCGTCGGTGAGACCGAACGTCACATCCGGCTGATTTTCCAGCGGGCTCGTGAGAAGGCGTCCGAAGGCACGCCGGTGATCGTGTTCTTCGACGAGATGGACTCGATCTTTCGCACCCGCGGTACCGGAGTTTCGTCCGACGTCGAGACGACGGTCGTGCCACAGCTGCTGAGCGAGATCGACGGCGTGGAGGGCCTGGAGAACGTCATCGTGATCGGCGCCTCCAACCGGGAGGACATGATCGACCCGGCGATCCTGCGGCCCGGCCGCCTCGACGTGAAGATCAAGATCGAGCGCCCGGACGCCGAGTCGGCGCAGGACATCTTCTCGAAGTACCTTGTCGAGACGCTGCCGGTGCACGCCGACGACTTGGCCGAATTCGGCGACGACCGCTCGCTGTGCATCAAGGCGATGATCGAAAAGGTCGTCGACCGGATGTACGCCGAGATCGACGACAACCGGTTCTTGGAAGTCACCTACGCCAACGGCGACAAAGAAGTTATGTACTTCAAGGACTTCAACTCCGGTGCGATGATCCAGAATGTCGTCGACCGCGCCAAGAAGAACGCGATCAAGTCGGTGCTGGAGACCGGCCAGCCGGGTCTGCGCATCCAGCACCTGCTCGATTCGATCGTCGACGAGTTCGCCGAGAACGAGGACCTGCCCAACACCACCAATCCCGATGACTGGGCACGGATTTCGGGCAAGAAGGGCGAACGGATCGTCTACATCCGCACCCTGGTCACCGGCAAGAGCTCGAGCGCGTCGCGGGCCATCGACACCGAGTCCAACCTCGGCCAGTACCTGTAAGTACGGATACGCCTGCACCGACACTTAAACCACGGACACGACACGCCGACCGTGGGCGCCGTGGTTTAAGTCTCGACGACGGGATTCGGCAGGGTCAGTCGGTGATCAGCGAATAGCTGTTGGTCAGGTCGTCCTGCAAAACCAGTGCCGCGCGGCTGGTGGTGTCGATGCGCAACGGGGTTTCCAGAATTCGTGGTTTGTAGGTCCATCCGTCTGGCAAGTTAAGCCGGTCGCCGAGGTTTCGCAGGTCGGCCCGCGACAGATTGGGATCGACGATCTGGCTCCAGGTCTGCATCACCCAACGCCGGAAAGCGGGATCCTGCAATTCGTAGACCTCTTCAGCGGCGTTGAATGTGAAGGCGGTGTGACGGTTGACCTGGTTTGCGGTGTAGGGCGCCGGGTTCATCGCGGTCAGCAGCACCGTGGCCTGCAACTGCATCTCGATGCCGCCGAAGTTTTTGACGATCTTCGGGCCCTGGGGCACCTTTTCGATGGAGTTCATCAGCCAGTACCGGGGTCCGTTGAGAAGTGCTGTGGCAGCACCGTTTTCGGTCGCTATGGCCTTCGCGTCAAGCGCCGACCACAAGTCGGCCGGACAATCGTTGAGCGGATAGCTGTTGTAGACGGTGGCTTGCGGCCCCGCCTCGCCCGGCGTCACCAGAAGAACTTCGCCATAGCGTTTTCCGGACAAACCGATCGAGGGGTCGCGTAGCGCGTCACTAGACATCAGGGTGAAGGTAATCACTACTTTCACCTGCGTCAATGACGTGTCCCGCGTTGTGGGGCCGGGTTACGGCCGATTCACCGGTTTGCCCCCTCGCCGTTACCCGCACAACAGGCCGATCTCGGCCCACATCGTGGTCGCGCCTAGGCTTGAGAGCATGCAACGGATTATCGGGACGGAGGTCGAGTACGGCATTTCATCGCCGTCGGACCCGACCGCTAACCCGATCCTGACATCGACGCAGGCGGTGCTGGCCTATGCGGCCGCCGCCGGCATTCAGCGCGCCAAACGCACTCGCTGGGACTACGAGGTGGAATCACCGCTGCGGGATGCCCGCGGATTCGACCTCAGCCGCTCGGCCGGCCCACCGCCGGTCGTCGACGCGGACGAGGTCGGTGCCGCCAACATGATCTTGACCAACGGCGCGCGGCTTTACGTCGACCACGCGCACCCGGAGTATTCCGCACCGGAGTGCACCGATCCGCTGGACGCGGTGATCTGGGACAAGGCCGGCGAGCGGGTGATGGAGGCCGCCGCGCGGCACGTGGCCAGCGTGCCGGGTGCCGCCAAGCTGCAGCTGTACAAGAACAACGTCGACGGCAAGGGCGCCTCCTACGGGTCGCACGAGAACTATCTGATGAGCCGCCAGACGCCGTTTTCGGCCGTCATCGCCGGGCTGACGCCGTTCCTGGTGTCCCGTCAGGTGATCACCGGCTCCGGCCGGGTCGGAATTGGGCCCGCCGGCGACGAGCCGGGCTTCCAGTTGTCCCAGCGCGCGGACTACATCGAGGTCGAGGTCGGGCTGGAGACGACCCTGAAACGCGGCATCATCAATACCCGTGACGAGCCGCATGCCGACGCAGACCGCTACCGGCGGCTGCACGTCATCATCGGCGACGCCAACCTCGCCGAGACGTCGACGTATCTGAAACTCGGCTCGACGGCGCTGGTGCTCGACCTGATCGAAGAGGGCGCGGCCTACGGGATCGACCTGACCGATTTGGCGTTGGCCCGACCGGTGCACGCGGTGCACGCGATCAGCCGCGATCCCTCGCTGCGCGCCACCGTCGCGCTGGCCGACGGTCGCGAGCTGACCGGCCTTGCGCTGCAGCGGATTTATCTGGACCGGGTGGCCAAGCTGGTCGACGGCCGCGACCACGACGCGCGGGCGGCCGACGTCGTGGAGACCTGGGCGCACGTGCTCGATCAACTCGAGCGCGACCCGATGGAGTGCGCCGAATTGCTGGACTGGCCGGCCAAGCTGCGGCTACTGGAGGGTTTCCGGCACCGGGAGAACCTGAGTTGGTCGGCGCCGCGGCTGCACCTGGTCGATTTGCAGTACTCCGATGTCCGGCTGGACAAGGGGCTCTACAACCGGCTGGTGGCGCGCGGCTCGATGAAGCGACTGGTCAGCGAACAGCAGGTGATCAACGCGGTGGACAGCCCGCCGACCGACACCCGGGCCTATTTCCGCGGCGAATGCCTGCGCCGCTTCGGAGCAGACATCGCCGCCGCCAGCTGGGATTCGGTGATCTTCGACCTGGGTGGCGACTCGTTGGTCCGCATCCCGACGCTGGAGCCGCTGCGGGGCAGCAAGGCGCACGTCGGCGCGCTGCTCGATTCGGTGCACAGCGCCGCCGAGCTGGTGGAACAACTGACCACGTGAGCCTCGTTACCCAGGGGAACAACCGTATCTACCGGTAGGGTGGAGAAACCGACGGTCGTGTTTTTCACGGCCGATGACATTGCAGGAGGCAGCAATGGCCCAGGAGCAGACCAAGCGCGGCGGTGGTGGTGGCGACGACGACGACCCCACCGCCAGCACGGCCGCGGGCCAGGAGCGTCGCGAGAAGCTGACCGAGGAGACCGACGACCTGCTCGACGAGATCGACGATGTTCTGGAAGAGAACGCTGAAGACTTCGTCCGCGCGTACGTCCAAAAGGGCGGACAGTGACCTGGCCGTTTCGCGATCGCCTGGCCACCCACTCACCACTTCCCGGAACCGCCTTTGGCGGTCTTTCCTCTTTTTCGGACTTCTTGCGCCGTGAGGCCCCCGAGCTGCTGCCCGCGGGCACCGGTACCGCGGGGCCCGGCCCTGCGACGCTGCCGCATGGCACCACCATCGTTGCGCTGAAGCATCCCGGCGGCGTTGTCATCGCCGGCGACCGGCGCTCCACGCAGGGCAACATGATCGCAGGGCGCGATGTGCAGAAGGTGTACATCACCGACGACTACACCGCGACCGGGATCGCCGGCACCGCGGCCATCGCGGTCGAATTCGCCCGCCTCTACGCCGTCGAGCTCGAGCACTACGAGAAGCTCGAGGGGGTGCCGCTGACCTTCGCCGGGAAGGTGAACCGGCTGGCGATCATGGTGCGCGGCAACCTCGCCGCCGCGATGCAGGGTTTGGTGGCGCTGCCGCTGCTCGCAGGTTTCGACATCGACGACCCGGACCCTGAGAAGGCCGGTCGCATCGTCTCGTTCGACGCTGCCGGCGGCTGGAACCTGGAGGAGGAGGGCTACCAGTCGGTCGGTTCTGGGTCGATTTTCGCGAAATCGTCTATCAAGAAGCTGTATTCGCAAGTGACCGACGCGGATTCAGGGCTGCGTGTCGCCGTCGAGTCGCTCTACGACGCGGCCGACGACGATTCCGCCACCGGTGGTCCGGATCTGGTCCGTGGAATCTACCCGACCGCAGTCACCATCGGCGCCGACGGCGCCGCCAACGTTCCCGAGCAGCGCATCGCCGAGCTGGCACGCGAAGTCATCGAAAGACGTTCCCGTGCAGACACTTTCGGTCCTGACGCGGAGCGCGGGGGAAGTGACTCATGAGTTTTCCGTACTTCATATCGCCCGAACAGGCGATGCGGGAACGCAGCGAGCTTGCGCGAAAGGGCATCGCCCGGGGCCGCAGCGTGGTGGCGCTGGCCTACTCCGGGGGCGTGCTGTTCGTCGCTGAGAACCCGTCGCGTTCGCTTCAGAAAGTCAGTGAGCTTTATGACCGGGTCGGCTTCGCAGCCGTCGGGCGATTCAACGAATTCGACAATCTGCGCCGCGGTGGGATTCAGTTCGCCGACACTCGGGGCTACGCCTACGACCGCCGTGACGTCACCGGTCGGCAGCTGGCTAATGTGTACGCCCAGACGCTGGGCACCATCTTCACCGAGCAGGCCAAGCCTTACGAGGTGGAGTTGTGTGTGGCCGAGGTCGCTCACTACGGCGAGACCAAACCACC
>DASYBR010000025.1:0-8460 GCA_036500645.1 Mycobacterium sp. | reverse complement strand
TCCTCGTCGGCGATGATCTGCTCGAGCAGGAAGGCGCTCGTGCTGTCCTGCTTCTGCCGGCACATGATCACGCCGGGCTTGAGCCGCTCCATCACCTCGTACTCGATGGCCAGGTCGGCCTCGAACTGCTCGCGAATCGTCTGGCCGATGCGGAGGGAGAACAGGCGCTGGTAGTTCGGCAACCCGTCGAGCAACAGGATGCGGTCGGTGATCGCCTCGGCGTGTCGCATCTCGTCGAAAGACTCCGCCCGCGTGTGCTCAGCTAACTCGGTGAAACCCCAGTTGTCCTGCATCTTGGAGTGCAGGAAGTACTGGTTGATGGCGGTGAGCTCGCTGGTCAACTGCTCGTTGAGCAGCCGCAGAACATCGGGATCCCCTTGCATGGTCACTCCTTTTGGGTGTGCAGGCTGTCAGGTCGGCTCATTGCAGGTGCGCTGGGCTGTTGTACACCGTGCTCGTCCGTAGCAGCGACTTTGCCACGCGCGTTTCGAATCTTCCAGCAAGGATTGGCTGTGCTCAGTGTGTCGTCTGCGCAAGTTGGGGTATGCAAACTTAGGTTAGACTCCACTAATCGAGTTAGGTTAGACTCATCTAATTATGCGGCCTACACGGACGATCGCCTGCCTGCCGGAGACGTGCTGATGTACGTGTGCCTGTGCGTCGGGGCGACCACCCATACAGTGTGCGAGGTGGTCGCGCAGGGTGCGTCCACCTCCAAGGAGATCGCCGCCGCATGCGGAGCCGGGGGTGACTGCGGGCGCTGCCGTCGCACGCTGCGGGCGATTCTCGCCGCGTCGAAGTCGGAAGACGCCCGCGAGCCCGCCCCGTCGATCGGTTAGCCGCGCCGACCCTGGCTGAAATCGGCCAGCGCGGCGGCGTTGGCCTGGCCGCCCATCAGTTCGGCGAAATGAGCGTTCTCCCGCGCGGTCGCCGCCGCGATCCCCGGACGAACGGGGTCGACCATCGTGTGCTTGACCGCCGTCAGGCTTGAAATCGGCCGCGAGGCAAGGATTTCGGCGTGGCGTCGGGCTTCGGGCAGCAACTCCTCGGGTTCGCACACCCGCCAGACCAAACCCATCCGCAGGGCTTCCGCGGCGTCGATCCATTCCGAGGACATCAACAGCCAGGCGGCGTTCTGCCGGCCCACCAGTTGCGGCAGCAGGTATGACGAGGCCGCTTCCGGCGCCACGCCCAGGCTGGTGAACGGACACTTCAGGCGGGCGGTCGACGACATGAATGCCAGGTCGGCATACCCGAGGATGGTGGTCCCGATCCCCACGCCGACGCCATTGACCGCGCAGATCAACGGTTTCGGGAATGCGCTGAGCGCATCGATCAGTCCAGGGAAGCCGTGCTTGCCCGGGGTGAAGTCCGGGTCGGCGATCCGGGCCTGCATCTCGCCGAGATCGGTGCCCGCGCTAAAGCCACGCCCGCTTCCGGTCAGCAACACGACCGCGACCTCCGGATCGCCTGCGGCGGCGAGCAGTGCCTCGGCGGTGGCGTCGTAGAGCGCCTCGTTGAACGCGTTGAGCGTTTCGGGTCGGTTCAGGGTGAGGGTGCGCACCCGATTCTGGTCGTTGATCTGCAGCAGCACGGCTGCAGCCTAACGCGCGGCTGCTCAGCCGTTGCTGTAGACGCGGGTGGGGGCGATCAGCACCACGGCGCGCCGCTCCCGCGCCATCACCCGGTCGTACTCGTCCCAGTCGTCGTGGCTGCCGCCCGCCGCGGTGAACACCTCGCGGAGCAGCAGTCGCAACCGGTCGCCGTCGGCCAGCCAGGGCTGCGTGTCGTCCGGGCCGACCAGCTCCGCGCGGCCCTCGACGGTCGCCCATTGCCACCCGTTGCGGAATGTGACGGCGAGTTGGGGCCGCTCGCGCAGGTTGGCGAGTTTGACCTTCCCGTAGGTGGTGAACCCCAGAACCGGCTCACCGGAGTCCGGGTGCGGCAACCGGCCGACGTTGACCAGTGACGCCTGCACCGTCCCGTCGGCGCGAACGGTGGACACTACTGCCAGACCGCTCTCCGTCGAAGCCAATGCGACGGCGTCGTCCAGTGTTGTCATGTGAGTTCCTAATCGTTGAACGGTGTCTTCAAGACGTAACGACTGGTCGGCACGGTGTCGATGTTCTCGTTAGCGCCGAATGCCGCCGTGCTGGCGACCATCCGGCCCAACCGGTCCTGCAGGTCGTTGTCGTCCGCAGCTCCAAAAAATGCCTTGAGATCGGTGATCGCTCCCGCGGGGAACAACTCTTCGACGATGGCGTCGATTCCCGGGCCTTCGGGAGTGAGGGTGCGTACCACCCAATTCTGGGTGTAGCCGAATATCGACTGCGTTTCGATCGCGACGGAGGTGTGGTCGCGCTGCCATCGGTTCAGCCAGCCGGCCTGGTCCAGGCCGGGTGGCCGGCGGAGTAACGCGATGTTAGCCAAACCCGTTGTGCGCGAGCCGGGTTCGATAGCGGACGGCCGGAGTGGTATCGATTCGGTGACCAGATACGCGCCGAGCTGCTCACACTCCTGCGCGAGCAGTTCGAGCGCCGCGGTCATCTGCTCGCCGTAGCATTGCTGGGTCCACATGCTGACCACCGCGGCGACCGGAGGGTCCAGGGTGGTGAGCGTCATCAGTGAGTGGCGCACCGCGCCATCGCGGACGTTGACGGACAACCCCTGCACGCCGAGCCCCAGCAGCGCGTCGGCGACGGGCCCTCGCTGGCGCGCGCACCACTCGTCATCCGCGTCGGGCCGCATCAACACCGCGATCACCTTCTCCATAGGCAGAACCTACTTGACCAGCCGGACCTCGTGGCGGCTGCTGATCAAGGTGCCGATGGTCGCGGCGAGCCGGCGGTAGGACTCGTCGCGGCCGCTCGAAGAGCGAAAAACCAAACCGATCCGCCGGCCCGGTCGCGGCGCGGCGAACTGGGCGAGCCCAAGACGGCTGCGAACCGCCTCGACCGGCACGGCGCTCTGCGGAATCAGCGTCACCCCCAGACCGCCGGTCACGCACTGGACCGCAGTCGCCAGTGAGGCCGCCCGGGTATTGGCCAGCTCCGCTCGGACGCCCGCCTTGTGGCACACGTCGAGCGCCTGATCCCGCAGGCAATGGCCCTCATCCAGCAACAGCAGCGGTAGGTCGGCCAGCGCCGTCGTCGGTACCCGCCGTTTGTCCGACAGCGGGTGACCGGGCGGCAGTGCGAGCACGAAATCCTCGTCATAGATGCCGATCTCGGTGACCCCGACCGTGTCGGCGGGCAAGGCGATCAGCGCCGCATCCAGCGCACCTTCGCGCAGCACCGTCAACAACCGTTCGGTTTGGTCCTCGATCACCCGCACCGTCAGCTCGGGCAGTTCCTCAGCAAGCCCCGCCAAGATGGTCGGCAGCACGTAGGGGGCCACGGTCGGAATCAATCCCAGCCGGATGCCCGTCCGTAGCGGGTCGGATGACCCGGCGGCTGCTGCGTTGAACGCGTCCGCGGCCTCGATGACGGCTTGCGCGCGCGGCAGGAGTTCCGTCCCCGCCGCCGTCAAGAAGACGCGTCGTGTCGACCGCTCGATCAGCCGGGTGCCCAGGCCGGCCTCCAGCGCCGTCAGCGCCTGCGACAACGTCGACTGGCTCACTCCGAGAGTGGTTGCAGCGCTGCTGAATTGACGCTTCTCGGCAACGGTGACAAACGCGCGAAGGCCGGCGATAGTCGGCTGATAACTCTTATCGGACATACCTATAACTCCAGTGGGACATATCACCTTTACTTCAGACAGGGTACGCGGCAATATAGGGAACGAAAGCTAATCTTGACTAAATCCAAAAAGGAGCGATATGCCTCTGCTGACCATCGGCGACCAGTTCCCCGCCTACGAGCTCACCGCGCTGATCGCCGGCGATCTGTCCAAGGTCGATGCCAACGAGCCTGGCGACTACTTCAGCACGGTCACCAGCGAGGACCACGACGGCAAGTGGCGCGTTGTCTTCTTCTGGCCCAAGGACTTCAC
Organism: Mycobacterium sp.; assembly: GCA_036500645.1. Lineage (GTDB taxonomy): Bacteria > Actinomycetota > Actinomycetes > Mycobacteriales > Mycobacteriaceae > Mycobacterium. The sequence continues at coordinate 4,470 of DASYBR010000025.1, read as the reverse complement.
CTTCGTGTGCCCGACCGAGATCGCGACGTTCGGCAAGCTGAACGATGAGTTCGAAGACCGCGACGCACAGGTGCTCGGAGTTTCGATCGACAGCGAATTCGTGCACTTCAATTGGCGTGCGCAGCACGACGACCTGAAGAAGCTGCCGTTTCCGATGCTCTCGGACATCAAGCGGGAGCTCAGCCTGGCCACCGGCGTTCTGAACGCCGAGGGCGTGGCCGACCGGGCGACCTTCCTCGTCGACCCGAACAACGAGATCCAATTCGTTTCGGTCACCGCCGGATCCGTGGGCCGAAACGTCGAGGAAGTGCTGCGGGTCTTGGACGCACTGCAATCGGACGAACTGTGCGCTTGCAACTGGCGCAAAGGCGACCCGACGCTGGACGCCGCGGAATTGCTCAAGGCCTCAGCCTGATTCAGGGCCGGTAAACGAAAGAACTGTTAGGAGGCGAGATGGGCATAGAGAATCTGAAAGAGGCGCTACCCGAGTACGCCAAGGACCTGAAGCTCAACCTGGGTTCGATCGCGCGTAGCACCGAACTCAACGAGGAGCAGCTCTGGGGCACCCTGTTGGCCAGCGCCGCGGCGACGCGGAACACGCAGGTACTGGCCGAGATTGGTGCCGAGGCGGCCGACATCCTGTCCGCCGAGGCGTACCAGGCGGCGCTGGGCGCGGCGTCGATCATGGCCATGAACAACGTGTTCTACCGTGGCCGCGGCTTCCTCGAGGGCAAGTACGACGACCTGCGTGCGGGATTGCGAATGAACATCATCGCCAATCCCGGCGTCCAAAAGGCCAACTTCGAACTGTGGTGTTTCGCGGTGTCATCGATCAACGGGTGTCCGGACTGCGTGACCGCCCACGAGCACACGCTGCGTGAAGCGGGTGTCAGTCGAGAGGGCATCCAGGAGTCGTTGAAGGCCGCCGCGATCGTTGCCGGGGTGGCTCAAGCGATCGTCGCCGCCCAGACGCTGACGGCCGTTGGCTAACGTGGTGGCGTGAGAGCCCCAGCCTGGATAGAACACGCGATCTGGTGGCAGGTCTATCCCCTGGGGTTCGTCGGCGCTTTTCCGGAATCATCGGGGCCGTCGTCTGAGCCGCCGCAACCGGGTGAACACCGGCTGCGGCGGCTCGTCGGCTGGTTGGATCATGCCATCGAACTGGGCGCGTCGGGGCTTGCGCTGGGGCCGATTTTCGACTCGCGCACACACGGTTACGACACCACCGACCATTACCGCATCGATCCCCGGCTCGGTGATGACGACGATTTCGACCATCTGGTCGCCGAGGCGCATCGCCGCGGCCTGCGGGTACTGCTCGACGGCGTGTTCAACCACGTCGGGGAGGACTTCCCGCGTTATCGCGAGGTCTCCGACAACGACGCGGCCGCCCGCTGGTTTCGCGGGCGCCCGGGTCGCTTTCACACATTCGAGGGCCATTCCGGGCTGATCACCCTCAACCACGACAACCCCGAAGTGGTCGACTACACCGTGGACGTGATGGCGCACTGGCTGGGGCGCGGCGCCGACGGCTGGCGCCTCGATGCGGCTTACGCTGTGCCACCACATTTCTGGGCGTCCACCTTGCCGCGGGTGCGGGAGCGGTTCCCGGATGCCTGGTTCGTCGGCGAGCTCATCCACGGTGACTACGGGGCGGTGGTGAAGGCAGCCAGCTTCGACTCGGCGACCCAGTACGAGTTGTGGAAGGCCATCTGGAGCGGCCTGAACGATGGCAACTTCTTCGAGCTGGACTGGGCGATGCAGCGGCACAACGACTTTCTGGCCGACTTCGCTCCCCTGACTTTCATCGGCAATCACGACGTCACCCGCATTGCGAGCCGACTCGAAAACCCCAAGCATCTTGCCCACGCGCTGGTGATCCTGCTGACGATCGGTGGCGTGCCCAGCGTGTACGCCGGAGACGAGCTGGGCTTTTGCGGCGTCAAGGAGGAGCGGTTCGGCGGTGACGACGCGGTGCGTCCCGAGTTCGGCACTCCCCCACTGCAGCTGGATTCTTTCGGCGCCGACGTCTGGGCACTGCACCAGTACCTGATCGGACTTCGTCGTCGCCATCCGTGGCTGCACGCGGCGTCGACCACCGCATTGCGGCTGGACAACCGGCACTACGTCTATCAGACGCGCAGCGGCGACAACGCTCTGCTGGTTGTGCTCAACCTCGACGACGCGCCGCTGCGGGTGGTGCTGTCGGAGGTGGGCGCGGCGCGCGCACAGGTCATCGGCGGATCAGCGGCCCCGCCGCCGGAGGTCGTCGACACGGTCACCGTCGAGGCGCAGGGCTGGCGGATCCTGAGCCCGGTCTAACCCGGCAGCCGCTGCAGCGTGAGCTCGTCTTGGCGGCCGTCGTAAAACTTGTCGAGCAACGCGATGAAGTCTTCATTGTCGTCGGTGGCGCGGGCGAACAGCGTCATCGACGAGCACAGCTTGAGGTCGTCCGGAGAGCCAAAGATCTCCCCGATTGATCGTCCCTGCACGCCGTTGACCAGTTGAGTGCACTCGCGCAGCCGCGGCCCGAGCACGGGATGGCGTAGGTACGCGTCGGCCTCCTCGAGCGAGGAGATGCCATAACGGGCCGCCATCGCGCTGCCGCCCAGGCCGCGTAACTGCGGGAAGACGAACCACATCCAGTGACTGCGCTTTCGTCCGTCGCGCAGCTCGGCGATAACGTCGCGGTACACCGGCTCTTGCGCCGCCACAAACCGCTCGAGTTCGAAGGGGTCGGCCGCGGAGTCCATATGACTACGGTTGCACATATGGAATTCAAACGACGGGAGGCAGTCCACCGCCGAGTGCCCAAAGTGCGGGACCTCGCACCGCTGATCCAGTTCAAACGACCCGAGTTCAACGCGACCAAACGCCGGCTCGACGCCGCCTTCACCATCGACGATCTGCGGCGCATCGCCAAACGACGCACTCCCAAGGCGGCGTTCGACTACACCGACGGCGCCGCCGAGGATGAGCTGTCCATCGGACGCGCTCGACAAGCGTTCCGCGACATCGAGTTTCATCCGACGATCCTGCGTGACGTCACGAATGTGACCGCCGGCTGGAATGTGCTGGGACACCCGGTCGCTCTGCCGTTCGGTATCGCGCCCACCGGGTTCACCCGGCTGATGCACACCGAGGGCGAGATCGCCGGCGCCCGGGCGGCGGCCAAGGCCGGCATCCCCTTCTCGTTGTCCACGCTGGGCACCTGCGCGATCGAAGACCTGGTGAGCGCCGCCCCGCAAGGGCGGAAGTGGTTTCAGCTGTACATGTGGCGCGATCGCGAGCGGTCGATGGCCTTGGTGCAGCGTGCGGCCGACGCCGGCTTCGACACCCTGCTGGCCACCGTCGACGTTCCGGTCTCCGGGGCGCGGTTGCGCGACAACCGCAACGGCATGACGATCCCACCGACGCTGACGCTGCGCACCATCCTGGACGCGGTGCCGCACCCGAAATGGTGGTTCGACCTGTTGACGACCGAGCCGCTGGCGTTTGCGTCGCTGGATCGCTGGCCCGGGACCGTCGCGGAGTATCTGACCACCATGTTCGACCCCAGCCTCACGTTCGACGATCTGGAATGGATCAAGGCCCAGTGGCCGGGCAAGCTCGTGGTCAAGGGTATCCAGACGCTGGACGACGCCCGCGCCGTCGTGGACCGTGGCGTCGACGGCATCGTGTTGTCGAATCATGGTGGGCGCCAACTGGACCGGGCCCCAGTGCCTTTCCACCTGTTGCCCACCGTGAGCCGTGAGCTGGGCGAGCACACCGAGATCCTGCTCGACACCGGCATCATGTCGGGCGCCGACATCGTCGCGGCGATCGCGCTCGGTGCCCGGTGCACGCTGGTCGGGCGGGCCTACCTCTATGGCTTGATGGCCGGCGGTGAAGCGGGCGTGTGCCGCGCGATCGAAATCCTGGAGGAAGGTGTGATCCGCACCATGCGGCTGCTCGGCGTTACCTGCCTCGAGGAGCTCTCCCGCGAGCACGTGACGCAGCTGCGGCGCCTGGGACCCGTCTCACCGTCAGCGTGAAGCTAGCTTCACGCTCGTCACCGAGAGTGAAGCTGGTTACACGCTCGCGCGGCGGTCGGGAATAGCCAACGTGAGGGCGTCACGCTAGCGGCGAACGCCAAAGCCTTGGGGAACAAACAGAGGCTTGGCTGGGTTAAGCGCATCAGACTCAACTTTTGGAGGATTTGATGGCTGAAGCCAAGTCGGTGCCGGTGCTGTTTGTCACCGACACCATCGTGTTGCCCGGAATGGTGGTGCCGATAGCGCTCGACGACGCCGCTCGGGCGGCAATCGACGCTGCTCAGGCTAATGAATCGGGGCAGCTGCTGATCGCCCCCCGGCTCGAGGACCGGTATCCGTCGCACGGTGTGATCGCCAAGATTTTGCAGGTCGGACGGATCGCCGGCGGGGGTACCGCGGCCGTGGTCCGCGGCGAGCGCAGGGCGCAGATCGGCGC